>CAVIXW010000108.1:0-6899 GCA_963646785.1 Acutalibacteraceae bacterium
ACGATGCGATGCCCTGGAAGACGGATTCAACCTCTGCAAGATCATTCGAGTTTTAGAATGAAAATTTTAGAGTTTTAAAATGGACTGCATACTAGACTTCTTCGATAACAATGAATAAATGAAAATAAACTCAAAATTATAATTCTATTTTCATAATTCTCTATGATCTACAATTTCTATTGTATGCTCTTTTCAAAATGTTATTGAAATTGAAAAATTGACTGCTGGCTAATACAAGTGGCGGACCCGCCGGGATTCGAACCCGGGTCTGGGGCTCCGGAGGCCTCTATGCTATCCAAGCTATACTACGGGTCCTCGTTGAAATTTAAAAATAGAGAAAGAAAGGTGACCGGGGTGCCAGCCCCGGTATATGGCCCCAAACTGAGAGGGAGAGGAGCCTTGGAGATTTCTTCACTCTTTGTTGAACTCGGTGTAGCCGCAGCGACCGCAAGAGGTACGGTCTTTGTGGACGGCCATGAAAGTTCCGGGTCCGCATTTGGGACAAACGGGTTTGGTCCTGACGACCTTGTCGCCCTCGACGCTGTAAGCGTCTTTCTTCTGAATCGCTTTCTTCTCAACGGCTTTCTTTGCTGCCATCTGAATCACTCCTGGGCTTCCTCAGCAGGCTTGTCGGCATAGCCGTTCCTTTTGAGGAGGTATTCGTTCTCATACTTCTTTGCGGTCTCGATGTTCTTGTAGACCTTGGCGTAGCCTTCGGTCTTTCCGACACCGTACAGGCTTTTGAGATCGTCAACGATAACAAGGTTCCTCTGGGTTCCGAGCTTCTTAGCAATCTCTTCAGCCACTGCATTCCTTCCGGGGGTGGACTCCCTGGGGTGGTCGACTACAAAGCGAACTTCCGTCCTCTGCTGGAAGACATTCTCTTTCTGTTCTTTGATCTCCATTTTCATTTTGACTCCTCCATCATATCATACCGATATCTGATGTGTTTTTTTATGGGGCCGTCCACAAGAACGGCTTTCATCCCTCTCCCGGGCCATCCGTAGACGACGACCGAGCCTTCGGGCGCAAAAAGAATGCATGGTATGACTGCCAGATCCTCTTCCCCCTCGACCCTGATAATCTTTTCAGATCTCCCGGCCAAAGCGTTTTCGACCGCCGCCATCAGTTCCCGGGTTATGTATCCCGGCGGATTGACGACCACAGTCTCCGTCCACCCCCTGTTCTTCACAAGGTCGGCGAACTCCGTGAGCTCGTGCCTCTCCGTGATCCCGTCATAGACGGAAAGATGGGGCACGATCCCGATATTCCTCACGGTCAGCGACACGACGTCGCCGACTGTGATTATGTAATGTGTTTTACCGAAGATCCTGAGATCTTCTTCGCTGATGTCCGTTCCGACAGGTTCCTTGAAGGTCTCCCTTGCAGAAGGAGAAAGGACCCTGCCCGATACCATCGGATCAGCGCACCTTGAGGGCGTAGACACCGTTTGCGGTGATACCCATCTTGGAAGCGATCTCGGATTTGGTATAGTCGGAGATCGCTACCATTCCCTGCCAGTCCCTTGAGGTCTCTCCGGCGCAACGGGGACATACGGAACCCTCGGTCAGGAAGTTGCAGGATTTGCACGCAAGATATGTAATGCCTGCCATCACTCATCACTTCCTTTCTTTGATTTCTTTGCCGAATCGGCCTTCGAGCCATTTGCGTCTTCCTCGAGCCACTGAAGTTTTCCGAGACCCGGCTGACGCATGGTCAGACCGATCTTGCTGTCCTGAGGAGTCCGGTCATCGAAAGAAAGGCTTGAAATCCTGGCCTTTACTCTGTCGCCGACCCCCAGAGACCTTCCGGTGTCTTTCCCGACGAGCCTGTGGTTGACCTCGTCGACATCGACGTGGTCGTCCATGACCTGACTGACGTGTATGAGCCCGTCAAGCGGACCGAACCTAACGAAGGCACCGAAACGGTTGACCTCCACCACGACACCTACGACGACCTCGCCATCCTTCGGGATGTATGCGAGACGCTTGTACTTCACGGTCTGATGGACCGCGCCGTCACCGTGGACGATGTTACCCAGCCCTTCCGCCCTGACATCGCTGACCAGGATGGTGAAACTGCGGTCTTCCTCCATTCTTCCTTCGAACTGCTCGCAGGAGACTCCTTCCACGATGGACTCGATGTCCTGTCCGAGTTTGGACGGAGGGATGCGGATCTTTCCCTCGGCTTCAGTTATCATGTACATTTAAGGTACCTCTTGGATATGCGCAGTAGTAGTAACTGATATAAAAACCGTAGGCCACTTATTATAATATTAAGCCGAACGGAAAGAACGACGGTGCCGTTTGCGGCACGTACTCAGCACCCCTGCGCGCATCGTATTCTCGTCGGATCGCAGTGCCGCACATTGGCGGTCGGAGCGGCAGGAACGACGGTGCCGTACCGGCATTATGCAGGCCTTCGAAAATGCGGTTCAGCAAACGAAGTCGGGTCGGATACAGCGATCCGATCGTATATCTGGGTCTTGTCGTTTGATCCCTTGCGAAGATCTATTGCTCGGACCTCTGCGCACGTACATTCGGCTACGTCGCGAAATCGATGCCCGTCAATGGCCAAATATATTAACAGGCGAACAATCTCTGGTCCCAGTGAAAAATATGGCATCAAAAGAAGATCCAAAAAGCAAATCATTCAAGAAGATAGCCGTGAAGGACATCAAGGTCACCAAAGACATGACTGTGGACGACATGCTCTCCCAGATGGGGGCCGCAGGCGGATTTACCGCCCAAAAACTCGCAGATGCCACGGACATTGTGGAGAAGATGGTCAAAAAAGACGGCGTTCTCAAGATTCTCTCCTTCCCAGCCTGCATCATGGCCACCGGAACCCGCGGAGTTATCGTAGATATGGTCAAAAACCACATGGTGGATGTCATCATCACCACCTGCGGATGTCTCGATCACGACCTTTCCAGGCTCTATGCCGCATATTACAAGGGCGACTTCATGATGGACGACAAACTCCTCCGGGACCACGATGTGTCCAGACTCGGAAACGTCCTTGTCCCCGACGACTGCTACGGTGTCGTCCTTGAGGATAACCTCCTCCCCATGTTCGACGAGATCTTCGCAGAGACCCAGTCCCTTTCGACCCACGAGATCATCGATAAGGTCGGCGAGAAGATCGCCAAGGTCAAAGGTCACGAGGACTCCCTTCTTTACTGGGCGCACGTGAACAAAATCCCCATCGTCGTCCCGGGTATCACCGACGGTTCCTTCGGATGTCAGCTGTGGATGTACTACCAGACCCACAGGAAGCTCAGGATCGACCTCTTCGCCGACGAACAGATGCTCAGCGAAATGACCAACGATGCGAAATATACCGGTGCGATCATCATCGGCGGAGGGATTTCCAAACACCACGTCATCTGGTGGAACCAGTTCAGGGGCGGTCTCGATTACTGCATATACCTGACCACCGCCATGGAGTACGACGGTTCCCTCTCCGGTGCGCAGATCAGGGAAGCTGTCTCCTGGGGCAAGGTCAAGAGCAACGCCAAGAAGATGACCGTCGAAGGCGATGCGACCATCACCCTGCCTCTTATCTATGCAGGCGTCGTAAACAGGCTTTGAGAATGACCCAGAAGGTCCTGGTCGCATACGGTGACGATGAAGGTCCCCGCATAATAGGGGCTGCCGAGGAGATCCTGAAAGCAACGGCTCCGGACCTCGAGATCCTTCACGGGAGGATAGGTGCGGACGCGTACAGGAACACCTCCTATGCGCTCCCGCCCGAAACCTTGGATATGCTCAGCGAATGCTGTGCCGCAATATCCGGTCCGGTCGATATGAGCGGGATCGGGGAAAGGAATCCGTTGGACGTCGTGAAGATGCAGATGGGGCTTCTTGCCGAGTACAGGGAGATATTTCCGCTTGATGCGTCCCCGGACAAAACCAATATGGACGTAGGGATCATCAGTCCCACATTCTCCGACCTTCTGGACATTCAAGAAACCGAAGACCTCGACGGAACCACGTCGAGTTTCTATACCAACGCTGATGCCATTGCCGACCTATTCGGTATCGCCCGCCGCCTGTCCGGGATCAGGAATGCGAAAAAAATCTGGTTCTCCGAGGACAACAGATATTTTCCCACCAGGAACCGGATCATAAAAAAGACCTTTCAGGATGCCTTCGATACGGCATCATATGTCTCCGTGGTGCGCGACCCTTCGGAGATATCCTATCATCTGGCATATGATCCGGAATCTATCGATATCATCCTCTGCGGTACGGAATTCGCATCACAGATCTGCGGATTCGGGGCCGGGATCATCGGTAACGGAGGTCTGATGCCCCATGCATTCCTCAGCAAGAATTTCGGACTTTTCCTGTCAACGCCTCCTCTCTCCTGCGAAACCCGCGAGCGCGTCAAAAACCCCACTTCCGCCATACTTTCGGTTGCCGTGATGCTCAGGGCCCTGGGGAGAAAAGGGGACTACGACCTCATCCGTAATGCGGTGTGCGAGATGTACCGCACCGGACGTACAACCCGCGACGTCGGGGGCAAACTCACGCCCGCACAGTTCACCGAAGGGATCAGGAACATCATCTATACCGAAAAACTGGCGGACTGAACCTGCATAGCATCATAAACTTCGAGCATTATTCCCGGTCGATAACATGAAAGATGCAGGACACAGGGACACCATCGATGCCGCCCTGAACTTCGAAAAGACGAAAAGAACGCCGGTCAACAATTTCGCCATCGTCACCGCTGCCCGCAGCGCGGGAGTGCTGGTGAAGGACGCCAGATACGAACCTGCGGTTTCGGCCAAGCTGTCGATCGATTACGCTCTCAAAACCGGATCCGATTTCGTAAAACCGATCGTCGACTCGCAGATACCGTTCATCGACCTGGGCATGGATGTCTCCATGCCGGATGACGATTACGGGAGGGTCCGCAACACGTTCATTTCCGATCTCTCCGAAGTCGACGATATTGCGTTCTTCGATCCGAAAAACGTGAGCGAATGCCCCCACTTCGACAAATGCATCCTTCAGGCACTGTCCGCCACATCGGATACTCTCCCGGAAGACCTTCACATCTGCGGCCTCTCCTGGGGCCCGATATCCACCGCAGGATATATTCTGGGTACTGAAGACCTTATCTTCTCGGTCATGATGGGAGAAGACGAGGCTGTAAAGAAGCTCATAGGGAAATGCGCCGACTTCGTAGCCGAGCAGGAAATCGCCCAGATCGATGCGGGCGCATCCGTGATGTGGATGGCCGACCCCACCTCGTCCGAGGACCTCATCTCTCCCGACATGTTCCCCCTCGCATTATCGGGATCTTCGTCGGCGATACATTCTGTCAAGAAAGCATACGGCGATATCCTCTCGTTCCTGCACGTATGCGGCAACACCAAAGAACTTATCCCGCTCATCCCGGACACCGGTGCGGACTGTTTCAGTTTCGATCATGCCGTAGACCCCGCTGTCGCCAGAGAAGTGGCCGGAAGATCCGTTCCGCTTATGGGCAACATCGACCCCGTGAAATACATCATGAACGGTGATCCTGCCTCTATCAAGAAGGAGTCGTTCCGCATAATCGAGGCTTGCGGATCCGAGGGAGGACTCATCCTCGCACCCGGTTGCGAAACACCGATCTCTTCTCCGGACGAGAACGTGATCGCAATGTGCCAGGCAGGTATAGATTACTGGAAGCAGTGATCATACCTTTGCCTTTTCGGCACCGTTATCGAAGTATTGGAGAAGCAGGATTCCGCCAATCAGAACGGCCAGGAAGAACACTTCGATACCGCTCAGGACATCTCCGAAAAGGATTACTCCCGATAAGGTGGACAAAACGGTCCCGCACCCGGTCCAGACCGCATAGCAGGCCCCTGTCGGGAGGTACTTCATTCCCCGGTACAGGAAATAGACGCTCACCAGGCAGAAGACCATCGTCACCAGAACCCAGGAGAGAACGGTGAATCCGTCGGATTTCATCATCGCGGTGGCCCATACCATCTCGAAGAATCCTCCGAACACGACGTATATCCAGGGATTCATGCGGACCCTCCGCACAATTCGAGTCCCGAGATGCCGACCAGGATCATCGTGATGGTAACGATCTTACCTAAGTTAAGTTCCTCTTTGAAAAACAGCCTGCTCAGCAGGATGGTCACTATGGCGCCGATGGCGGTCCAAACGGCATAAGCTATACCGAGGCTCAGGGTACGCATACCGAGGGAAAGGAACAACAGACTGAACACCGTGAAAACCAGAAATGCGGCGTACCAAAGCAATTTCCGATTCCCGTCGGTCTTTCCGGCCTTTTCAAGGGCCATGACCCAGGCGGGTTCGAAAAACCCCCCGAGGATAACGAACAACAGGCCGCTCATGACGACCCGTCGCTCTGAGAACCGTGTTTTAGATTATGTTTGTCGGCGTACGCTTTGAAGATCTCCGTCGCGGCATAATCACCGCACCTTATGAGGAAAAGGTCCTCCGAGACATCGGGGGATCTGTGGGCCGCCATGAATCCGGGATCATCCATGATGCGGGAGATCAATATATCCAACCTCTGTTCGACACTGCACGAAGAAACCGATCTGACACCTACCGAGTCGCAGATGAATTTGCAGTCCTCGTCGGTCAATACGACTTTGCGATAGTCCTCGATACCGTTCTGTTTGGCATAGTACTGCAGTTTCTTGCACTGAAGCATAATGAAGCAAGAACTTTGTGCGATATTAAGTATTCTCAAACCCGAACACAAATCGGCAGGCCAGGCCCCCAAAAGTCAGAGCGAATATCGGCTGCGGACAAGATTCCGATCCGAGACAAAGCTAACTATCCGTACACTCAGAGAACAGATCAAAAGACCGCCCAATTAAAATCTCGCTTGTGCATTCAAACATTGCTTAAACGTTT
>CAVIXW010000109.1:0-6839 GCA_963646785.1 Acutalibacteraceae bacterium
GAGAAGGTCTCCGGTTTCTACGCCAGTCACTTCACCAAGTACAATGAGAAAACCTACAAGGATGTCGCCGAGAAATCCGCCGAAAGATTCGGAAATATCGCCACCAATATGTACACCCTTAACGGGACCGTCAGGGGAGAAGATCCGATCTCCGGAGATATAACGGATATAATCTACGAGGACTATGTCATCTTCACATACCACGGATATATCTTCATGCAGTCCGGGGCGATGAACGGAAAATCCGTCAATACCACGTTGGAGATCTATATCGCCTGAAACTTTAACCCGGGATTTTCCCGGGATTTTTTATTTTTTCGGGATCCGTTTCAAAGACCCAGTTCGCTCAGGAATGCGATTATGGAGTCGCGGTAAAGTTCGAACTGCTCCAGTGCCAGGGCGTGACCCGCGTTAGGGACGACCGAAAGGCGGGAGCCTCTGACCCTGTCGTGATATTCGACGATACGGGGAACGGTGACTTCGTCGGAATCGGAACACATGAACAATACGGGGACGTTCAGCTTTCCGAGTGCCGGCGTGATATCGAAGCCCTTCAGCTTACCGGTAGTGGCCATGTCGTTGGGTCCGTTCAGTCTGCGAAACGTTTCGTTGGGTTCTTCTCTGGCGGATGCAAAAGCGTATTCGCGGAAAACCGAGCGGTTGAAAAGGAACTTCGAATTATATTCCCCCAGCACTTCCACGAACTCGGGACCGAAATCGTTCCGATCGATGGCTTTTCTGACGATCTCGATCTTATCCCTGCCCATCGTTTCCAGATTCTGCCACATATCCCGGGTCCACAGTTCCGAGCTGAGAAACGGCGAGGGCAGGACCATCGCCGCGATCTTTTCGCAATCGGTCGCCGCGGCATAGGAGACCGAGAGTCCGGAACCCCAGGAAGCACCGATGACGATGACCTTCTCTGCGGGAATGTGATCGACGAATTCTTTCATTTCTCTGATATAATCCCGTATATCCCAGGAGTCGTAATCTTTGATGGGGTCGGACAGTCCGCAGCCCATCTGGTCGAAAAGATAGACGGGATTAAGAAGACGGAGACGGCGTGCTTTGACGGGGTTGCTGTCTCCGCCCGGGCCGCCGTGAACGAAGACGACCGGCGTAGTGTCCAAATGGGTGTTATACGCCCAATAGGCGATTTGTCCGTCGGACGATTGGAAGTATCTCGCATCGTCGGCATAGGCTTCGATATTTTCGCAGCAGACCTCATCGATCCATGATGCGATATACGGGGTCAGTCCGCTTAACGACACGAATTCGCCAGATAATGTTTTCCCGTCCGCATCCGTAAGGATCTCTTCTTTTTTCAGTACGGCGGAAAACCGCCGGATACTGTTATCCGGGGATAGATCCAATCTGAGAAAATATCCGTTGGCCGCCCCCGCGAAGACATTTTCGCCTTCCGTACCCAGAACGAAGATGCCGAGGGTAGAACGTACGACGATCGAATTTTCACCGGATTGGTCTGACATACGTACATCAACCCCGATTTTCCATTAATCCTTATCGATGGGAACGGAAATCAATAAACACGTTACGGAGATGCACACCCATGTTCGGATCGGGTAAAGCCAAGGCCGACGGGAATCGGGATTATTCGGACGGGTCCAAAGCCTATTCCCGCGGGGAATACAAAAGCGCCTTCAAACTGTTCCTGAGGTCCGCGGAGGCAGGCAATGCCGAAGGGCAGTACGCCCTGGGCAATATGTATCATGACGGGCTCGGTACTTCCGTGAATTTCGCGAAGGCCATGACCTGGTGGGACAGATCCTCCGCACAGGGAAATTTCAAAGCCCAATACAATATAGGTCTGGCATACCATCTCGGCGAAGGGGTGAAAAGGAACGACGATTATGCCGTAAGTCTTATCCAGGCTTCGGCGAATTCCGGCTATCCCAAAGCAATGTACACGCTCGGTTCCATGTATTCGCTGGGGCAGGGCGTGGCCAGATCCGATTCCTCCGCATTCCATTGGTTCCTGAAAGCGGGTGACAAAGGAAACATCCTGGCACAGTACAATCTCGGGGTATGTTACGAGGAAGGCGTCGGTACCGAGGTCGATTATCAGAATGCCATCAGGTGGTACACGCTCGCCGCCAAGAACGGCTATGCGCAGGCAATGTACGCTCTGGGCCTCATGTACGGTGACGGAAAAGGTACCGACCACAACGAGCACGAAGCCGTCAGATGGTTCAGAAAAGCATCGGAGGCCGGGTGTTCCGAAGCCGCCGAGATGCTGAAGAACTATCAGGAACTCAGGAACGAGTGATTCGGTCCTGTGTGTTTTCCCTGATATACCGGTCGGAACCGTCCAGGTCCAGGGAGACCCTCCGTAGCAGATGTTTCTCGGCAACGGCGATGTTCCCCTTCTCCATATACGCTTTGGCGATCTCTCCGTGAAGCGTGGAGACGATCTCCTGGTCTATTCCGACCCCGTCCGCGACAAGTTCGTCGATCATCGACAGAGTATTCTCCATTTCCGAGAGATATATGTCGATGCCCAGCAGCTCTCTGTCGGCATCGGCCTTCGAAGCAAACGCAAACACAAGGTCCTCCGGATCTTCGAGTTCGGAGCCGGCATACAGTTCGGCGGCGAGCTTGCAGGATTCCGAAAAAATTTCGGATGCCGTTTTATGATCGGACTCGAGAAGAGACGCATATCCCGAATAGTTGAGCAGACCCAGGCGGATGTTTTTGAAAAAAGACGAATCCTCGCCGGAGGTCATTTCGAGACCTTTGTCGATGAACGGGCGGGCCAGAGACAGCCGTTCGAGATCCCCGATGGATTGGGTGGATATCGAACATATCTCCGCGATGTTCTTTTTATCATAGTACTTGGAACCGGGGCGGAGATCGGCGAGGTGGCCGATGGCTTTCTGGTAATCCGCGAGGGCGTTCTCCTCCTCGTCTTCGGGATACAGTTCGGCACGGGAAACATACGCTCTGACATAATAACCAGCATCGATCGCGACACCCTTCCCGGCGAGTCTGTCCATGAGCAGGACCGCATCATCGAAATCCTCTTTGGCGGAGGTTACGTAATCCAGCATGGAAAGTACCGCGCCGCGGTTGATAAGCGCATCAAGCATTTCGATCGAATCCTCTCTGCGTGAAAGATCGTCAACCTTGGAGTTGAACTCCGCCAAGGCCTTCTCCAAATGAACGGTCGAAGTGCGCATGACCGTCCATCCCCTTATCGGATAAAATCCCAACGCTGGTCCATCATAATTTTCCCGATAGGGGTAACGTAACCGAATTATGCGGGGAGGTGATGGCGTAAACGCTCCGTTCCTCTACTGGCTCTTGCGAATTTCAGAGGCCCGAAAACCGATGGCACGATTGTTCGGAAAGTTATGTATGCCGTAAACTCAATCCTTTTACAGAACAGTCTATTTAACGTCTACACAACCGATTTATACTCTTTTGTTAAACCAATTCCAATTTATTGCGGTTGTCGCAAACTACGGGGATCAGATGTACAGCAAAGTCGATATCAATGTATCATCGAAGTACAAATCAGTCTTGGTAATACTTGCGGTTCTCGTTTCCGCCATGGCGGTCATGTTCGTGCTCTGCGCGGAAACGGACGGATCTGCCGCACAGGATGTCGAAACCGGCGAAGGCGATGTATATACGAACTCTTCCGATGGGAACTCGACGGCTGCCGACAGCTCCGAAGATTGGTGGGGTTTCGACGAGGGTACCGGTAAACTGACGATCGGCTGTATCGGGGACATGCCCGTTCAGGATTACCCCTGGAACGGTATAAAGGATAAGATTAAAACCGTCGTGGTCGAAGAATCCGTTACCTCGATAGGGGCCGGTGCATTCAAGGACTGTTCCGGTCTTGTCTCCGCGATCATCCGCTGCAGTGACGTAAAGATCGATGGTAATGTCTTCGAAAACTGCACAAACCTGACAAATCTGACCATTCCGATCAGTTTCAACGCCGTCGGATCCAACAGCTCTCCCATCTTTTCCGGCTGTACCAAGATCGCCAGTATCACCTTCACCGAGGGAAGCGGCGAATGGTATCAGTACAGTTTCAGCTCTTCCGAGGAATCATATTACAAATATGCTCCCTGGAACCTTACCGGCGCCGATCTGACCGTGCACATAAGCGACGACATAGACAAGGTCGGTTCTTATGCGTTTTATAACTGTACTTCTCTGCACGGGATTGAATTTTCGGGAACTTCTCTCAAGTCCATCGAAGAAGGTGCCTTCGAATGGTGTACGTCCCTTGCTTCGGTCAGCATTCCGGATTCCGTAACATCCATCGGGGCACAGGCATTCGATCTATGCACGAGTCTTAAGTCCGTCGAGCTGGGTAATTCCGTTAAGGCCGTCGGCGGAGGTGCGTTCGCTTTCTGCTATTCTCTGACCTCCGTGGTCATTCCCGATTCCGTCACCGAGATCGGAGAGTCCGCATTCTACTTCTGCAGTTCAATGAATTCTCTGAAGATCGGCGCATCTGTCGTATCCATCGGCGATTATGCATTCAACTATTGTACCGGCCTTACTTCCGTGGTCATTCCCGATTCCGTCACCGAGATCGGAGAATCCGCATTCTACTTCTGCAGTTCAATGAATTCTCTGAAGATCGGTGCATCTGTCGTATCCATCGGCGATTATGCATTCAACAATTGTACCAGCATTACCTCCGTTGTCATTCCCGATTCGACCACCTGTCTCGGAGCAGGCGCATTTGCCTGTTGCAGCGGGCTGAAGGAGATATCCGTTCCGGCCAGCCTCGACATCGTCTGTTCCAACGATCAGCCGGCATTTTCCGGCTGTACCAAAATTGCCGAAATTACATTCACGCCCGGTTCCGGAGACTGGTATACATACAGTCGCGACACGGACCGCGGATTATATTATCTAAACACTCCGTGGTATCTTACATCAGCCGATTTGACCGTAAATATATCCGACGGCGTGGGCAGGATCGGTCCGTTTGCGTTCTATAATTGTATCTCCCTGCACGAGATCAATTTCGAAGGTACGTCCCTTAAGTCCGTCGAAGATTACGCGTTCAAAGGATGCACCTCCCTTGGTTCGGTGAAGCTTCCCGATTTCGTAACAAAGATCGGAATCAGTGCGTTTGCCGAATGTTCGGAACTTTCCGTACTGACGATTGGAAACTCTGTCGAATCCATCGGATACAGTGCATTCCAGAACTGTTCCGGAATCGCCTCCTTCATCATTCCGGATTCGGTCACCGCGATCGAAGACAGGGTATTCCAGAACTGTTCCGGTATCACTTCCATCACCATTCCGGATTCGGTCACCGAGATCGGAGACTACGCATTCGAGAACTGTTGCGGTATCACTTCCATCACCATTCCGGATTCGGTCACCGAGATCGGAGAGTATTCGTTTGCCGGCTGCGGGGCCCTTGCAGAACTGTACGTCGGCAGGTCGGTCACATATATTGCC
Source organism: Acutalibacteraceae bacterium (assembly GCA_963646785.1). GTDB lineage: Archaea > Thermoplasmatota > Thermoplasmata > Methanomassiliicoccales > Methanomethylophilaceae > Methanomethylophilus. The sequence goes on from CAVIXW010000109.1 coordinate 5,458, forward strand.
GACTATTCGTTTTGTAAGTGTTACGATCTCGCCTCGGTGATCTTCGGGGGACCGATCACCGAGATCGGAGCGTCCGCATTCGACGAATGTTACGCTCTCTCCTCGATAGAACTTCCGGGCACTCTCGAAACAATCGGAGACTATGCATTCACCCGGTGCACATCCCTCAAATCCCTGGTCCTTCCGGATTCCCTTACGAGCATCGGCGATGATGCGTTTTACAAATGCGACGGGCTGACCTCCCTGACCGTTCCCGAGTCGGTCACCGAGATCGGAACCTGTGCATTCGAAGACTGTACCAGCCTCACCTCCCTGACCATCCGCTGCAGCGACGTAACGTTCGCGGACGATGTGTTCTGCAACTGCACCAGCCTCACCTCCCTGACCATTCCGATCAGTTTCAATGCTGTCGGCGACAGCTATTCCCCCATCTTTGCAGATTGTACCAATATTGCCCACATCACCTTCATCAAGGGAAGCGGCGAATGGTATCAGTACGGTTTCAGCTCTTCCGAGGGATCATATTACAGATATGCTCCCTGGAACCTCACCGACGCCGACCTGACCGTGAACATAAGCGACGGTATCGACAAGATCGGTCCGTACGCGTTCTATAAGTGCTTTCCTCTGCACGTAATCAATTTTACGGGCTTCTCCCTCGGATCCATCGAAGAAAGTGCCTTCCAAGGGTGTCTGTCCCTTCGTTCGGTCAGCATTCCCGACTCCGTGACATCCATCGGACCACAGGCATTCGATCTATGCCTGGGCCTGAAGTCCGTTGAACTGGGATATTCCGTAACGACCATCGACGTTGCTGCGTTCGGCCACTGTTACGCCCTGACCGCCGTCACCGTTCCCGATTCCGTTATTTTCCTGGGGGACAGAGCATTTTCTTACTGTTCTTCTCTCAACTCCGCTGTGATTGGAAAATCCCTCTCCCGTCTCGGATACCAGGTTTTTTCGAACTGTCTGTCCCTTACCAGCGTAACCATGTGGGAGTCCACCGAGATCGGCGAAAACGCTTTCGACGGGTGCGATAAGGATAAAATCCACTTTGAAACAAAACCGAGCTACTTTACCGTCGAATTCAGGAACGGCGATACGGTCCTTCAGACGTCGACGGTCCGTTACGGAGAAACCCCCGCTTACACCGGACAGGCCCCATCCAAGGAAGCCACGGCACAGTTCACCTACGCATTCAGCGGGTGGGACCGCGAATTCGCCGCCGTCACCGGAAATACCGTCTACAATGCTGTCTTCGGCCAAACCGTCAACGAGTATACCGTTACGTTCAGGAACGGCGACCGGATCCTCTGGGAGACCAAGGTCCCCTACGGAACCGTCCCAGTGTACGGAGGGGAGACTCCCGTCAGGGAGGCCAC
>CAVIXW010000110.1:0-6725 GCA_963646785.1 Acutalibacteraceae bacterium
ATCCAGGTTCCGGGACAGTTGATCTCGGCGGAAATGGAAAGGACGGGTTTTCCCTTATATTCGGATTCGGCCACGGGACCCGTCTTGGTGAAGGTAAGGATGACATTGTCCTTTTCGAATGCGATGAGGTCGTTTTCATTGATCTCTCCGGAAAGAATTCCCAGCTTTTGCAATTCAAGAAGATTCGACATCCGACACCTCCTCCGAATCGTCGTTTTCATCCTGCTCCGAACGAAGGATGGTATTTACGGCGAACAACGGATAAGAATCCAATTCGTAATAATAATCGCACATCTTCTTCATTTCATAAGAGAACGAATTCTTGAATGATGCCACTTCGACGCGCTTGCCCGCCGATTGAACGTGCTGTATCGCAGGTACGAAATCCCGGTCTCCGCTGACGACCAGGGCAACGTCGTAATTATCCCTCATTGCCTGAACGACCATCTCGCAGGCCATGGCGACATCCACTTCCTTCTGCTCCTGACTCGCGGTAATGAAGGAATTTCTGGCGATCACGCGGAAACCGATCATGCGCAGCCTGGTGTACAGATCGTCATGGGATTTCGCCGAAGAGTCGTCGGGACGCGCATCGAACACGTATGCCGCAACGAGTTTGCGGTCTCCCGTCAGTTCGTGACAGAGGCTGTAGAGATCGACATAATGGCCGGGAGCCAACTGAACGGAACGAACGTTTGCGTAATCGATGAATGCCATGACCCTGTCGGAGGGGCTGTTGGTAAGAAGAGACATATCTACTCCCCGAATCCGCTCGTGGTTTATGAGTTGTTCGATGAATCCTCGAACCATCCGATATCGTCATCGGACAGCGGAATATCGTTGAAAAACTCCGTGCTGTGCTTTACGATATCGTCCAACTCGTCTTCGGACAGCATGCTGCTCATATAAAGTTCGTTGGAATCGGCCCAATCGAAGGCCGGATCCGTGGGCTGGACGGCGATGTGGTCGAGCCATTTTTCGAAGTTCCTCCTTATGAAAGCGTTTACGGATTCATCATCGGATCTCCCGTTGGAGTCTGCAAAATCACAGGCGTATTTTATGAGCTCCTCGGAATCCGACGGACGGATCGGGATCAGGTCATCGGAAGGCTCGGGACCATAAAGTACCCGGTCTGCGACAGGATCGTAACCGATCCCGCGGATTCCCATCATCATCACCTGTGCGATGATTATGCCGTTGCGGAAGCTGACCCTGCCTTTCATGATCGGCGTGGACCTCCAGAACGTACGGAGAAGGTCGTTTGTTTCGTCGACGTTCTGGATATGCTCGATTTCCTCCCTGTCTGCGGGATCCGTATCCGGGTCGACGAGGATATCGTTCCACTCCTCGGAAGTGCAGTTTCCGACCGGAAAGAGGCCTTCGTTCGAAAGTATGACCGGGCACTCGGCCTGTTCGTCGCACTTTTTGATGTCGAGATCGAAAACGAAGTCGTTGTACGTGAAATATCCGTCGGACACGGATCCGTCGACAACGGTGCGGATCATATCTTCCGATCCGTCGGACCCGTCAGATATCGTCCGGGGCCCGATGACGAACCTATCGACATCGTGATCCCAATCGAACATACCCGCAAGGGTCTGGCTGAGGGAAAAATACGTACATCCTTCGGGAAAAAGAAAGGTTCTTTTCGACCCGAAGAGCCGTAATCTGAAACTGATCTTTGATGCCATAGAACTCATTCCAGGAATATCGCGGTACGTCCGGGAGTGGCGACCTTGGATTTGCCTGCGGGATCGTACCTTACCTCATCGTCTGCCGAATAGATAAAGACTTCGAGACCGACCTCTTCTTCGATGAATCTCTTTGCGGAATCCAGGAAGGAGACCTCGTCGAAGCTGGCTGCCCTGACGAGCGTTCCGCCCCTCTTGATGTCGATTGCTACCTTCTTGGCAAAATCGGGCACCGATTTGCCGTTGGACCTCAGGGACTCGTCGGCCATGCAGGCCTTGGTCAGTTCGGGGATTCCCAGCTTGCCTTCGGAATCCATCGCCGCCGCCATATTCACCACGTCGACCTTCCATTTGGGGGTCGTGTAGATCACGGCCTTGGACACGTCTCCTTTCGCCATCTTGCGGATCTCGTTGACATCTGAGATCACCGCCTGCAGGAAGACCTCTCCGTATTCGGCCGAACCCGATACCTCTCCCGCTTCCGGAAGCTGGACGGCGGACACCAGTCCCTCGAAGCCAGCCTCGGACCATAGTTCCTCCGCGACATGGGGGGTTACGGGCATCATGGCGTTGATCCATATGCGAAGCGCCCATTTCACGGTCTCGCGGCAGTTTCCGCCGCGCCTCTCGTACCAACGGAGGTCGTTGAACATATCGTAATACACGACGGTGCACATCTGCCTGAGATCGTATTTCTCCATAGCTGCGCGGATCTCCGCAAGATGGGAATTGAACCTCGACCTGAGCCACAGATCGATGTGTGCGGGGGCGGCATCGGATTCTTCCGAGACCAGGTCCCCGACGGTGGACATGATCTTTTCGAGCCTCTGCTTGTAGGAGAACACAATGTCCTCGTCCCATTCCACGTCGACGAACATGGAGGCGACATGGGCGTAGTAAAGCCTCATCGAATCCGCACCGTACTTTGCGACGGCCCCGGGGATCGGCTGCGCACCTCCCTTCGATTTGGAGATCTTGTCCTTGTTCTTGCCCGTGACGTACCAGTTGACGACCAGTCCGCGGGGATTCATCTCCTCTGGCAGGATGGCCGCATGGTTGAGCAGGAAAACGGGAAAATGAACGGTCATGTGTTCCTTTCCGCCGAGGTTGATGTCGAGCGGATACCAGTAGAGAACGTCCTTTCTGATCTTGTCGAGGAGTTCGGCTGAAATGCCGGACCTGGATGCCACTTCGGCCGGTTCGCCCTTTCCGAGCATGACGTAGTCGAAGAACTCGGGGATCATCTGTTCGGGACGGATCTGGCCGCTGTTCGCGTACAGGGAAACGAGATAGTAGACCGGGTACAGAGTGGAATCGGAAATGGCCTCGATGGTCCATTTCTTGTCGAACGGGAACTTGGTACCCAGCCAGTTGCCGAGTCTGACACATGCCCTTTCGCGATACCAGTCGAGGACGCCCTGGACGTTTTCGTAGTATTCCTGGGGATGGATGTCCATTTTTTTCGCATGGGTCTTGGCGGTCTCGGTGAGCTTCCCGTCCGCATAGTTGATGAACCACTGGTCGTCGATCCTTCTGATATGGACCTGCTTCCCGCACCTGCATACGACCTCGAGCGTGAGGTCCCTGAACAGTTCGGCTTCTCCCGCATCGATCATCGCCTGCTTCATCTTGTCCTTGGCTTCTTCGACCCTCATTCCGGAGAAGTCCCCGCAGGTATCCTTCATCCGGCCCATGTGGTAGCCGTCCTTGTAGATGGTCTTCTTGGCTTCTTCCATCGCCTCCGCGGATTTTACCGGGTCCTTTATGTCGCGGATCTTCATCCTCGCGATGATGTCGTCGGCCGGAAAGTCTCCGTATCCCTTGATGGAGATGATGGAGACGGGATTGACTGAATCGATGATGGCCTGGGGAATATGGTAGAGTCTGGTCAGATCGGGATTTGCCTTGGCCTTTTCGAGCGCATCCCAGTCCGAAGGCGCGTCCGAAGGCACCGAGGTCACGAGACCGGTACCGATGGCCGGATCGACGAAATCGGCGGGGAAGACGGGGATCTCTTTGTGGATCATCGGAGCCCTGCACATCAGTCCGATCAGTTCTTTGCCCGGGATGGTCCCGACATCTTCCACGCCGTCGAACTGCAGTTTCAGTTTCTCGGCGCACTGGGGGCTGACAACCCAGGTCTCGCCCGCCTTCCTGACGATGCTGTAATCGATGTCGTACCTTGCCCAGAAACAGACCTGACCGTATACGGTCTCGGGCCTGAGGGTGGCGGCAACCAGATAGAATTTCTTGGATTCGCACCAGAACTTGAGCAGGGTGTACTCCTGCGTTTCGGCAAGTCCCCCTTTGGAGATGTCCGTCTCGGACGGATCGACGGCGACAGGACCGTGCTCGGGACAGAACGGCGCATAGTACGGTTTCTGGATCAGAAGCCCGGCATCGCGGAGTTTAGTGAACTGCCATTCGATGAACTTGGCGTAATCGGGATAGAGAGTGCAGGTGAACCTCCGCCAGTCCGCAAGAAATCCGAACCTTTTCCAATAGTCGTTCTGATATACGTCGTTGAAGAAGTTGACGACGTCCATGGGTTCCGTGAGGGAATCGATCTTCTCTGCGGGACAGCCGTTCCTCTGAAGATAATCGACCGTCTTCTCGTCATGTCTCTTAATCTTGTTGGCGAGACTGATGCATCCGTTCCCGGTACCGTGGGTTCCGACCGGGAACAGAACGTTGTACCCGGTCATCCTTTTATAGCGTCCGAGAGCGTCCGCATAGGTGTAACCGCGCAGATGTCCGACGTGGAGATATCCCGTGATGCCGGGGTAGGCAAAAATGATCATGAATTTCGGTTTGCCGTCCGCTCTTTCGGATTCGTTCAACCTGTTCTCGGCCCAGGCTCTCTGCCACTTTGCTTCCATCTCGGCGTAATCGCGTGCCATCTGGTCACCTATATATTGCGACTCCATATCCTCCCCCGATATAATATATTAGAATGTGAAAAGATGGGAACCCTCGATTTCTACGACGACAATGCGGAAGAGTACTCCGCAAAAACCTTCGTGACGGACCTTGCTCCCCTCAGGGAAAGGTTCGCCCGCATCCTGCCTGCGGGAAGCAGCATACTGGACCTCGGATGCGGTTCCGGAAGGGATTCCCTTGCATTCATGAGAGCGGGTTTCGAAGTTACCGCTGTCGACGGTTCGCCGAGGATGTGCGCCATTGCCGAAAGGAACACCGGTCTCGTCGTACGCAGAACGTTGTTCGAAGACATCGGTTACAGAGATGAATTCGACGGGGTCTGGGCCTGCAGCTCCCTCCTCCATCTGCCGTCTGACAGGTTGTCTTACGTCTTCGGACTGATCGGGAGATCCCTGAAACGGAACGGCGCGTTCTTCACATGCTTCAAAAAAGGTGCCTTCGAAGGTTTCCGCCCCGACGGAAGATACTATACCGATCTGGAACCGGTACACCTCCGCTCCGTCCTCGTTAGCTCCGATTTTGAAATTCTGGACATCTGGGAGGAAGAGGACAGATCTTCCGGGGTCGTCTGGTTGAACGCCTTATGCCGGAAGGCGGGATCCTCCACAATACCTGTCGGATCGGCGGATCTGTGATATTTTTGCCATATCTTGTCTTACATGAAAAATAAATTGTATTCCAAAGTATGAAGAAATAAGACATTTTATATACTTCCACCCCCTCCCTACTCTTGCAGTCAAAAACTGTACAGGAGTCATAGACGATGGTCGATGAAGGAGTCAAGATCACGGTTCGCATCACAAATGATGTCATCCAACTGATGGAGGACTTTATGGGCGAGCACATGATCGAGAACAGGAGCGACTTTGTCCGTGACGCGATCCGTGGATACATATCAACATGTAAAGCTCCGGAGAATCCCAATGGCGCGATCACCGTACCGCTCAATCCCATTGTGATACAGACCCTGGAGAACATGGAAGCCGAGGGAATAATCGGTGACAAGGCAGCATACATTGCGGGTCTTGTCAACAACGATGTCATTCCGAAAGAGGTCGTGGAGGAATCCAAGGCCAGGGCATTCAAGGCCGCACAGCAGTCGTCACGGATGATGTAAGATAGACCAGCCGTACCGGAAGGGATGGGAACCAGAAGATCAGCAGGTCTGGAAAAAAGGAGTGTAAGAAAATGCAAACGAACGGGTTCGGATCGGATCTCGCTGTATCCGGCGATCCGCGCATAGCGGTCATCGGTGTCGGCGGGGCAGGATGCAGGATAGTTTCGAAACTCTACGGTAGGATGGGACGTGTCGAGACTATTGCCATCAATACCGACCGCAAGGCACTGGAAGAAACGGTTGCCGACACGCGCCTGTTCATCTGCAAAGAGGTCACCAAAGGAGTGGGATCCAACGGAGACCCGGCACTCGGAAAGAAATGTGCTCAGATTCATGACGCGGAGATTCTTTCGGCAGTACGCGGAAAGTATGATTACGCGTTCATAGTCGCGGGAATGGGCGGAGGCACCGGTTCGGGTGCCGCACCCGTCGTAGCCGAGCTTTGCGACCGCGCGGGACTCCACGTCGGAGCCGTAACCGTGATGCCGTTCGGTTTCGAAAGCGACAGGGCGGTCAAGGCCGCCGAAGGTTTCAGAGCACTTCATGCCATATGCAAAGACATCGTAAGGTGCGAGAACGAGAAGATTCTCTCGGTCGAAGATATCAGGACCCTCGACGAGGCAATGATGCTGATGAACAATATGATAGTGGATAAGATCCTTTCGTCCATAAACGATGCGAAAAATGCTATCCGCTCGGACATTGCAAACCATCTTGAGGACAGCAGGTCCGGAACCGATATCCTCGGTTCGAGACCGAACAGTGTTCTCGGCGGTCAGAAATCAAACTAAAATTGCCATTGCGCAACCTCCAATCGATCCCGGTAGAAAATACCGGGATTATCTTTTCAACCATATGCCGAAACTTTTGGGTTCTTCAGGGTTTAGGGTAGAAACGACTGAAGTCGGTTGATGTCGAAGCCGCAGGATGAGATAAGAACGAGTGTGGGATTACAGACTTTAAACAGGAGTCGAACC
>CAVIXW010000111.1:0-6702 GCA_963646785.1 Acutalibacteraceae bacterium
GCCTCGGAACGGTGCCTTATCATGTAAGTTTGATAAGAGTTTATGAAGGCCGGTGGTAGGGTTTGGGGTCGCCACAAGAGACTTGTTCTGGGGCTCGTACGGACGGAAAAACGCACCTAATGGACCGTAGATGTTCGTCGAAAGTACGTCGGGAACGAATTCAGAATCAAAGTCCGTTGCGATTCTGGCAGGAAAGGAAATTGAGCCAAAGTCTAGCAACAAGAAATGAAAGGATTTAATCATCGACCTCTATCTTGCTCTGATGAAATTCGAGAAATGCGGCGCGGGCGATACCGAGGCACTCAATTCCTATCTGCATCCGATATGGCATGAGGTCTTCGACCCGATCATGGTCGAAGGCCCGGAGGCTGCGGAATACATTTTCGCTACCTGGATGAATCCGTCGGCAATCGCCAAGGATATGGAAAAAGGCTATAAATACGGATTCATAGAAGAATCCGGAACCCGCATCGGCCTCTATTCCTGGCATATTCAGGATGATGGAAAATTCTACATCAACAAACTTTACCTTGAACCCGCATTCCGCGGAAAAGGTCTGGGTAACAGGGCCCTTTTGGCAATGTTCGATATCGCTCGGGAACACGGATGCTCCGAGGCTTATCTTAACGTTTATTACTACAACGAACGCGCCATCAAAGCCTACCTCCGCGCAGGAATGCACGTCAAGTACAGATGCCTTCAGATGATCGGGAACGGCATCACCCGCAATGATTACATCATGAGTGTCGATCTGGTCCGAGGAAGAAATGTTCATACCGACCACTAAGGAAGAGGTTCTCGCAAGGGGCTGGGATTCGTTGGACATCATCCTGGTGTCCGGAGACACGTATATCGACTCCGCATACAACGGTTCTGCGGTCATAGGCCACTACCTGATCGATGCCGGTTTCCGGGTCGGCATCATTTGCCAGCCGGACACAGGTGCCGATACCGACATAATGCGTCTCGGTTCGCCGCTGCTGTATTGGTCGGTCAGCGGGGGCTGCGTGGATTCCATGGTTGCCAATCACACGCCGACCGGCAAATTCAGAAAAAACGATGATTTTACTCCAGGCGGCATCAACGATCGGCGCCCCGACCGGGCATGCATCGTTTATTCCAACCTTATCCGCAGATATTCGAAGGGAATACCCATAGTTTTAGGAGGAATAGAGGCCAGTCTCCGGAGGATCGTCCATTATGATGCTTGGTCGGATTCCCTTCGCAGATCGATATTGTTCGATGCGAAAGCGGATCTCATCACCTATGGTATGGCAGAACTTTCCAATCTCGAACTCGCAGAATGTCTTCGCGACGGATCGAACTGGCATCAAATAAAGGGGATCTCATACATATCCAAGACCGCACCGGAGGGATACCTTGAACTTTGTTCATACGAGGAATGTTGCGAAGATCCCGCCCCGTTCGGTAGGGCGTTCAGGACGTTCTATGAAAACAACGATCCCCTTACGGCCAAGGGACTTTTTCAAAAGCACGGCGACAGATATCTTGTCCAGAATCCCCCACAACGGCTTCTGACCTCCCGGGAGCTGGACAGTATCCATATGTCCGATTATATGAACGCCGTACACCCGTACTACGCAAAGTACGGGGTCGTGAAAGCAATGGACACCATCAAAAATTCCATCACGTCCCATCGCGGGTGCTACGGGGAGTGTTCGTTCTGTGCCATCGCCGTCCATCAGGGTCGCACCGTTGTCTCCAGAACGCCGGATTCCATCGTCAGGGAAGCGGAAATGATCGCATCGAGACCCGGATTCAACGGATACATCTACGATGTCGGAGGACCTACCGCCAATATGTACGGCATCGAATGTACCAAAAAATGTACCTCGGGGGCCTGCAAAGACAAGAAATGCCTCTACCCAAGACCCTGTATGTCCCTTCGTATCGATCATTCTCCCCAGATCGAACTGCTTCGGAGGATAAGGTCCGTTCCCGGGGTCAAAAAAGTATTCGTCAACTCCGGAATCAGATACGATATGATAGAATTCGATAAAGCCCGCGGAACGGAATATCTTGAAGAATTGGTCGTCAACCATATCTCCGGGCAGATGAAGATCGCTCCCGAACATATTTCCCGCAATGTTCTGGTCAATATGGGAAAACCGGGCCCTAATGTTTTATTGGACTTCAAAGATCATTTCGACAAAATGAACAGGGACCACGGCAAGAAACAGTTTCTCACCTACTATTTCATGGCGGCCCACCCGGGTTGCACATACCGCGATATGGTGGAGCTCTCGTATTTTGTCCGGGAAGAACTGCATACCAATCCCGAGCAGATACAGATCTTCACCCCCACTCCGTCGACGGTTTCCACCATGATGTACTACACAGGAAGAGATTATCTCGGGAGGAACAGAGTATTCTGCGAACGGAACCCGGTCAAAAAGCAGAAACAGAAGAACGCGGTACTGAGGCCCGATTATGACTGCCGGAGATAACCAACTTGCCGATGCAGCAGCGTTTGTCGGAGCAAGACATAATTCGAAAATCGAAGCTTCCTTTGCAGTTTCTTCCAATATCATGATAAGATGGAGGAAAACCCCCGGAGGTTACACGATCTATGTCTCCGATCTTCTGAACGAAGCTTCCTCGGACGTGCTATCCGATTATATCGAAAGATCTATTTTTCCGAAATCGAGGACCGGTACCTATTTCGGAGAGACTTTTTTGAACTACGTCGTTTCGGAAGAGTTCGTTTTATCCAAACGCCCCGTCGTGATCAGGCGGATGAAAGGTATTGTCCGCACCGATGTGGGCACATACCGCAATCTCTTCGATTCCGTGGAACGTCTGATGCGGATGGGCCTGCTGTCGGTTGCGGATATCCAGAATTCCGTTTTCACATGGAGCCGGGTCAAAAGTTCCAAGAGGCTCGGTTACTGTCAGAATATCTTCCGTATCGTGGTGATATCCGCGATATTCGACGACCCTTCGGTGCCCGAGGTCTTTCTGGATCAGGTCGTATATCACGAATGCATCCACCTTCGGGTCGGTTACCGCCCCCATTGCCGTTCCTATCACGATGCCGAGTTCAAACGGCAGATGGACCTGTTCCCGGATAATAAAAAAGTCGACCGCGAACTCAAATTATTCTTAAAAGAAAATATTTGGAATAAATAATATTCATGTTAATCTGATTGATAAAAAATAATGTAATAACGTATTAAGCTTAACTAATTATGATGATAGAATGACCTCAAACAAAATGACCGATAAACAATTCGTGTGCGAGAACGACGGAGAAAGCAGAGAGATGTCCATCGAGGAGGTCAGGAATCAGGCAGATCGCGGCGATACGGGTGCCATGTATGCTCTCGGAATCGCATACCTGTACGGGATGTCTGTCGAACTTGACGAGGAAAAGGGATACGAGTACCTCAGGAAGTCAGCCGATCTCGGAAACCCGGATGCCATGACGGAACTTGTCGGCCTATATCTGAACGGGGATTACCTGGATTTGGATTCCTCCACTGCCGATAAATTTCTCGATACCGCCGTCGAATCGGGAATTCCTGATGCACTGTATATCCGCGGGACCAGGTATATGACCGGGGCTGGGGTCGGCATAAATTACGAAAAAGCCAATAAGGATCTGGCCGCCGCCGCACGCAAAGGTCATCTGTTGGCTAGGACAAAATTGGGCATGATCTACGAACACGGTCTCGGGGTCGAAAAAGATTACAAAAGGGCATTTTCCCTCTACAAATACTCTGCCGACCATGACAATCCCCAGGCGATGATGCAGGTCGGGCATTGTTACGAGACGGGTATCGGCGTACCCAAAGATCTGACAAAAGCAGTGGAGTACTATCATCGGGGGGCGGAACATCAAGATCCGTACTGTGCAGAAAGACTTGCGTTACTGTATTTCGCCGGCGGAGACGGTTTGGAACGCGATCCCCAAAAGGGTTTCCAATGGATCTTGGCTGCCGCCACGCAGGGCATTCCCACCTCGATGTACCTGACCGGGGCCGCATATGCCGAGGGCGACGGTGTCGAACAGAACATTCCCGAAGCCAGAAAATGGTTGACTCTGGCCGCCGATTCGGGTATAAAGGAGGCGGCCGAGTTTCTGAAGGAATCAGTTTTCACAAAAGACCTTAAATGAAATCTATAATGTCTGCATATGTCGGAAATCGAGGGCAAATCCCCTGAGTTCATCTACCACGCCGCAATGACCTATCTCCTCGGAGACGGAGTTCCCCAGGATTGTAAAAAAGGTGCTGAACTTATGCAGATCGCCGCCGATAAAGACTATCTTCCCGCAGTCCGGGACCTCGGCATCCTTTATCTGAACGGTAACGGAGTTCCGGTCGACGCTCAGAAAGCTTACGAACTCATCTCCCGCACCGCGGCCCAGATGGACCCCAACTCGGTGTACCACCTTGCACTGATGTACGAGAAGGGCGTCGGAGTCAAAAAGGATCTTTACCAGGCCCTGAAACTGATGGCGTTCTGTGCCGCTGCCCAGTATCCCGGTTCACCAGAAGATGCCGACCGCATCGAGGACGAGATCGATGAGGAGCGTGTCAAATACCTCAATGCCAGACCTATACTCAATCTAGAGATCTCCGATGTCGATATCGAGGCCTGCTGCTGTAAAAAATTATTCGACCTTGTTAAAAGCAAAGATATCTATTCCGACGATACCGTGGACGGCCCGGCCATTTTCGGGGCCGATGAAAACGGTGACGAGATCCTTCTGAGGGAATGTCCGTTCTGTCACGCAAAACCGGTCATTGTTTCCCATAACAAGGTATACTGACGATAGATAGGATTAACCGTTTTCTTGTTGGGCATATGCTCCATTGATATTGTTTTTATATTGTAATGAAGATACGAACTATACGGAAGGATGGTTTTTCATGGATGGGAAAATGGATGCTGATTCACAGGTAAGATTGATCCGTTCGGTGATCGGTCGCAAATCATTAGAGATCGACGATATCGTCGAGCAATGCGCGGAGGTCCCCCAGCAGGCTCAGAATTTCGAAGATCTCGTGGATTTCCTGAAAAAGGATATTGCCGGATACAAGGCAATGACCACATTTCTGACCAAAGGCACCATGGATCCCGAGGCCGAATTATACGAGATCGAATCGCTGCCGGAACGTGTCGTCGGTCTGTACAACGATTTCTATCTTCCGACCCTCGCGGGTTCCGACCTCGAGGAGGAACAGATCGCTTCCACCCTGAAGAGCAATCTGGCCGCACAGCGTGCCGCATACAGATTCATCGATGCGGGCAAGGCCGCTCTCGAAAGCCCGCTTGTTATTTCTTTGCTTTCGGAACGTCCCGACATCCTCGCGGTTATCGGCAAATACGTATCTGCCGACCCCGAACTATTCAACGCTTTATCCGAATGAACGGACGGGCGATTTGCCCGTCTTTCCTTTTTTTCTTTTCTTTGGTTCATTATATTAAAGAGAACAGCCATCTACGCCCTATGTTCGCAGATGCTTGCGAAAAAGCCATGAAATTCACGCGCCCCTGCGTGATTTCCACCCGTACTGTCGATGGAACATTGCATTCTTCTGTTGCAACATATTTTTTCATCAGTAAAAGCGGTTGGGCCATTACGGCGGCCCATGTTTTCTCCCAATTGCAGAAATTCAATTACGACCGCGCACACATCAAAGAAGTGGAAGAGAAGAATAAGGCTGCCGCGGCTTCGAATTCGCCCCCGCTGACCATGGACCCCAAATGGATCACCAATCATTCCGTTTGGTGGGGTTACGACAGAATTCGCGAATCCCAGATCCACCTGTTCCTGGATGCCGATCTGGCAGCGGTCAAATTGGAAAATGTTCCTCCGGAGTTTATTCAGGATGTGGCCGTCTTCGGTAATGCCGACGAACTGCGCATCGGTACCAGCCTTTGCCGTCTCGGTTTTCCGTTTGCCGAGATCGAGCCGAAATTCGACAGCAATAACAACAGTTTCAATCTCGGACAGGCCGTCAGGACTCTCGTTCCTTTTCCGTCCGACGGAATACTGACCCGTCGCATGCTGTGCAATATCGACGACAAAATAACCATCAAACAGCTCGAAACATCATCTCCGGGCCTTTCAGGCCAATCCGGCGGGCCTTTGTTCGACACCAACGGCGTCGTGATGGGTATGCAGGTCAAAACCCAACATCTCCCGTTGGGATTTGCTCCCCACATTACAGATAACGGGAAGGAATACATCGAGCATCAATTCCTCAACACCGGTGTTGCCCTTCACGGTTCGGTCATCATGCAGAAACTTCTAAGCAAGGGAGTTCCTTTCGAGTCAGTCTCTAAAGATTCTAACGGTGCATCGTACATCATCACGTGATTTTCAATGCTCTTTATCTTATTGCAATTAATTAAGGTTATAACTTAAATTCTATAATTAATTGCAGTACAGATAATTCAATGTTATTAGGGCGTCCCACAGCGCAACAATCGGGGCGAATCAAGGTGCGGGGATAATCGAGATCGATTTTAATGTACGATTGATCCTGTTTTACAAATCGCATTTATTCATTTGTGTGTTTCAGGCGTCGAGCGAATGATACCGGCCCGTGCCGCACGATGACGATCTAGGGGAATTAATGGATTTATAAGAATTGTAATTAATTAAGACAAATACGTTACTAAATATAATAAATGCACTCACAAAATTACTGATAAAAAATTGAATAAAAC
>CAVIXW010000112.1:0-6699 GCA_963646785.1 Acutalibacteraceae bacterium
GTTGTTCTCTCCGATACCGTGGACTCCGTAGGAAGCAGAGCTTTCTACAACTGTACCAAACTGGCAGACATCGACCTCGGCACCCGCATCACCTCGATCGGAGCCTCGGCATTCGAAGGCTGTACCTCCCTTGCTTCCCTGACGATACCTGTGTCCGTTGAGGAACTTGGCGGCTCATCGTTCAAAGGCTGCACCGGCATGATCGAACTCACCGCACCGGCCGGCCTCAACTGTGTCGGGTCCAATGAATACCCTGCATTCTCAGGATGCGTCAATATCGAAAAAGCGACATTTGTCGGGTCGGGCGGATGGTATCCCTACGGGCCTTCCTACAGTTTCACACCCTGGTATCTCAGCAAATCCGCTCTGACCACCGTGTGCGTATCCGACGAAGTACAATCGATCGGGGAGTACGCGTTCTATAACTGCACTGCCCTCAAATCCGTGACCCTCGGCAGTTCTGTCACCGAACTCGGAGAGTCGGCGTTCAAAAATTGCAGGTCTCTTCTTTCCATAGTTCTCGGCGATTCCGTAAAATCTATCGGAGAAGGCGCATTCTACAACTGTACTTCTCTTGGATCCGCGGTCCTCGGCAACGAGGTCGGATCGATCGGAGATTACGCATTCTACAACTGTATCGGTCTCGAATCCGTGACCCTCGGCGGTTCCGTCGAAAAGATCGGGACCTTTGCGTTTGCAAACTGTATCTTCCTCGGAAGTATCGAGATCCCCGGATCCGTCGAAACCCTCGGAAGCTGTGCGTTTGCAAACTGCAATTCCCTCGGATCGGTGATCATTCCCGATACGGTCACAGCCATCGGAGGCGGGGCATTCGAAGGCTGTACCGGCCTGAAGGAACTCTCCATACCCGTGAGTCTGGATTCTGTCGGGTCCAATGTTTCACCGATCTTCAGAGGATGTTTCAGCATCGAAAAGATAACATTCACTGCAGGAACCGGAGAATGGTACGATTATTCTTCTTCCGAATCTGCGGGATCTTACTACGGTTACACCCCCTGGCAGCTCAGCAAGTCCGTTCTGAACGAGGTCGAAATATCCGACGGCGTGAAATCGGTCGGAGACAGCGCATTCTTCAACTACACCGCACTGCAATCCGTGAGCTTGCCCGAATCTGTCACAAGGATCGGGATCAACTCATTCAACGGATGTACTTCGCTCGAGTCGATCGATCTCGGCGGCACCATCGGATCGATAGGAGCCTTCGCATTCAACGGATGTACCAAACTAGCATATATCGACCTCGGCACCCAGCCACTCTCGATCGGGGCCTCGGCATTCGAAGGCTGTACCTCCCTTGCATCCCTGGTGATCCCCGCATCGGTTACGGATCTGGGATATTCCGCGTTCAAGAACTGTATCGGTCTGAAGGAACTCACCGTTCCCGTAAGCCTCGATACCGTCGTTTCCAACGAAGATCCCGTCTTCGGAGGCTGTGCCAAGATCTATAAGATCACGTTTACCGGATCCGGAGAATGGTACCGGTACGGATCGGACGACACCCAGGAATCCTGCTACAAATATACCCCCTGGCAGATCACCAACACCAAACTGACTGTTGTTCTCTCCGATACCGTGGACTCCGTAGGAAGCAGAGCTTTCTACAACTGTACCAACCTCAATGATATCGACCTCGGCACCTGCATCACATCGATCGGGGCCTCGGCATTCGAAGGCTGTACCGCTCTCGATTCCATCGTCATCCCGGGCAAGGTCGAAACGATCGAAAGTTCCGCGTTCGAAAACTGTGTCAATCTTACTTCGGTAGGTCTCGGGGCATCCGTCGGATCGATCGGAAACCGTGCGTTCGTCAATTGTACCAAACTCGCCGAATTCACAGTTGACGCTGAAAATACCTACTATTCCGCAGATAATGGCGTATTGTTCAAAGATGGATCGATACTGGCCTTATACCCAGTGGGCAAAACCGATAGCTCATATGAGATTCCCGCCTACGTCAGATCGATCGGAAACTACGCGTTTGCAAACTGTGCATTGACTTCGATGACCATCCCCGACACCGTCGAAAAGATCGGAGAGGGAGCATTCAAAGACTGCAAGAACCTGACTGTTCTCTCGATACCGGTAAGTCTCGATTCCGTCGGTTCGAATAGCTCGCCGATCTTCTCCGGGTGCACCGGTATCGAAAAGATCATCTTCACCGCAGGTAACGGTGAATGGTATCCGTATGGCGCGGACAAGTCCCAGGCGTCTTATTACGGATACACGCCCTGGCAGATGACCAATGCATACCTTGCCATCGTTATCTCCGATGATGTCGTCTCGGTCGGAGAAAGGGCGTTCTACGATTGTGCCAGCATCACCGATGTATTGCTCGGGGCATCCGTCGGATCGATCGGAGATCTGGCATTCTTCAATTGTGCACGTCTCTCCGGATTTACTGTCAGTGGGGAGAACACCAGCTATACCTCGATTGACGGGGTGCTGTTCAAAGACAAGGAGACCGTGTTGGTCCTGTATCCCCTTGGTAAAACCGGCAGCTCGTACGAGATCCCCGATTCGGTCACAACGATCGGAAACTATGCGTTTGCAAACTGTGCATTCACTTCGATGAACATTCCCGACACTGTCGAAAAGATCGGAGAGGGAGCGTTCAAAGACTGCAAGAACCTGAAAATTCTCTCGATACCGGTAAGTCTCGATTCCGTCGGTTCGAATACCTCGCCGATCTTCTCCGGGTGCACCGATATCGAAAAGATCATCTTCACCGCAGGAAAGACCGGAGATTGGTACGGATACAAGTCTTCCGAATCGGAGGGATCGTACTACGGCTACACACCCTGGCAGCTCAGCAGGTCCGTTCTGAACGAGATCGAAATATCCGACGGCGTGAAATCCGTCGGAGACCATGCGTTCGAAGGCTGTATCGAACTTGATGCCGTATTCCTCCCCGATTCCGTCACATCTCTCGGAATGTCCGCATTCAACGGGTGCACCACGCTGGCAGAAGTTACCCTTGGCACCGAGATCGCATCGGTCGGAAATTCCGCGTTCGAAGGCTGTACTGCCCTCACCTCCGTGACCATATCCGGCTCTGCCACAAAACTTGGAAGTTCTGTGTTCAAAGACTGTGCGAAACTGAAAGAGTTGACCATTCCGATAAGCCTCGACACCGTGGTATCAAACGAGCATCCGGCGTTCGAAGGCTGCATCAATATCGATAAGATCACCTTCACCGCAGGGAACGGAAACTGGTATCCGTATGGTACGGACGAGTCCCAGGCGTCGTACTACAGGTACACCCCATGGCTGATCACCGAAGCCGCCCTCAAGGTTGCGATATCCGATGGCGTGACCTCTATCGGAGCCTATGCGTTCAAAGACTGTTCCAAACTGACCGAGGTGTCTCTCGGAGAACTCATCGCATCCATCGGGGACCACGCTTTCGACAACTGTACTTCCCTCGGATCCGTGACCATTCCAAGCAAGGTCACATCGATCGGCGAATCCGCGTTCGAAGGCTGTACTTCCCTCGGATCCATGACCGTTCCCGCATCCGTCAAATCCGCCGGAAACTGGGCATTCAAAGACTGCACCGGTCTGAAAAACCTCTCCGTCCCGGTTACCCTCGACTGTGCCGGAGCCAACGACCGCCCCGTCTTCTCCGGATGCACCAATATCGAAAATATCACCTTTACCGGATCGGGAGAATGGTATTCCTATGAATCTTCCTACGCCTACACGCCCTGGTATCTGAGCAGAGAGAATCTGGTCACCGCCACCATATCCGACGGCATAACCTCCGTCGGATTCAGTGCGTTTAACGGATGCGTAAAACTCACCTCCGTGACCGTTCCCGACTCCGTGACGACCATCGGCGGCGATGCATTCAACAATTGTGTTGCCCTCAGATCCATATCCCTGGGCTCTGTCACAAAACTCGAAAGCGATGTGTTCTACAACTGTGTCGCGCTCCAATCTCTGGCCTTAGATTCCGTAAGTTCGATGGGCGATTGCGTGTTCTACAACTGTACCGCCCTCAGGTCCGTATCCCTCGGCGACTCGATCACATCGATCGGGGACTATACGTTCTACAACTGTACCGCCCTCGGATCCCTGATCCTGCCGAAGTCTGTCGAAACGATCGGTGCCCTTGCGTTTGCAAACTGTACCGCCCTCGGATCGATCGCCATTCCGAGTACCGTCACCGAGATCGGTAACAGTGCGTTTGCAAACTGTACCGCATTATCTGCGGCGAACATCCCCGACGCCATCGAAACTATCGGGAAGGGAGCGTTCTACGGTTGCTCCGGCCTGAAAGATCTTACAATACCTGCGAGTGTCGATGCTGTCGGATCTGAGGCCTCGCCGATATTCTCCGGGTGCACCAATATCGAAATGATAACCTTCACCGCAGGAACAGGGGACTGGTACGATTACGAGAGATCCTACAGTGATTACACGCCGTGGCAACTAAGCAGGTCGGTTCTGAAGAACATCGTCATATCCGACGGCGTGAAATCGGTCGGAAACTATGCATTCTACAATGACGTCGCTCTCGTATCTGTGAGCTTGCCCGGTTCGGTCACGAATATCGGGGACTGCACGTTCTGCGGCTGCACTTCGCTGGTTTCCATCGATCTCGGAGATTCCCTCGAATCTATCGGGTTCTCCGCATTCTACAACTGTGCCTCGCTTTCTTCGCTGAACCTTTGCAAGTCTCTCCAATCGATCGGAACCTCGGCATTCGAAGGCTGTACCTCCCTTGCATCCCTGACAATTCCCGAGTCCGTTACGAAACTGGGCGACTCGTCGTTCAAAGGCTGTGCCGGTCTGAAGGAACTTACGGTGCCCATAAGTCTCGACACGGTGGGTTCCAGCACGGATCCTGCCTTCGAAGGCTGTGTCAGCATCGAAAGGATAGCCTTCACCGCAGGGGACGGAGACTGGTATTCCTACGATGCGGATAAGTTCCGGTCCACACCGTGGAAACTTACCGAAGCTGCTCTCACCGTCATCATATCCGACGGCATAACCTCCATCGGAAACGGTGCGTTCGACCACTGTACTTCCCTTTCGTCCGTGTCCATTCCGAGCACCGTCGCATCGGTCGGAGAATCCGCATTCGAAGGCTGTACCTCCCTTGCATCCCTGACGATCCCCGATTCCGTTACGGACCTGGGAATCTCGGCGTTCAAAGACTGTGCCGGTCTGAAAGAGCTCACCGTTCCGGCCAGTCTCGACTGCGTCGGTTCCAACCAATCTCCGATCTTCTCCGGATGCGTCAATATCGAAAGGGTATCGTTCACCGCGGGAACCGGAGACTGGTACCCCTATGATTTCCCCGCTACTGCAGATAACGGCCATACGAACGATGCCTCGAACGGTACCGAACTCCCGTATTACGGATCGACCCCCTGGCAGCTGAGCGGATCCGTTCTGAAAAGCGTCATCGTATACGAAGGCGTGAGGTCCGTCGGAACATATGCGTTCTACGACTGTGCCGGACTCGCTTCCGTATCTCTTTCGAGCACGGTAGCGACGATCGGAAACTTTGCCTTCGGAGGCTGCACGTCCCTTGCTTCGATCGATATCAGCGGAGATAACGCGAATTACAGCCAGGTCGACGGCGTTCTTTTCGATAAGGGCATGACCACGCTGATCGGATATCCGGCAGGCAACACCGGCAGTTCCTATGTCATCCCGGGAACGGTCACGACGATCGGAAGCTATGCGTTCTACGACTGCACCCACCTCGCCGCCATAACCATTCCCGAGTCCGTCACATCGATCGGGGATTCCGCGTTCAAGGGCGTGTTCTACGATACGGACGGCGAGACCGCACTCGAACCGACCGCATCCAACCTGGCTGGTTCGACCTTCGAGAAGACGGGCGACAGATGGGTGAAACAGGCCTCCCATAACGAGGACAGCTCCGGAGGAAATTCGCTGGCATTCATCCTCGTTGCCGTCATTGCGGTAATCATCGTTTCGGTCGCCGCTGTGGTGGTATTGAAGAAGAGAAAGGTCTGAAAACAACTTACTCGGGGGCGCAAGCCCCCCGTATTTTCCGGGACGGATCGGTTCACCGAATTTTTCGAAAAGAGCTCGTATTCCGGAAAGATCGCCCGACAAGGGTTAGGATTATATTGCAACCGAACCATGCCATCACGATGCCCCCCGATGTGACAGAACACGATCATTGCCGCTACTGCGGAGATTCCATCCCCTCCGATCAGGCATACTGCTCTGTCGAATGCTATTACAAAGACCAAGCGGTGAAGAAGAAGGAAAAACAGAAAGAGATCCTCATCACCGTTATTGCATTCGCAGGGGTCGTCGGGATCCTGCTTGCGGCATACTTCTTCTGAAAGATCCGTGCGATAATGTTTCCGTATTGAAATACGTGCAGATCGCTCACTTAAACAAATTGACAGATATTCGATGGTGTTTCACAGTCCGTAAACAGACATCCGAACTGCAGATTCCGACTACGGCGAAGTCGCTATAGACCGTCTGGTACATGAAGCGTTGAAGCAGATCCGCAGAAAAGGCCTTGTCATATGGCATATCGTTCAAAGCGGGAACGGCCGCTCTTCTTCTCGAAGAATCGATTCTCCGAAAGATCATCGAAGCCCCGGACCTGTTATAATAAATACACAGATTAACGGTTTCCCAATTCCAAACGCTATACTTTGAACAATTTTGAGCCCCGGATCT
>CAVIXW010000113.1:0-6594 GCA_963646785.1 Acutalibacteraceae bacterium
AAACGTTTGATTTTGGGGTTTAGAATTTATATTCCCTAATTCGGAAAGTTAAGGTATTAAATTGATGCAGTCTTATCGGGTTGCCATGTTGGATTACCCATCCAAATCGAACCATGCAGACATCGAGGTCAGAAAAAGATTCGAAAAGGCTTATGATCTGTATGAAACGGACAGAGATACTGCCATCGATCTTCTTCAAAAAAACCTTGATGAAGGTTGCCTGAGTTCGATGGTGCTTCTCGGTGCCATCCTGAGTGACGGTAACGAATTCGAAAGAGAGCAGAGTATCGAACTTTTCAGGCTGGCTTCCGACAATGACGATTCCTCCGGATGCAGGAATCTTGCATACTGTTATGCGATCGGCCTCAACATTGAAAAAGATAAAGAAAAGGCGGTCGAACTGTATGTCAAATCCGCACTCATGGGCAATGCACGCTCCGCATGCAACGCAGGAGTGATGTTCGAATTCGGCAACGGTGTGGAAAAGGATGAGAACGAGGCATTCCAGTGGTATTCGAAATCAGCCGAAGGAGGCTGCACCAGGGGAATGACCAATCTCGGAGATTTCTATCTTCTCGGTAAAGGGACGGTTAAAAATGTCCCCCTTTCCATCGAATGGTTTACCAGATCCGGTAGCCCCCGCGCCACATACCGCCTATCGCAGATCTATCTCACGGAAAAGGGATTCATCGATGAAACGAAAGGTCTGGCACTCCTGAAAAAATCTGCAGAAATGGGTTATTCGCGCGGTATGGTTGTGTACGCGAAACTGATCGAAAAGGAAGATCCGGAGGATGCGATATCGTTTTTCACCAAGGCCGCAGCCAAAGGCAACTCCGACGCCGTTGCCGCCCTTGAGGAGAGGGGGTTGCCTATCCCCCCGTCAAGAAGGAAAAGACCGAAAAAGGCTCATTGAACCCGGTCTATTGCAAAATAGGCCATAAGGTAGAAAACAACCGCGTATACTGTCAATATCCCGAAGGAGAGCAGCGGAAACTCCCACCGGAGTACCAGCGCCCGGATACAGTCCGAGGTCTGAGACAGCGGAAGTATGTCGATAAACCATCTGATATATTCGGGCAAGGTTTCCATCGAAAACATGGTCCCGCACAGAAAAGTCATCGGCAGTATCACGAACGTCGTGAACATACTCATATGTGCCAGATCTTTTACTATCACTCCTGCCGCCACCCCCAGAAGGGAGAATGTCAGACAGGACACGAGCATCATCAGGAAGAACCAGATGCTGACGTGAAAATCGGAACTGAACAGAAGACCCAGGACCGAGATTATCGCTCCGCACATCATCCCCTTTACGACTCCGAGAAGGGCCCTGCCGAGAATGATCGACGATTTGGATATGGGGCACAGCAGCATCTCGTCGAAACTTTCGTAAAATCTCTTTTGGACCATTATCTTATGGGATACCGTATCGAATGTGGAACTGAGGGTCGTGAGGGAGATGATACCCGGGATCATAAAAGCGATATAATCCACCCCGCCCATGGTCACACCCTTCCCCAGACCGTATCCGAACGCCAGCATGTACAGCAGCGGGGTCACCATGGATGTGGCCAGAAGAAGGATGAAATTCCTTTTGAAATAATAGAAATCCGACAGCGAAACGCATAGAACCTCTTTCAGCAGGCCCATCAGATCACCTCGCCTAGTCTGGTGACGTCGATCTTTCCGGAATACTCCAAGAAAACATCCTCTAGATGGGTTCCGCGGAGTACCGCCCCGTTGTGTTCCTCCTGCGAATAGAACTCCTTGGCCTCCGAACGGGTGGCAAAGAATCTGCTTTCCCGTTTTCCGTCCGGTCCATCGAATTCCACCGTAAACGCACCGAATTTCTCAATGAGCTCTTTCGGCGTTCCGGTAGCACGGATCTTTCCATTGGTGATAATGCTGACCCTGTTGCAGAGAGACTCGGCCTCATCCATGTAGTGGGTGGTTATGAATACCGTGGTCCCCCTCTTGTTCAGGATGCGGATGATGTCCCAGAGCATATGGCGGGATTGCGTGTCGAGGCCGGCTGTGGGCTCATCGAGAAAAAGAACCGCGGGATTGTGGATCAGGGCACAGAGTATCACGGTCTTCCGCTTCCACCCTCCGGAAAGGTCCCTGGGAAGTTTGTCCAGAAAAGGAGTGAGCCCTATGACGTCGCTGAGTTCCCTCGTCCTCGTTTCCAGTTCTTTCAGGGGAACCTGATGAAGGACCGCTTTGGAGATTATGTTCTCGCGAATGGATATGTCCACATCCAATGCGAGATTCTGCTGGCATACGCCTATCAGCGCACGGGCCTCGCGCGGTTCTTTGGATACGTCGTGGCCCCCTATGACGATCGTTCCGGAAGTGGGCTTGCGCATCGTGGTCACAGCACGGCAGGTAGTGGTCTTTCCGGCACCGTTCGGCCCCAGAAATCCATAGATCTCACCGCGCCTGATGGTGAGGTCGATATTGTCCACGGCGACGAAATCACCGAAACGAACTGTGAGTCCTTTGACCACAATTATATCTTCTGGCACAGTGATCGCCCCGATACGGTTCATCTGCCGAGAGTGTACATAAGAGCATTTATGATGGCTGCTGCGATATTGCTTCCGCCCTTACGTCCGCGGGCCACGATGTACGGCACTCCGGCTTCCATGATGAGCTCTTTGGACTCCACCACGTTCACAAAGCCTACGGGAACGCCGACGATGAGCGCGGGTTTCAGCCCCTCTTCCTTGATCAGACGGTTCAGTTCGATAAGTGCCGTGGGAGCGTTTCCGATCACGAAGATGACCGGTTTTCCGAGCTTTGCCCCGCGTTCCATGCAAACCGTCGAACGGGTGCACCCCCTGGCTTTTGCCTCTTCGACGACCTCGGGATCGCTGATGTAGCAGTGAACCTCGCCCCCGAAAGAACCGAGTTTGTTCTTGTTTATCCCTGCGGCGGCCATTTTGGTATCGGTGACGATGTCCGCACCGTTTTTCAATGCCTCGATTCCGATCGCACAGGCGTTGGGGGAAAAACAAAGATTGTCCGCGTAATCGAAATCCGCAGAGGTGTGGATGCATCTTTTGATCACGGAGAATTCGGGCTCGGGCCAGGTGCGGCCGTTGAGCTCCTTCGTGATGGTCTCCATGCTCTTCTGCTCAATCTCCTTCGGAGTCATTATTTCAAATACCATTTTATCTCACCCTATATCGACTAAAAAGTTTACTGCAGATATTTCTCTACGTACCCGCGGGGAGTGATCATCAATCCGTCCCTCTCGTAGGTCTGGCTGTTGCCTACGATCACGGTGCACAGCATGTCCACTTCGGCATCCTTGAGTTTTCCGAGAGTGGTCACGGTTTTGGACTGGTCCTTCCTTCCGATCTCCCTTACGATGCCGACCGGGGTGTCGGGGGAACGATGTTTCAGTAGAATGTCCGCGGCCTGTGCCAGATACTCCGTCCGGCCGTGGCTTTTGGGATTGTAGAATACGATGACGAAATCTGCTTCGCCCGCCAGATCGACCCGTTTCATGATCTTGTCGATGGGGGTCATCAGATCGGATAGGCTGATGAGTGCGACGTCATGCATCAACGGCGCACCCAGTACCGTGGCGGCAGAGGATGCGGCGGTCACTCCTGCAACCGACTCGATCTTTATGTCGGCACCCATCTCGAACGCCAACTCGTAGATGAGCCCGGTCATCCCGTATATCCCAGAATCTCCGGAACTCACCATTGCCACGTCATTGCCTGCAAGAGCGTCGTCGATCGCCATTCTGCAACGGTCGATCTCCTTCATCATCCCCGTGGCCTTGAAATTCTTCCCGGGGAAGAATTCCCGGAGGATGTTGATGTATGTGGTATATCCCGTGACAATATCCGCATTCTCGATGGCATCCCTGGCCTTCAGGGTCATATCGGCCAGGCTTCCGGGACCGAATCCCACGACGGTCAATTTCCCGGCCATCTCATTCCTTCCCTTTGCGGTATCCGGTAGTGAAATGGCTGTCGTAGAGTTTGGAAAGTTCGAACTCGTCTCCCAGGAACCCTCCGACGAGGGTCATGGCCTGACGGGTGATGTTGTTCTCCTTCACGATCTGGGCCATATTCGACACGGTTCCCCAGTAGATCTTCTGTTCGGGCCATGTCGCACGGTAAACGACCGCCATCGGAGTGTCGGGTGCGTAACCTGCCTCGAGCAGCGTCCGGCACAGTTCGTCCATGAATCCGACGGAAAGGAAGATGCACATCGAGGCATTGTGCTGGGCGAGCCCGAGGAGTTTCTCTTTGGGCGGAACAGGGGTCCTTCCCTCCATCCTCGTGATAATCACGGTCTGACTTACCGAGGGGAGTGTGAATTCCCTCTTCACCGCGGCGGCGGAAGCACAGAATGAACTTACTCCGGGAACGACCTCGTAGGGAATGTTCTCCTTGTCGAGCCTGACCATCTGTTCGCGGATGGCACCGTAGATCGAGGGGTCTCCGGTGTGCACCCTTGCCACCTTCTTGCCGGCTTTTGCGGCCGGGATCATGACATCCATGACCTCGTCGAGATTCATGTAGGCGCTGTCGAAGACCTCCGAACCCTGTTTCCTTTTGTCGAGAACGGCAGGATTTACCAACGATCCCGCAAAGATGATCACATCCGCTTCCTCGATCAGTCTCTGTCCTTTGATTGTGATAAGTTCGGGATCTCCCGGACCGGCTCCGATAAAAAATACTGTGGATGTCATGTTCATACCTTCTTTTTGATAAGTACGGTGGTAAAATACCCGTATTCGCGTTTCGGATCGAGGGGCCCTATGTATTCGTCCTCCATCCCCACGTTGCTCATGACCGTGGCGTTGTTCAACGGGATCCCGCGCTTCTCGAGCATCTCTATAATGAACGGGATCGATGCGAACGCTTTCATTATGACAAGATTATCTACGGCATCGAGGGTCCTTTCCGCCTTATCGTTGTCGCGTTTGGCAAGAGAGACGACCGCAACGCTTTCCTCCCCGATCATCAGGGGGCGTCTCGCAAGGGCGGCCCCGTGACAGAACGAGGGAATGCCCGGGATCACTTCGGTCTCGTAACCGCGTTTCCGGATTTCCTCATCCTCGTACATGTAAGTGCTGTAGACCGCGACGTCGCCGAGGGTGATCATCGCAACGTCTTTCCCCTGATCCAACAGCGAGCAGATCCGGTCCAAAGCGACTCTGCGACATTTCTTGCGGACCTCGTCGTCGGGATCCATACTGAACAAAAGCTCGACGATCTCTTTTCCGGAAACATCCACGCGTTGCTTCACGATCTCCAACGCAACTCCCGGCTCTCCGATCTTCCTGACGGGATACGCGATGACCGAACTGCTCTCCAAAACTTCCTTTGCCCTTAGCGCCATAAGGTCCGGGTCCCCGGGCCCTACGCCTATACCGTAAAGCTTTCCTTTCATTCTCACACCCATATCGATTCGCTGAATGTAATTTTGGGATATACATCCGACGTTTTTTTGAATGGTAACGAACAATAAATAAACTACGTCAGACGCAATCGTCGGACTGCGGACTTGAACACGGAAACGTTGTACGGATGCGGATCCCGACCGCGAAGTTGTCCCCGCTCAGCGGAACCGCATCGCGGAGGATGACGTGGGGTGCGCCCAGATCCTCGATGACGACAGATTTCACGCCGTATACGCACTCTAAGTTGGCCGGCGTGATCACTTCGGTCGGTGTACCGACGGCGAACACCCTGCCTTTGTCCAAAAGGATGATCTCGTCCGAAAACTTGGCGGCGATGTTGATGTCGTGGCAGATCGTGATGACGAGCATGCTCTTCTCTCTGGAGAGGTCGCGCAGCATCTTCACCACGTCGAGCTGGTGCCTCACATCGAGATTGGATGTCGGTTCGTCGAGCAATAGGATCTTCGGTTCTTGCACCAGCCCTCTTGCCAACATGACATTCTGATGCTGCCCGGCGGACAGTTCGTTGAACGGACGCATGGCTAGATCCGATATACCCAGACGTTCCAGGGTTTCGTACACCATGTCGAGATTGTGATCGAGAATTTTCCATGTGCTGTGCGGATGACGCCCCATGAGTACGGTGTCGACGACCGTAAGGGGGAATGTATCGTTCGAAGAATAGGGAACGTATCCCATGATCTTTGCCAGATCTTTGAGCTTGATATTCCCGACATCCTGATCGTCGATCATCACGGTTCCGGATACGGGCGAGAGGATCTTGTTTATACAGTGGATCAGGGTAGATTTGCCGATACCGTTGGGGCCGAGGATCGAAACCAGTTTGGGTCCAGTGAGATCCAAGGTCACGTGGTCCAGAACGGGCGTGCTCGAATAGGAGAATAAAAGATCGTCGGTCTTCAGTTGCATTTCTATCATATTGGAATTAGAATCCAATGTATATAATCCAATGTCTATAATCCAATGTTTCAAATCCGTATAATTATACAAAATACTACTATTTTTCAAAATTTGCTGTTAAACATTACTTCAAAATTCATTAAATAATGCTTTCCCAACTTGTTGTACTATAACTTTCATCAGATCTTGGGGTAGGTGACCACGGAGTTGGTGCCCCGATTATGACGGATTGACAAGTGCTC
>CAVIXW010000114.1:0-6417 GCA_963646785.1 Acutalibacteraceae bacterium
TTTAAGTAGTGGAATTCAGTCTTCTGAGTGTAAGATTATCTTCTTTCTGAAACACAGCGTCCCT
Organism: Acutalibacteraceae bacterium; assembly: GCA_963646785.1. Lineage (GTDB taxonomy): Archaea > Thermoplasmatota > Thermoplasmata > Methanomassiliicoccales > Methanomethylophilaceae > Methanomethylophilus. The sequence goes on from CAVIXW010000114.1 coordinate 65, forward strand.
CCGAACCATCGGTTTCTTATGCGAGGTGCTGTTACAACCTCTGAACAAGTGATCGCATTGAAGATAGTGTCGCTCGGGAATATACGCTCTCGCAGTTTGTCCAATTGTTTGAACGACGGACCTTTTATTTTCGCAGAAGGGCTCTGATGCTGGAACGCTCCACTTCGAAAGCCTATCTCGCAATGCTGATATGCACCGTTCTCTGGGGCTTTATGGGCATTTTTACCCGCAGACTCTCGGACGAAGGACTGGGTGCGATGGAAGTATCCTTCCTCCGCATGATCACCAGCGTGGCCATCCTCGGATCGATACTGCTCGTTGTGGACCGCGAAGCTCTGAAAATCCACAAAAAAGACATCTGGCTCTTCATATTCTTCGGCATCTTCAAGATGCTGGCCGATTATTTCCTGTTCGTGGCCCAGGTCCGCATACAGTTGTCCCTGTCCACGGTTCTGCAGCTGCTCGCGCCCTACTGGGTCATCCTCCTTTCGTTCATCGCGTTCAGGGAGAAGGTTTCCACAAAGACGATCTTCGCCGCATGCGTCGCGATCGTCGGGTGCATTCTTGCGACCGGGCTGTTCGAGCAGGGCCTCATCTTCGACAGCATAGGGCTGATATTCGGAGTTCTTTCCGGATTCACTTTCGCATTCTACGCCATCGGCAACAAAGTGATGCTCGACCGCGGATACTCGGCGGTCACGGCCCTCGTGTACATCCTTCTGTTCGCGTCGATCGCCTGCATCCCGTTCATCAATTTCGGCGATATGATCAGCGATATCGACAGCAGGTCCGTTGTCGGGGACCTTATCATGATCGGTCCGCTGATGACCCTCATACCGTATTATTTCCAGACCTATTCCACCAAGACCCTGTCGCCCACCGTCGTCATGCTGATCGCGCTGCTGGAAGTGTTCGTGGCCACCCTGGTGGGCTTCTTCTACTATCACGAGCATCTGTCCCCGATCAATCTGCTGGGACTCGTCATGATACCCCTTTCGATCGTGTTTATGAGCGTCAGCATCCGTCAGAAAGTGAGACAGTTCTCGGAAAGGAAAAGAAGTAGGCGAAGGTCACGGTCCGACGATGTCTGATAACCGTCCGATCGCCGAATCCATGATCTTCTGCGGATCGTTGCCGACGATGTCCAGGGCCTGCGCGCTGACGGGTATGCACCGGCCGATGCCGTAAAACTGCGCGAGGGAGGAAACGATCTCGAATCCCATATCCTCCTCGTCCGCGATCGGTCCTCCGCGGGTCGTTACGTAATAGAGTCTTTCTGCTTTGCAGAGGCCGGTAGGGACGCCCTCCTCCGAATACCGGAAGGTCAGTCCGACGACGGACACATGCTCGATGAAAATATGCAGCATGGAATCGAACATCTTCTCCCAGTACGGCGAGGCAAGGATTATAACGTCCGCGGATGCGAACTTTTTGGCAAGGTCAAACATGGGGTCGTCGAACGATCCCGTCTTCAGCAGGGCATCACGTTTTGCCAATGTCCGGGAATCCATCGGTTTCAATCCCATTTCTTCGAGGACGAGCTCTTCCGCAATATGGTCTCCGTAGAATGACGAAACCGCATGTGCCAGACGGTCCGTGCGCGAACGGTCTCTGCAGACGCACGCATTGACCAACAGTAATTTCATCAACGTATCTTCCGTCGGTATATGCCGGACGGGTAGGTCCCGTCCGGAACACAATCACTGGCTTCCGTTCATGTCGAAACCGATGAGGCGGTTGAGTTCGACGGCATATTCCATGGGAAGTTCGTTGCTGAAAGGCTGCAGGAATCCCATGAGGATCATCTGAGTGGCCTCGTTCTCGCCGATGCCGCGGCTCATAAGGTAGTACAGCTGGTCCTCGCTGATCTTGCTGACCGATGCCTCGTGCTCCAGGAACGAAGACGAATTCTCCACGCGGTTGTTGGGAACGGTATCGCTGTCGGACCTGTCGTCGAGGAGAAGGGTGTCGCACTGTTCGTGCGCACGCGATCCGGACGCTTCGGGTCCGATGTAGATCTTTCCGCGGAAGTTCGCGGTTCCGCCGTTCCTCGCGATGGATTTCGAGATGATGTTGGAAGTGGAGTTCTTTCCCAGGTGGATCATCTTGGCCCCCGTGTCCTGGAACTGTCCGGTGCTGGCGACCGCGACCGAGTTGACGCTTCCGTGGGACCTCTCGCCCCTGAGGACGCAGCAGGGGTACTTCATGCAGGTCTTCGACCCGACGTTTCCGTCCACCCATTCCATGAGTCCGTCGTCGTCGACGACGGCCCGCTGCGTGACGAGGTTCAGAACGGAGTTGGACCAGTTCTGGATGGTCGTATACCTCATTTTTGCCCTTTTTCCGACGAATATCTCGATGACCCCGGAGTGAAGGGACTCTTCGGAATACATCGGGGCGGTGCACCCTTCCACGTAATTCAGCTCGGCATCGTCGTCGATTATGATCAGCGATCTCTCGAACTGTCCGCTCTTCTTGTTGTTGATACGGAAGTATGCCTGCAGAGGCATCTCGAGTTTGACCCCTTTGGGGACATAGATGAAGGAGCCTCCGGACCAGACGGCTCCGTTGAGGGCGGAATACTTGTTGTCCCTGATGGGGACGAGCGTCCCGAAGTATTTCCTGAACAGTTCCGGGTATTCGCGGAGACCTGTGTCGGTGTCGAGGAAGATGACACCCTTGTCCTCGACCTCCTTCAGCATGTTGCCGTAGACGGCCTCGGATTCGTAATGGGCGGTGACGCCCGAGAGGTATTTCTGCTCGGCTTCTGGGATACCGAGCTTGTTGAAAGTGTTCTTGACCTCGTCCGGAACGTCGTTCCAGTCGGTGGCGACCTTGTCGGACACCTTGGTGTAGTAGGTGAAGTCCTGGAAGTCGATGCCGTCGAGGGAGGGACCGAAACGGGGCTGGTGGTGTTCGAAGAACGCATGGAGCGCATCGAGCCTGAAATCGAGCATCCACTGCGGTTCCTTCTTCTCCGCGGAGATCATACGGACGATCTCCTCGTCGAGTCCGGGGCGGGTTTTGAATGTGGCTTTGGCATCGTCACGGAATTCGTAACGGGCACGGTCGTCGTTGTCGTAAATCGGTTTTTCGCTGTTCATTCCTTGACCTCCTGTCCGAGTGCTTTGCGCATTCCCTTCCATCCGATCTTCGCACAGTTGATGCGGGCCGGCTCCTTGGGGACGTTGGCGAACGCATCCGCTTCGCCCAGCGCGTCTTCGTCGCAGGGTTCCATGTTCATCAGTTTGTCGAACTGGTCCGCGAGGGAGAGTGCCTCCTTCACGCTTTTTCCCTTCAGCATTTCGGTCATGATGGAACAGGATGCGCAGGATATCGAACATCCGGTCCCGTGCCAGCAGATATCCTCGATCGTACCGTCTCTGACCTTGAGCTGGATGTGGACGTCGTCGATGCAGCTGGCACTGGCCATATGCTCGGATATGTAGGTGGAATCGCCCTCGCGCTTGTTGCGGGGGTAGTGGATATGGTCGGTAAGAATCTCCCTCATGAACTGGGGATCGTCAGAAATAGACATCGAGATAATCCTCCACGTGTTTCGACGCATCAACGAACACGTCGATATCTTCCTCGTCGTTGTACAGGTACATCGAGGCCCTGACGGTGGCAGGGGCGTTCGTGTACAGCGGCAGCAGCTTGGAACAGTGCGTTCCCGAACGGACGAAGCATCCCTTGCTGCCGAACCATGTGGCTGCGTCCTGAGCGAAGACGGTCCTGTGGTTGAAGGTCACGATGCCCGCATCCGCATCGGGGTTGTAGACGATGATATCTGAGATCTCTCCGAGGCCGTCGATCGCTTTCCGCCTGAGTTTCTCCTCGTGTTCGCGGATATCATGGAAGCCGATCTTCGTAAGGTAGCGGCAGGCTTCGGCAAGCCCCATGGCGCCGGAAACGTTCTGGGTTCCGGCCTCGAAACGGGACGGGGGGTCGTCGAGGATTATCTCGCCGTCCGCGCTGAACCTCGCGTTCATCTCTCCGCCCCACATGAGCGGGGTGAGTTCGTCGAGAAGCTCCTTCTTCCCGTACATCGCCCCTATGCCGGTGGGGCCGACCATCTTGTGGCCCGAGAAGCACAGGAAATCCACGTCCGTTTCCTTCACGTCGGTCTTCTTGTGGGGTACGGACTGGGCGGCATCGTCCACGTAGACCGCACCCGCGGAGTGGGCGATCTTCGCCATCTCCTTCACGTCGAGGGAATAACCCAGTACGTTGGTGGTGCTGGCAAGGCAGACCACTTTCGTGTTTTCGTTCACGGTCTGTCTGAGGGCATCGGGAGTGATGCGGCCTTCTTCGTCCAGGGGAACGTATCTTATCCTGGCGCCCGTGAGCTTGGCGACCCTGAACCACGGAAGGACGACGGAGGCGTGTTCGTGGTACGAAATGACGATCTCGTCGCCTTTGCGGATCTTATGGGCCAGGCCGAACGCCACCTGGTTCAGTCCCATCGTGTCTCCGCTGGTGAAGCAGACGCAGTCGGCATCGGCGTTGATGAAATCGGCAACGGTATTCCTGCTCGCATCGTACGCGACGTCGGCATCGTGCGCGAGCGCATAGTCTCCGCGCTTGGTGTTGGCGGTGATCTTCTCGTTGTACTCGTCCGCCGCTTCGATGACGGAATACGGTTTGAACGTGGTGGCGTTGTTGTCGAGATAGACAAGCTTCTTTCCCTTGTACAGACCCCCGTCGGAATACATCGGGAAGTCCCTGCGGATAAGTTCCGTGTCTATCATAGATCAAGCGCCTCGAGGGACTTCATCGCCGTGGCGACAAGATCTTTGTCGCTGAGGGCTTCGATGATCGGCACCAGGCTGCCGATGGTGATCAGCTTGCGGCTTTCCGCCTCGCTCAGGCCGCGGCTCATCATATAGTACATGGCCTCGGGATCGTATGCGCCGAGGGCCGCACCGTGGCTGGCGTTGACCTCGTTGTCCTTGATCAGAAGGGCGGGGGAGACCTCGCTGCGGGAACCGGGGGAGAGATTGGTGATCTTTCCTTCCTGACGGGTATCGCTTCCGCGGGCGCCCTTCCATACGTCGGACGTTCCGAAGAAGAAGAGAGTGCCGTCTCCGAGGTTGATTCCGGCCATCTTGGTACGCGAATAGGTGTCCGGTTCCTCGTGGATGACGTCTATCGTGAATCTTTTCTTGCAGTTCTGGGGGCAGATCGATGCGAGGTTCACGCTGCAGTTCGCACCCCTTTTCAGGGAAAGCCTGATCCTGACGTCCATGCTGTTGTTGGAAAGGTCGACGATGTTCAGATCGCACTTCCTGTTCTCCGAGATCACGAATTCTTTGGTGTAGGCGCCGTCGGCGACGTTGGACAGGAGGCAGTCGATGGAGGTGTCGGATGCGATCTCTCCGCTCTGGAGCATGCTGAGGTCGCTGATTATCGTTCAGATGCCCCCGGGGACTATTGGGTTGGAGGTACCGCAGGCGGGCATGTCCGGCTTCCTCTCCTTCTTCTTGAGGCTGATGCCGTATTCCTTCTCGATGAAGGAGTATCCCTCCTGAGAGATCTTGGTGGCGACGGAACCGTCTCCGTCGACGGCGATCGTTCCGTTCACGATAACGACCGTACGCTCGGGCATGAGGAGCTTCAGAAGACGGTCGTAGTGCGAGATCATGATGAAGGTCGTTCCTGATTTGCGGAGGGATTCGACAGCCTGGGAGATGAGTGCCAGGGCATCCACGTCGAGACCCGAGTCGATCTCGTCGAGGAACGCAAGCTCGGGTTTCAGCAGGAGCATCTGGAGGACCTCGTTGCGTTTCTTCTCTCCGCCGGAGAATCCGGCGTTGAGGTTCCTGGAGAGAAGGTTGGGGTTGAATCCCGTCTGATGGCAGACCTCCTCGATCTCCTTGCGGAACGCATACGCGCCGACAGGCTGGCCGCGGCGGGCGTTCACGCCGGCCCTGTAGAATTCGGAGGCCACGACCCCGGGAACCTCCGGAGGGGCCTGGAATGCCATGAAGATACCCGCGCGGGCCCTTTCGTCGACGGACATCTTCAGCAGATCCTTTCCGTCGAAGGTTATGCTTCCGCTGGTGACCGTGTACTGGGGCGACCCCATGAGTACGTTGAAAAGAGTCGATTTGCCGTGTCCGTTCGGTCCGAGCAAAGCGATACATTCGCCCTTGCGGATGGTGAGATTGATGTTGTTGAGGATCTGAACACCTCCTGCGGACGCTGACAGATTTTTGATTACTAACTCTTCCATGGTTCGAACTCCCGGTTTAGGTTACGCCTAAATTGATAATTTCTTATTTAAAATTACTATTTTCTTGGTTCTTTATGGTTTGAAGGAGGTATGTCTTTACCCATGATTCCGAATTCGT
>CAVIXW010000115.1:0-6212 GCA_963646785.1 Acutalibacteraceae bacterium
GTTGTGCCCTGCTTAAATGGTTTTATCCCGAAATTCGGAAGATCAGTACTTTTTGACCAAACTGGAGTCCGAACCGACGAACGTGTATCCCGCCAAGTTCTGCACGGTAGGTGCCAGAACCGAACTGCCGTCGACGTCCAGGAAGGTGATGCCGAAGAATGCATCTCCTCCGATGGATGTGACCGACGATGAAACGGACAGGTACGAAATCGCGGTACAGCCTTCGAAGGCATGTGCACCGATAGACGTCACACCGAAACCTATGATGACGGTGTTAAGCTTCTCTTTGCAAAGCTGCCACGGGGTGAATTCGTAGCAGTCCGATTGAGATCTTTCGGCACCATATTCATACCAGGTTCCGGTTCCGGCAGTAAACGTGATCTTCTCGATGTTCACGCAGCCCGAGAATATCGGGAACGCGTTGAATCCGACACAGTTGAGGCTTACGGGAACGGTGAGTTCCTTCAAAGCAGAACATCCTCTGAACGCAGAACCGCCGAGATAGGTGACGGAATCGGGAATTACCACCGATGTCAGAGCGGTACAGTTGCAAAACGCGAAGTATCCGATCGATTCGACGTATTTTCCGATGGTCACCGAGGTCAGAGCGGTACAGTTGTAGAATATTCCTTCGCCGAGCGAAGTTACGGTATCCGGAATAATTATCGAGATGATCGACCTGCAACCCTGGAACGTGCAGTTTCCGAGAGATGCGACCGAGTTCCCGAAGTTAATGTACATCAGCGAAACGCAGTTCATGAACGCCCAGTCTCCGATGGTCGTGACGGAATCTGGGACGGTCACAGAGGAAAGGGCGGTACAGCCGTAGAATGCGGATTCGTCGATGGACCTGAGGGATTTGGGCAAGAGTATGCCTTCGATGTGTGCGCATCCTTCGAATGAATGTGCTCCGATGTTCCTCACGCCCTCTCCCATGGTCACGGTTGTCAGAACATCCTTGCTGAGCTGCCACGGAGCGTACTCGTAACAGTTCTGCGCGGTTCTGTCGACACCGTATGAGAACCAGACCCCGGACCCGGCGGTGAATGTGATCTTCACCACGCCGACACATCCTTCGAATACAGGCTGGTCATTGGATCCGACACAGTTGAGACTCGCGGGCACCGAGAGCTCGCATAAGCCGGTACAATCCTTGAACGCAGAGATCCCGAGGAACTCAACGGAATCTGGGATGGTCAGCGAAGTGACGGAGCTGCAGTTGTAGAAAGCACTCTGGCCGATCGATTCGACATTACGGCCCAGGTACAGTTCGGAGACGGAGCTGCAGTTATAGAATGCATAGTCGCCGATGGTCTGAAGCGAATCGGAAAGATGCACGGATCCCAAAGCGGTGCAATCGTAGAATGCATGGTCTCCGATGGAATTGACGGAGTTTCCGAATTTCACTGTCGCGAGGGCGGTACAGCCGCTGAATGCTCCGTTCCCGATGGAAACAAGAGAATCAGAGAATTCGATAACGTCGATAAGAGCGCAATTCTCGAAAGCATAGTTCCCGACCGAAACGACCGAACTTCCCATATTCACCGTGGAAAGGGAAGTGCAGTTGCGGAACGCCGAACCTTCGATCGTTCTGACGGAATCGGGTATTGTCACGGCGGGAAGCGAGACGCACCCCTCGAATGCGCTGATACCGAACGAAGTGAGCGAACTGCCAAGGGTCAGCGATTCGAGAGAACTGCAGTTGTAGAATGCGAAATCGCTTATGATGGTGACGGAATCCGGAATCACCAGATCCTCGATGGCGATGCAACCTCTGAATGCGTATTTTCCGATGAGCTTGACCGTCGAAGCGATCGAAACATGTTCGAGAACGGTACATCCGTCGAACGAATAAGGTCCTACGGACTCCACACCGTCGCAGATGCAGACGATTGACAGCACGGACCTGCTGAGAAGCCAGGGGGTGTATCCGACATAGGGGGACTCGGACTCATAGCAGCCATACGGATACCAGGGCCCGTTACCGGCAGTGATGGTGACCTTCTCTATGTTCACGCAGCCGGCGAATGCGGGCGAATCGTTTGATACGACAGCGTTCAGGCTCGCGGGGATCGTGAGTTCGTTCAGGTTGACGCAGCCGGCGAATGCGGAATTTCCGAGAGATGAAACGGAATCGGGGAGATACAGAGTGGTCAATGCGACGCAATTGACGAATGCCGAATCCCCGACGGAAACCAGAGTTCCGGGAAGATCCAGAGAACCGAGAACCGCACAGTTTTCAAAGGCATGAGAACCGATGGATCTGACCCCGTCGGCGATTTCGACCGAGGACAGAACGGACCTGCTGAACTGCCAGGGAGTGAAACCGTAGTAGTCGGCAGTCGAAGCATCCGTACCGTAGGAGTACCAGTTTCCGTTACCGGCGGTGATGACTATCTTCTCTATGTTCACGCAGCCGGCGAATGCGGGCGAATCATTGGATGCGACAGCGTTCAAACTCGCGGGGATCGTGAGTTCCTTCAGACCGACACAGTCATTGAATGCGAATTTTCCGACATACGTGACGGAGCCCGGTATGTTCACGGAGACAAGGGCACGGCAGTAGGCGAACGCGGAGTCCCCGATGGACTCGATCGAATTTCCGAGGGTGAGAGAGGTCATGGAGGAACAGCTGCTGAAAGCATAGATATCGATCGACCTGACCGAATCCGGAAGAACGACGGAGGCGAGAGAAGTACAACTGGAGAACGCATACGCCCCGATCGACTCGATGCTGTTGCCCAGATCGATCTCGGCAAGGGCATAACAACTGTAGAACGAGAAGTTCCCGATCGATCTGACGGAATCGAGACTTCCGACGAAGGTCAGAGAACTGCAACCGTAGAATGCGTATTCCTCGATCGAAGCAACGGCCCCGGTGATGTTGACGGTGGCAAGAGCCTTGCATTGGTAGAACGCATGATCGCTGATGGCCGCGATAGATCTGCCCAGGTTCACGGTTTCAAGAGACGAGCATCCGTCGAATACGTCTGCCCCGATGGAAGAAACAGAGTCTCCGAGGGTTATTTCGGTAAGGGAGGTGCAGAGATAGAACGCGTAACTTCCGATCGAAGTCACGGAATCCGGGATGTTCACCGATTCAAGATGCGAACACGCGTAGAACGCATCGCTCCCTATCGAGGTCACGGAATTTCCGAATGTCACGGAGGTAAGCGAGTGGCAGCATACGAACAGATTGTCTGGAATGATAGTGACGGATTCCGGAAGGTCGACAGAGATCAGAGAACCGCACATGTTGAATGCGCCCTCGCCGATAGTCGTCAATGCATCCGGAAGGTCGACCGAGGTCAGGGAGTTGCAGCTGGCGAATGCGTATGCACCGATCTGGGTCACGGTGGAAGGGATGTCCAAAGATCCGACGCTGCAGAGATATTCGAAAGCACGGTCGCCGATGGACAGCACACCTTCGGAAATAAGCACGGTCTTGATGGAATCCCTGCTGAACTGCCAGGGGGTGTATCCGTAATAGTCGGAGGTCGAAACGTCCGTACCGTAGGAGTACCAGTTTCCGTTACCTGCAGTGAAGACGATCTCCTCGATGTTCACGCAGCCGGCGAACACGGGCGAATCGTTGGATGCGACAGCGTTCATACTTGCGGGGATCATGAGTTCCTTCAGACCGACACAGTCATTGAAAGCGGATTTTCCGAGATATGTGACGGACTCGGGTATGTTCACGGAGGCAAGGGCACGGCAGTAGGCGAACGCGGAGTCCCCGATGGTTTCGATCGAATTTCCGAAGATGAGAGAGGTCATGGAGGAGCAGCTGCTGAAAGCAGAGATACCGACAGTTCTGACAGAATCCGGAAGGACGACGGAGGCGAGAGAGGAACAGCCATAGAACGCATACATCTCTATTGACTCGATGCTGGTGCCCAGATCGATATCGGCAAGAGAGGTACAGCTGTAGAACGAGAAGATCCCAATCGATCTGACGGAATCGAGACTTCCGATGTAGGTCAGAGAACTGCAACCGTAGAATGCGTATCCCTCGATCGATGTGAGAGATCCGGTGATGTTGACGGTTGCAAGAGTCTTGCATCTGTAGAACACATGATCGCCGATGACCGTGACAGAGTTGCCGAGGGTGACTGTTTCGAGGGATGTGCATTCACCGAATGCATACTCGCCGATGGAGGAAACGGAGTCTCCGAGGGTTAATTCGGCGAGAGCGGAACATGTATAGAACGCGTAACTTCCGATCGCGGTCACGGATCCCGGAATGTTCAAGGATACAAGGTTGGAACACATGTAGAATGCATGGCTCCCTATCGAGGTCACGGAATTCCCGAGGGCCACGGAGGTAAGCGAGTGGCAGGATAAGAACAGATCTTCCGGGACGGAAGTGACGGATTCCGGAAGATCGACCGAGGTCAGGGAAGTGCAGTATGAGAATGCGCCCTCGCCGATTGACGTCAATCCATCCGGAAGGTTGATCGAGGTCAGGGAAGTGCAGTATGAGAATGCGTATGCACCGATTTGGGTCACGGTGGAAGGAATCTCCAAAGATCCGACGCAGACATATTCGAAAGCACGGTCGCCGATGGACAGCACGCCTTCGGAAAGTACCACGGTCTTGACGGAATCCCTGCTGAGCTGCAACGGGGTGTAGCCGTAGTAGTCCGCCATCGAAGCGTTCGTACTGTAGGGATACCAGTTTCCGTTACCGGCGGTGAAGACGATCTTCTCGATGTTCACGCAGCCTTCGAACGCAGGCGAATCGTTGGATACGACGCTGTTCAGACTCACAGGTATCGCGAGTTCCTTCAGGCCGACACAGTCGCCGAAGGCGGATTCTCCGAGATGTGTGACGGACTCGGGAATGTTCGCTGAGTTTATGGAAGAACAACCGGAGAATGCACGGTCTCCGATCGAGACGAGGGTGTCGGGAAGATGGATCGACTCGATGAGTGCGCAACCTGCGAACGCGGCCGCACCGATGGATCTGAGCGAAACGCCGATCTTCACGGAAGTAAGAGACACGCAATCTCCGAATGCCTGGGTATCGATCGTAGCGACGCAATCGGGAATATCGAGAGAGGTCAGCGAAGTACATTCGAAGAACGCATATTCCCCGATCGATTGGAGGGAAGCACCGAGAGTGACGGTAGCAAGGGAACTGCAACTGAAGAATGCACGGTATCCGACGGCGGTGACGGAGTCGGGGATGTTGATCTCGGTAAGTCCCGTACATCTGTCGAACGCACTGCCTTTGATCTCGGTGACCGAATCGGGAAGGGTTACCGAGGTCAGCGAATAACAGCAGAAGAATGCGTCGAGCCCGATTACTTCGACAGAATTACCGATGGTTACGGAAGAAAGCGATCCGCAGCAATAGAATGCTTCGGTACCGATCGATGTGACCGAATCGGGGATCACGATCGTCTTCAGAGACGTACATTCCCTGAATGTGGCTTTTCCGATCGTTCCGACCCCGTGGGGAATGTTCACGGATACCAGAGACTCGCAGCCGCAGAATGCATAGTCGCCGATGACGGTGACGGTTTCGGGCAGGTACAGATCTTTGAGTGCGCTGCACTTATAGAATGCTTCCAGTCCGATCGTTTCGAGAGAAGACGGGAAATCGAGGGAACTGAGCTGACTGCATCTCTCGAAAGCATATTTCTCGATCACGGTGATGCCGTTGGGCAGATCGACCGAGGTCAAAGAAGAACAGTCTTTGAAAGCGGAGGTTCCCAAGGAAACGACCGAGTCGGCGATCTCGACGGTTGTCAAGGAAGTGCAGTGGCTGAATGCGTAAGCACCGATCGATTCTACCTGTCCTTCGATGATCACTTCTCTGATGGATTCCCTGTATGCCACCCAGGGGCAACTCCACTCGGTGTAATCATACATGGAACCAGTTCCGCTGATCGTCAATGTACAGGTGTCGATATCATAATGGAAAGTGACATCGTCTCCGCAGTATCCCGTATCGGTGATAGCACAATCCGATTCGGAATGAGCCATCAACATGAATGCAGAAACTGCGACCAATGCCAAAATCGCTACCAAAATTTTCTTCATTTCTTCCCCTCTTATTTTAATCAGATTCCGCCATTAATGGCGTCTACAATCTGTCTACGATTTGTATACAATTTGTCGATTATATAATTATGTGTGAAGTAAAGTTCCGTGTTTCAGAAAGAAGATAATCTTACACTCAGAAGACTGAATTCCACTACTTAAAC
>CAVIXW010000116.1:0-6166 GCA_963646785.1 Acutalibacteraceae bacterium
GACATACGGGGCACCGGATATTTCTCCAAAAAACGGTATTGCAATACCGATTTATTACTTATTTTGTAAGATATCGGTATTCAAATACCAATATTGAAATACAAACTAGGCGATAGCGGGGTATGAAAGAGGTCCACAGATCGGAGTATATCGGGAAGATTGCCGGTTTCGGGGACAGGCCGGAGATCATAAAGGTCATCATAGGTCCCCGCAGATCCGGCAAATCCATCATACTTGACCAATATCGCAGACACCTTCTGGAATCCGGTGTCGCCGAGGATCGCATTCTTTACATCAATTTCGAATCCTCGGAGTATGACGGTATCAGAGACCACAGGGATCTGAACGGTTACATTTCGGAAAGGATGCCGCACGATCGGAGGATATACGTCCTCATGGACGAGATCCAGCGCGTCGAAATGTGGGAACGCACCGTCAACTCTCTGTCTGCGGATTACGATGCGGACGTGTACGTCACGGGTTCAAACGCATACCTGCTATCGTCGGAACTGTCCACCTATCTGTCCGGCAGATATGTGGAAATCGAGGTTCTTCCGTTCTCTTTCAAAGAGTTCCTCCAATCCAATCCTGCCGATGCCGACAACGACAGGACGTCAAGGTTCCAGCAGTACCTGAGGATAGGGGGTATACCCATTACCGATGCCAAAGCCGACGAAGCCACCAACGACATCATTCTGGAGGGTGTTTTTCATACGGTTCTGCTGAAGGATGTCGCCCAGAGAGCGAAGATCGGCGATACCGCCACGTTGGAAGCCGTGGCCAGATTCCTGTTCGACAATACGAAGAACCTCACCAACGTGGAGAACATCTCGTCCGTGCTGAAGATCAACACCAAGACCGTCAAGAAATATATCTGTGCTCTGAGAGAGGCATTCCTCGTCTTCAAGGCGGAGAGATACGATATCGCCGGAAAGAAGATGCTGAAAACGCACGAGAAATACTATCCTGCCGACGTGGGTCTTGCCAGGGTGGCGCTCGATAGGGGGTTGATGGAGCCCTCCGCGGCACTGGAGACCGTCGTGTATCTCGAACTGAAACGCAGGGGATACAGGATACGCGTGGGATCGTTCAGAGACCGGGAGGTGGATTTCACGGCCGAGAAGGACGGGAGGCTGCATTACTACCAGGTATGTCTGACCGTGATGCAGGACGATACGTTCGGAAGAGAAGTGGGTTCTCTGGAGTCCATACGCGACAGTTATCCGAAGACGATCCTGTCCCTGGACACGGTCCTCAGGCCTGCACCGAACGGGATCGTGCACAGGAACGTCATCGACTGGTTGCTTGAGCGATTCCGTCGGGTATCCGACGGGACCGTTTGCCGCTTCGTAAATATCGGATGCGACGGAGACCGCTTCCTTCTCCGACCCGGCCCCTCCGCAAACCAAGATTTTAACTATGACGGTCGGATGGGCAAGGTATGTTGGACGTCGTGTGCAGATCTCAGCGCGGACGGATTTGCGAATACAGGAAAGGCGAGGGCTGTCTCCGCACCCCCGCGGTCTTGAAGTACGGCGAAGATATCCTTCCCGGTGACCGCGGGAGGGTAGTGAACATCCTGGGGGACGAGATCTCCGTGGACCCGGAGATCAAGACAACCGCATCGTCGGGAATGATGTGCCAGCCCCTGTCGAAAGGTTCGCTTTCCGTGCTCAGGTTCCCGGTGACGGGCGACGAGATCCTTCCGGATACCTGCGAGGTCGTCGTCGTACCGAACGGATTCGAGATCAGGAGCGATTTCCGTACGATGGTCGATCAGATCATTAAGGTCCGCAGGGCGGCCGGATACGGCCGCCTGGTTTGCATCCTGGGTATCGCGGAACCGGCAAATCTGGCACTGCTGACGTATATGGGCGTCGACCTCTTCGACGACGGATTCGCCAGGGCGGCCGGTGTCAACGGCCGCAGACTGATTCCCGAGGGAATGCTTCTCGGCGAGGAGGACTGTTCCGCCTCCAATGTCGAAGAGATGGAAAGGGAGATCCAGAAGGTCCGGATCTTCACCAAGGCCGGAAGGCTGAGGGAGCTGGCGGACCAGAGGTCGTTCTCGTCCGCGGAACAGGTCGCCGCCCTCCGTCATTTCGACAGGGCGGGATACGAATATCAGGAGGAGGCATGCACCGTCGCGGGCGGCAGGTTCTCCTGCAATTCCGCCCAGTCCCTGCGCAGGCCGGAGACCGAGAGGTACAGAAGAACGTTCTCCGAAAGATACGTTCCTCCGGAGCACAAGAGGATCCTCCTGCTCCTTCCCTGCTCGGCCAAGAAGCCCTACCATATCTCCAAGAGCCACAGGCTGTTCGCGCAGGCGATCCATGCCGCGCAGCACGATACGCTCGTCCACGAGGTGATCGTCACCTCCCCCCTCGGCATCGTGCCGAGGGAGCTGGATGCGTTCTTCCCTGCCAATTCCTACGATATCCCGGTCACGGGCGAATGGAAGCCGGAGGAGAAGGAGATGATCCGCTCCATGCTGGGAGAGCTGGTGCGGAAGCACCGCTACGAGAAAGTGGTGTGCCATCTCGGGGAGGATGCGGAACTCGTAAGGGACGTATGTCCCGGCATGGTCGAGACCGTGGTGGGGGACAACGTCTCCCCCGCATCCCTTTCCAACCTCGACAGGGCGCTCAGGGAGGCCGCCGCGGACATGGAACCGGTGAAGTGGGACGAGGACCGTAATGAATGTGCCAGGGCCGCGCTGTCGTTCCAGTTCGGGAACAGGGTCGCCGAGGATCTGATCGACGGAAAGACCTCCGTAACGGGAAAATATCCCTACTGGAAGCTCGTGCGCGAGGTCGGGAACAGAAAGTGCCAGATAGGCATGATGAGCGCAGAAAGAGGAATGTTCTCCCTCACCCCCGACGGGGGCGAGATCCTCCTCCGCGACGGAAAGAACACGGTGGAGATCACCGACTTCGAGATCAAAGGGAGTCTCTTCGCGGTCGGAGTGGTGAAGGCCGATCACTCCATCCGCATCGGCGACGATATCGTGGCCGTATGCAACGGCGAGGTCAGAGGCGTCGGCGTCGCCACCATGAGCGGCCCCGAGATGGAGCAGTCGAAGAGGGGAGTGGCGGCCAAGATGCGCCGCTATCACTGATCGGGATACGATCTCACTTTCAGCGACCCCCCCCGCTTCGGATTATATACTCCCGGTACGATTTCGTATCACAGGAAAAGAACATCCCCAATCGTGTCTTTTCCCGGGTCCGTGCATCAACCATCCAAGTCCATCCTCGCACGGACCCATTCCCTTCTCATTCGTTCAGGGTTTCGGCCATGGTACTGTTTTCGAACTTTGTCGAGAGGATACTGAGTTCCAGACCGATGAAGAGGCAGACGATTCCGGCGACGGCATCAACGATGCCGTCGTAGCTGTCGACCACGTTCCACCCTATGACGAGCAGCGAACCGACGGTTAGACCGACGATGAGCAGCATGGTATGGAGATGATGTCTTTCCAGTGCCTTCTCGATCACGCGGGCGAATCCGAACACTCCGGCGAAGACCCCTATGGCCAGGGCGGCGATGAAGACGAAATCGAAATCGGAGATGGCCTTGGTGAACGCTGTCATCAATCCAAGCACCAGGAGTAAAGTGGAATGGCTCAGTCCGGGCAGGATTGCGGATACCGCGACCACCGCGCCTATCAATATCATTATTATAAAGCCGTATGCGTCGTGGTTTATCACCGCATCTTCGTGGCGGCAGAAGATGTCGAAGAGGACCATAGCTATCATAACGGCCAGTCCCGCGCCGAACGCGATGTTGCTTTTAGCATCGAACAGCGGACGGTCCTCTTTTATTGCATCGGAACGGACGGTCCTCCAGAGAACGGGGAGCTGTCCTCCGATCAGACCGAGGAAAAGCATCATGGCCTCCACGGGATAATCCTCCAGCGCCTGGTTGAGGATCTTGGCGCAGACGACGGTGCCTATCGCGAAACCGACTACTATGATTGCAATGAACCTGAAGTCCCTGACAAGGTACACTCTGAGCTTGGCGAGGTCCCTGATGAGACGTTCGTATAGGCCGAAGACCACCATCATGGTCGCTCCGCTTATCCCGGGCAGCATCGAGGCGATGCCGACGACGATGCCGACGAGGAGGTCTTTGAGGCTGTTCCTCTGTTCTTCCATGGTATGAACATCCGGGGGTACGTTATAATGGTTGTCGCATACTTCTCCTTGCGGAGGGCATGTCCGGGGGTCCGGAGAAGACCGGGTTTTCCGTAACGCCGATTCGGTTGATTTTATGCAAATTTTGGGAATCATCACGCTGTCTACCCTTTGTCATCGTCGTTTTTTTATAATCACAAAGCCAAAGACCACATACTCGAGAGCGACGCAGCCGATGCGTAACTCTTGCGGAGGTAAAAGAAATGACAACACAATATATGGACGAAGGAGGATTCAAGAAGAAATTCCTCGCACCTCTCGTCGTGATCATGGTCTGCGCGGTAGCACTCGCGGGTGCCGCGTACGCTTACAGCACGTCTGTGCACGGGAACGGAAATGTGCCCGTGCCCGATTATTATTCAATCGATTTGTATGAACTTAGAGGGGGGGAGTATGTTCCTGTAAGTGATAATCTCTCCACAAATGATAAGTTTGTGACTACTACTGCCAAGTATAAGGACGACACACATAGTGATAATTACTACGGAGAAGTTACAGCTACTTCATTGGTTTATGTGTACTACGTTAAAGTTACGGCTAACATTGGTGTTGCCGAAAGCACATATAAATTCACTGAACAAACGGCAACGTATTCCAAACAGAGCGGAACTGCCGAAATGTATTCAGCGTGGACCTCCGAATCTGTTGTGTGTAATGTTGTG
Organism: Acutalibacteraceae bacterium; assembly: GCA_963646785.1. Classification (GTDB taxonomy): domain Archaea; phylum Thermoplasmatota; class Thermoplasmata; order Methanomassiliicoccales; family Methanomethylophilaceae; genus Methanomethylophilus. The sequence continues at coordinate 4,859 of CAVIXW010000116.1, forward strand.
ATTACTGATATTTCTGGCTCGGCAGTCACGTCTTTTTCAGTAAACACAATCTACAAGGTAGTGATCACTGTTGAACTTACAGCACTTTCTGTCGATCTCGGAACAGCGATTCCTGAGCACTTAGGTGATTTAACTGCGTTCAACGGGACTGATTGCATCTCCCTTACCTTGACTGCAGGATCAGTATCCTCTGCGTGAGATATCACATCCGGACAAGGATTTGTGAAAACCATTTAGGTTCTCTGAGTTTATCGGGGGCGTAAGCCCCCTACCCAAGGGCTTTTCCAATCGTACTGAATATATCGATTTATCGATGCGAGATTGTGTGATTCACCGGATTTTTCGGGTACACAATTGTTTTCGGATTCCTCGCCAATCTAGTCTTTTTACGAAACCTCAATTTCAGTAAAACAGAACCTCGTGATGTTAAATTTTGATAATGAATCCCCAGCCTAACCTCTGGGCCCTGTGGTACTTCGAAAGAGTAAAATTCATCGATACCAAAATTTCCGGTTTTGAACCACGTCACTATGCGTCGTCTCCGACAGGCAGTCGATCGAGACTCGCGACCCCGAAAAGCCGGAAGATCTCTCCGACTCTCTTCGTTCTCTCGTTCCCCACATTCAGTCCGTTATCATCTAGGATCCTGTAAGCGGCCGAGAACATCAGCATGTTCTCCGCGGTCAACCCTTTGACATCGCCTACAGCGACGGTCGATCGCACCTGACTCTTATCTCCAATGCCGGGAACTTTATGAACAGCCGTCCCCCCGCGCTTCCCGTCAAACTCGTTTTAGAAGATGTCAAAGGCCGTTTCCGCATTGATCTGGGTGTCGTAAGCGGTAATGACAGATTCCCGAACTGTCTTCGGGGTCGGCATGATAAACATCTCCGCCCTGTTTCCGAAGAATGCCGTTGCGATGTTCCTGTACGAAACCTTCAACCCTCCGCCAGCATCTTATCCGTATTCGAGGTGTTTCACCATCCATCCAATCTTCTTCTGGAATTTGCGTGCCCGGATCCTCGAACTTCTTTCCGTCATATTCCCTGATCTTCCCTATGAAAGTCGTTTTCAGCTCCTGCCCCACATCGCCGACGTATTCGAAACTTCTGTCGCCCTCTTTAGTGTCCGCGGATTTCCCGAGGGCAACTGCGCAACTCCTCGGGATAATCATTCTAGTCTCCGGATCGGAACATATATTGGTTCTTCAGGGTTTAGGGTAGAAACGACTGAAGTCGGTTGATGTCGAAGCCGCAGGATGAGATAAGAACGAGTGTGGGATTACAGACTTTAAACAGGAGTCGAACC
>CAVIXW010000117.1:0-6028 GCA_963646785.1 Acutalibacteraceae bacterium
ACGTTTCAGGAATCATCGATGGGATATACCCACCTCCTCTAAACCAGAAAGGGCCTTTTTTCTTCAGAATTCTGAGCCGTCTTTTGGCGTCCCTGTCGCCCTGTTCCGCGGCCTTCCCGTACCACAGCATGGCCTTCCCGGCGTCGGTCGCTGTTCCGTCGCCCGTCTCGAAAGCGACGGCGACGTTGAACTGCGCATCAACGTTGCCCTGTTCCGCGGACCTCAGGAACCACGCGAAGGCTTTCGCGGCATTCTTCTCGCAGCCGTCGCCGTTGGCATACATGTTCCCGAGTGCCAGCTGCGCATCCGCGTCTCCGAGCTTGGCCGCCCTTCCGAACCAGTAGACGGCCAGAACGTCGTTCTTCCTCACCCCGTTTCCCTCGAAATAGCAGATCGCCAGATCGTTCTGCGCCCGGGGGATGTCCTGTTCGGCCGCGTGCGTGAAATATTCCGTCGCCGTTTTGAACGACTGTTCCACTCCGTTCCCGGCGGCATAGAGAAGTCCCAGGATATACTGTGCGGAAGGATTTCCGTTGTTGGAGGAAAGCAGAAGGAACCTCGAGGCCTCCGCATCCCGGCCTTCCTTCAGAAGCTTTAACGCATTTTCCAGCTCGCTGTCGTTACGGTCCTGCTCGCGGACCGGGAGCACCGGCGCCTGTTTCCTCATGCGCTCATCCTTTCCTGACGAGCTGGGGGTTTCTGGTCTCGATCTCGTCGATGAACTTCTTGGAATTCACGAATCCCGCGGCGAACGCCTTCCTGAAATATTCCAGCGCCACGGATTCGTCCTTCTCCACCCCGTCCCCTTCGTAGTAGAGCACGGCGGTGTCGTACAGTGCGTTGCGGTATCCCATATCCGCGGCCTTTCTGCACAGACGGGCCGCCCTCGCGGGGTCCTTTCTGGTCCCCGCGCCCTCGTGACAGAGATGTGCCAGGGAGTAGCAGGCGCTGGCGACGCCCAGGTCTGCGGCGGATTCGTAGCATCTGACCGCACGGACCAGGTTGCGTTCGGTACCGATCCCTCTCGCATACAAAGTTCCGAGATTCGCCAGGGCCTCCGGGTGCCCCGCATCGGCCGCCTTCAGGGTCCATTCGTACGCTTTGGCGGGCGAGCGCTGGGTTCCTTTTCCTTCGGAGTACATGATCCCGAGCTCGCTCATGGCAGGCACGCATCCCTGTTCCGCCGCCAGGCGGAACCATTTCAGCGCATCCTTGGGGGATTTCGGCACGGAGATCCCGTGGTAGAAGAACACTCCCGTACGGAACTGGGCATCCGGGTGACCGTTCTTGGCCGCCTCGAGGAACAGCGCGAATGCATTGGGAACGTCATGGTTTTCGAACGCCTTGAGCGCGGCGTTGTAACACAGATCGGCTTTGGCCGGGTCGGAAGAGGGCATAGATATCATCCAATCATCACCCTTCTGGGATAATATTTTAACTACACATCCGGGAACGGACCGTTTCGGGACATTCGGATGAAACGAACCGGTCCATGGAGAAGATTTTATCATTTCATAGAAGGATAAAAGTAGAAATTTTGCATAGTTTATCATTCCTTAGAAGGATAAAATGATAATGATTTAATACCGAGCACGATATGAAATCCCATGGAAGATTCTTTGGTATCGCGCGACAGATATCTTGACGAGATCGAACCCTTCGTCGGTAACGGCAATGCCAAGGTGGTGACCGGCATACGCCGTTGCGGGAAATCGACATTGCTGGAGATATGCCGCCGCCGTTTGGCCGATGCCAACGTGGTCTTCGTCAACACCGAGCTTCGCGAATTCTCCGCTCTGAACGATTGGGAATCTCTCCTTTCGTACATCGAATCGAAATACGTCGAAGGAACGGATAACGTTCTGATCGCGGACGAGATACAGAACATAGGGAAATGGGAACTGGCGATACGCGATCTCATTGCCAGGAAGATGTTCGATATCTATCTGACCGGTTCCAACGCCAATCTGCTCTCGTCGGAGTATTCCACCCATCTGGGGGGCAGATACAACCGCATTTGCATGCTTCCGCTGTCGTACGGGGAATGCCGCGTTTTCGCGGAACGCTTCCTGTCCGGAAAGGACGTTCTCGACAGATACGTGCGCGTCGGTGGGTTCCCAATTCTCTGGATCTCGGACATACCGGAGAGGTCCTGTATGCAGACCGTGAGGGACATTACGGAAGTGATCCTTTCCAAGGACGTCGAACAGAGGTTCGGGATACGCAACCGCATGCTCCTTAGGGACATATATGGTACCATTCTCTCAACCATAGGGAATTACGTCTCCTCCAACAACATCTGTGCCACTCTGAGGTCCGCGGGTTCGAAGACCACCGTGGATACGGTGAACGAATACATCGGATATCTGGAAGCGGCCAATCTGATCATACGTGCCAGCGTGTTCGATCTAAGGGGCAGGAGGATCCTCGAGAACAAGCGCAAGTATTACGCAACGGATCTGGGTCTGAAGCATTCGCTGCTGGGATACCGGCCCGAGGATGTCTCCGGGCACATGGAGAATCTTCTCTTCACCGAGCTTATGTACCGGGGATACGAGGTCTATGTCGGGGATTACAACGGCAGGGAGATAGACCTCGTCGCGATCAGGGACGGATCCAGGCTTTACGTTCAGGCCTGTTCGCAGATCGACGGTCAGAAGACCTTAGACAGGGAATTCGGAAATCTTGCCGGGATACCGGACAGCTTTCCGAAATATGTGGTCATGATGGAGCCGGGGATCTACCGCGGGGTCACGGAATCCGGGATAATCTGCTGTTCGTTCAGGGAATTCCTGGAAAAGGTGAGCTACTGAAAAAGGTATTCGTGCGACCGTCCCGGATGCACCTGCGGTTCGGGTCCGGGACGGAATCTCTTCCGCGGATCGCTCCCGGAAATCGGGAAAATGCGCCGAGCGGGATTTCACCATCCTTTCGTAGCAGCAGATCGTGGTCTCGACATCGGCCGCGGCACGATGGGCGCCGTTCGGCACTACGGAAAGATACTGTGCCAGCGTGCCGAGTCTGTGGTTCGGCAGATCGCGGTAGGTCCTCCTGGAGATCCTCATCGTATCGGTAAAATCGTTGCCTATAGGAACCAGATCGGCCTTCAACGCACCGTCGTAAAGAAAGTTCATGTCGAAGCAGGTGTTGTGGCCGACGATCATATCGTCGCCGATGAACCCGAAGAGTTCGGGCAGGACGGCGTCCGGGAGGGGCGCATCGGAGACCATGCTGCGGGTTATTCCGGTCAGATCCGTGATGAACGGGGTCACTTTGGTTATGTCTCCGGGGCGGACGAAACTGACGAACCTGTCTTCGACATATCCGCCGCGGACCCGGTATGCAGCCACCTCTATGATCCAATCCCTGGACGGACTGAGTCCCGTGGTCTCGAGATCGAGACACACATAATCCTCTGGGTACGCGATGAGGCTTTTACCTCTGCCCGGGCGGAGAACGGTAGCCAGGATATCACTTCTTGGCCGAAAGAACTTTGGTCACGTCGCTTTCGAGGATCGTCCCCAGTTTCTGGACGAAGCCGGTATTGGGGATGGTGGCGGAGGTCCCGGTGCGTATCGCCGCGGGGCGGTCCTGCCCCGCACGCGCCGGGTCGCTGATGACGACATCCCTTCCGCCCATCTGGGACGTGGGGATTATCTCGTGGATGACGAATCCCCCGGAGGTTCTCTTGGCCACCAGGACGGAGCATCTCTTCTTTCCGGTCTCGCCGAACGGGGTGTCGGCAAGCCAGACCTCCCATTGCTTGGGTGCGTTTCTGGATGTTCCGCCGGGTTTGTAGTTGACCTTCATGATATCCCCTGAGGGAATCGTAGGTTAAAAGTCTGCGGACGTACGAACGCGAAAATAAGAAGAAAACAGCCGTATACTGCGCGTATACGCACGGTATACAGGAGAATTCTGAAGAAAAGGTATGCTGGAACCTTATGAAGCTTCGATATGTTGGGTCCGTTCTTTCAGTATGTAATCAATCGCGCAGGCACCCTATGGGGATCACCAGCACACCGTCCTCCCTGCGGTAGCCGTACTCCGTGCCTGTGATCACCATCTTCAGGTCCGGAAGCCTCAGAGGCACCAGTTTCTCCTCTGCGTTGTGCCGCCTCACCAGCTCCTCTATCCTGAGGAGGTGCTCCGCGCCGCCGTCGATATCCCTGCTGCCGAGCTTGAACTCGATCAGGGCGTAGCGTCCGTCCCTAAGGCGGAGAACGCAGTCTGCCTCGAGTCCGTAGCGGTCGTGGTAGTACGACACCTCCCCGCCCATCTTCGAGGAGTAGACCTTCAGGTCGCGGATGCAGAGCGATTCGAAGAGGAACCCGAGGGTCTTGAAATCCGTGTCGAAGTATTCAGGTCCTACGCCGAGGGTGGCCACCGCTATCGACGGGTCAACGAGGTTCCTCTTCACGCCAGATCTGACCGCACTGCTGGAACGGATGGCCGGACACCACGCGTTCACGTCCTTGACGAGATGCAGCATCCGCAGTGCTTCGAGATACGAGTTGAGCGTCGGTGCCGTGACAGACCCCTCCGAGTTCACGTCAGCCAGTATCGTCTTGGTCTCCGCCAGGGTGCAGATGTTGCGGGAGTACGACCTCAGAATCCTGTTTACCAGGTTGGGATCGCGTCTGACACCGTCGATGCGCGACGCATCGACGTGGCACGTCTGGTAGACAAGGTCTCTGGCAAGTTCCAGTTTCGACCTGTCGGTCGGGTTGGAGAGGCTGCGGGGCCATCCTCCGCGGCAGATGGCGAATATGAGTCCGTCCATGTCCAGGTCCGATTCGCAGCCGTCGAATGGTTCGCCTGCGAACAGTTTCTCCAGAGATACGGTGCCGTTCGACTCGCCGCTCTCGAACAGGCTCATCGGCAGCATCTCCAGCGTGGAGATCCTCATCGTCCCCGTGTGGGCGGTCTCGACGTTCTTGGACGATGATCCTGTGAGAATGTACATCCCGTTGTCCCCTTCGTCGTCGACGGATTTCCTTACCGCCCCCCAGATCTTCGGGGCGTCCTGCCACTCGTCGATGAGGCGGGGTTTCTCCCCTTTCAGTAGCCTCGACGGCTGTTCGGCCGCCACCTGGAGGTAGCCTTCGCGCCTGTCCTCGTCCTGGAACTCTATGAAGCTCCTGGAGTGCATCTTCGCGGTGGTGGTCTTGCCGCATCCCTTCGGACCCACTATCAGCGTGGCGCCGAACGATTCCAGCTTGGAGTCCAGCAACGAGTCTGCTATCCGGGGGCGGTATCCTTTCATAGTATGCAGGATATAATTTCCGTTTATCATTTTTGTGGTATTTTGTTTTATAGATTTGTGGTAATTTATTTTACTGATTTGTGGTATTTAATTTTATAAATTTGTGATAAAGAAGTAGTTTGAAAATTTCTGGTAGGCGGTTCGGTCTGGTTTTCCTATGGTTCTATGGCTTGGTTTAATGCACGTGCATTAACTGCTTAACAGGCCTTAATGCACCATGGAATTTCCTTGCTGGCTGATGCCTGTTCCGAGTTCCGGCGGAATCGCTGCTTTTTGATGAAAACGGCCGTATACTGCGCGTATACGCACTTTATACGGGAGAATTCTGAGGAAAAGGCCCACGACCAGCGGACGCTATACAAACATTTATCAGAAATCGATGAAATCAATGCTATGCATAATCGATTTTAATGGAATAATGGCGCGGAGAGGGAGATTTGAACTCCCGAGGGATTGCTCCCACAAGATTTCCAGTCTTGCGTCTTACCGGGCTGGGCTATCTCCGCTTGGGTAAAGCGTTGTATTTGATTCTTACATAAAAAGATTGGGCTGTGGCCGGGGCGAGTGTTTTAGAAAACAATTAATCTTACAGCAAAGACGCGCGAGAGAATATGAGTGAGCTTCGCGGATGCGAGCGAACGAATATTCTCTCGCGCGTGCAAAATCGGCTGTAGTTTGATAAAAGAGGATACCTTACAGGATTTAACCATGAACCAAAAGGTATCCATTTCCAAGAAAGAAGAACGGAGATATAAACGTGAG
>CAVIXW010000118.1:0-6020 GCA_963646785.1 Acutalibacteraceae bacterium
GGTTCGACTCCTGTTTAAAGTCTGTAATCCCACACTCGTTCTTATCTCATCCTGCGGCTTCGACATCAACCGACTTCAGTCGTTTCTACCCTAAACCCTGAAGAACCAATTAAATCAACTCTAAACTTCAGGTCCTCAATTGAGTTAAATGGTTTGTGCCGGGGTTTGATCCCCGGCAAAGAGTTTTCAGGAGTGTCTCCTCTTCACAACCACTGCCACCGCAGATAAGGCGATGACGACGATAATTGCAACGAAGAGATAGGTCATAGTCGATCCGTTGCTAGAACCTGTATCAGAAGGAGACGGTGACGGAACGGAACCCTGTCTGATCCATTTGCCGCCGGTCTTCTCGAATGTCGATCCTGCCATATCCGAAGCAGTCTGCGAGATCTCGGATATACCGTCCGTATCGTAGAATTTACCGGAGAATGCTGTGTCTGCGATCGAGGTCACGGAATCGGGAATGGCGATAGAGGTCAGATAAGTGTTATCGCCGAATGCATGGGCTCCGATAGTTGTAACGCCGTCAGGAATCTCGAATGAGGAATTGATGTTCCCCGCTGGATACTGTATCAGCTCCGTCATATCCTTGCTGTACAGAACACCGTTTATGCAGCAGTATTTCGAACTTTCCTCGCTCACCTTGAATGTAGAAAGGGAACTGCATCCGTTGAACACGCTTTCACCTACGAATTTGACGGAATCCGGAAGTGTGACGGATGAGAGGGACATACAGTCTTCGAATGCCGATTTTCCGATAAAATCGACGGAATCTGGGATGACTATCGAGGTCAGCGACTTACAGTCCCTGAATGCGGATTCGCCTATGGAACCTACCGAGTCGGGAATGACCACAGAGGACAACGAAGTACAATCGCTGAAGGCAGATTCTCCGATAGTGGCGACCGTATTGCCGAGGGTCAGGGAGTTGATGGCGGTGCAGCCCTTGAACGCGGAATCTCCGATAGAAGTTACTCCCTCGAATATGGTCACGGAGGTCAGGACAGATCTGCTGAGCTGCCAGGGGGTATACCTATAACCGGATTCTACGGATAAATTCCCGGGGGCCTCGTCATTGACTATCCTTGAAGAGAATCTCGGAGAAACTGCCTGAGAACTCCCGGTATCGTAGCAGTACCAGGTTCCGTCACCTTTGGTGAAATTCACCGAATCGATATTGACGCATCCCGAGAAACAGGGGTTCTCGTTGGAACCGACACAATCCAGACTGGCCGGAACGGTAAGTTCATTCAGTCTGGTACAATCTTTGAATGCGGAAGCTCCGATGAATGCGACCGAGTCGGGGAGGGTTATTGAGGTGAGAGAAGTGCATCCTTTGAACGCAGACTCACGGATAGTGATGACGGACTTACCAAGTTTGATGGTTGCGAGATCGGTACAGCTTTCGAATGCGGAGGCCCCGATGGTTGCGACGGAATCGGGGATGGAGATGGATTGGATGGAAGTGATGCCTTCGAACGCAAAATCGCCGATAGATGTGACCGTATCGGCTATTTCTACGGATCTGATGAAAGATCTGTGCGAGAACCATGGTGCTTCACCGTAGGGGTATGATCTCATCTTTCCGGAACCGTCGATGGTAAGAACTCCGGCGGAGAGATCCAATTCGTAAGTGACATTCTCTCCGCATTCGCCCGATAATTTGTTGGGATCTACCGGGGGCACGGATGCGTGTTTGATCCATTTTCCGTCTTTGTTCTCGAAGGTGAAACCTGCCAGGTTTTCAACGATCGGTTCGAGTACGTTTTCACCGGCTGGGTCATAGAATACCATGTCGAAAGCACCCTCTTCGAAGGATGTGACCGACTCGGGGATGGTGAGGGATGTGAGGAATTTGCAACCCTGGAACGCGAAGGGCCCGACGGCCCGGACTGTATCGGGTATCTCGTAGGATGTTCCTACTTTGGCCGCGGGGTATTGGATCAGAGTGCCCATGTCTTTGCTGAAAAGAACGCCGTCGATCGATGTGTATGTACCATTATTATCGGATACGACGTACGAAGCAAGCGACGAGCACCCATTGAACGCAGACCTGTCGAGGAATTTGACGGATTTACCGAATTTGACCATGGCAAGTTTCGTACAGCCTTCGAACGCGGATGCTCCGATTGTTTCGACCGAATCGGGTATGGAGATAAATTCGACGGAGGTGATGCCTTCGAACGCAAAGTCGCCGATAGAGGTGACATTATCTCCGATGACGATCGAAGTAATGGAATCTTTGTTGGAGTACCAAGGTGCATCACCTTCGGAATAAGAATTCATCTTTCCGGAACCGCCGATTGTAAGAGCTCCCGTTGAAAGATCCAATTCGTAAATAACATTCACTCCGCATTCACCGGATACCTTGTCGGGGTCTACCAGGGGAGCAGATTCCTGTTTAATCCATTTGCCGTCTTTGTTGTCAAAGGCGGAACCAGACAGGTTTTCAACGGTGGGTTCGAGTACGTTTTCACCGGCTGGGTCATAGAAGACCATGTCGAAAGCACCGGATTCGATGGATATGACTGAATCGGGTATGGTGATGGATACGAGGGAGTTGCAATTCTTGAATGCGGAGGATTCAATGGTCGTGACGGCGTCTGATATCTCGTAGGTGGTTCCCACTTTGGCCGCGGGGTATTGGATCAGGGCGGACTTGTCTTTGCTGAAAAGAACACCTTCCTTGGAACTGTATGTGCTGTTCCCTTCGGATACAACATATGAAGCAAGGGATGTGCAACCTTCGAACGCAGACTCGCAGATAGAGTTGACTGACCTACCGAGTTTGACGACGGCTAGGTCGGAACAGCCTTCGAATGCGGATGCTCCGACCGTTTCGACCGAATCGGATATGAAGACAGATTCGACGGAAGTGATGCCTTCGAACGCGTGATCGCCGATCGATGTGACGGAATCGGCTATCTCGACGGATCTGATGATATCTTTTTGGGAGAACCACGGAGCTTCACCGTCGGAATAGGTGTTCATCTTTCCGGAACCGCCGAGGGCAAGAGTCCCGGTGGAGAAGTCCAATTCGTATGTAACAGCAGCTCCACATTTGCCGAATTCCTTCTGTTTGACGAATTTGCCGTCGACTTTACCGAAGGTAGAACCGGCCAGATTTTCAACGGTCTGATCGAGTTCGGTTTCACCGGCTGGGTCATAGAATACTATGTCGAAAGCTCCCTCTTCGATGGATGTGACCGACTCGGGAATGGTTATGAAGGTAAGGAAAACGCAACCCTTGAAAGCGGAAGATCCGATGGTCGTGATGGTCTCGGATATTTCGTATGAAGCATCTGCTTTGGCAACCGGGTATTGGATCAGGACGGACCCGTCTTTGCTGAAGAGAACGCCGTCGATCGATAAGTAAATGCTGTTGTCTTCGGATACAACATATGAAGCAAGCGATGTGCAGCCTTCGAACGCAGACTCGCAGATGGAGTTGACTGACCTACCGAGTTTGACGGCGGCCAGGTTGGAACAGCCTTCGAATGCGGATGCTCCGATCGTTTCGACCGAATTAGGTAAGGAGACTGAATCGATGGGAAGGATACCTTCGAACGCAAAATCGCCAATCGAAGTGACACTATCGCCGATGGCGATCGTAGTGATGATGTCTTTGTTAGAATACCAAGGCGCATCACCTTTGGAATAAGACTTCATCTGTCCGGATCCGCTGATGACAAGAGCTCCCGTTGAAATATCCAATTCGTAGGTAACATTCTCTCCGCATTCGCCCGATAATTTGTTGGAATCTACCTGGGGAACGGATGCCTGTTTGATCCATTTTCCGTCTTTGCTGTCGAAAGTGAAACCGGACAGGTTTTTGACGGTCTGATCGAGTTCGGTTTCACCGGTTGGGTCATAGAAGACCATGTCGAAAGCACCGTCTTCGATAGATGTGACGGAATCAGGGATGATGATTGATACGAGGGAAACGCATCCATTGAACGCAGAGGTATCAATAGTCGTGACGGTGTCGGGTATTTCGTACGAAGCATCTGCTTTGGCCGCGGGATATTGGACCAGGATTGTCCTGTCGCTGCTGAAAAGAACACCTTCAACGGAACTGTATGTGCCGTTCCCGTCTGAAACGACGAAGGAAGCAAGCGAAGTGCAATCACCGAACGCAGACTCACCGATGGAGTTGACGGACCTACCGAGTTTGACGACGGCTAGGTCGGAACAGCCTTCGAATGCAGATGCTCCGACCGTTTCGACCGAATCTGGTATGGAGACAGATTCGACGGAGGTGATTCCTTCGAACGCAAAGTCACCGATCGACGTTATATTGTCGCCGATTATGATCGAAGTAATGATATCTTTGTAAGAATACCAAGGTGCATTACCTTTGGAATAGAAGTTCATCTTTCCGGAACCGTTGATGGTAAGGATCCCTGTGGAAAGATCCAATTCGTATGTGGCACCTTCTCCGCATTCACTGGATACTTTGATCCATTTACCGTCGATGCTGATGAACTTGGAACCGGCCAGGTTGGCGACTGTCTGTTCGAGTTCGTTTTCTGCAAGATCGTAGAATTTACCGTCGAACGCATCGTCTCCGATATACGTAATGGAGCCGGGGAGAATCAGGGTCGTGAGGGAAGTGCAACCACCGAATGCGCAATAACCGATTGAAACGAGAGTATCGGGCAAAGGCAGTGCAGTGAGAGAAGTACAACCGTAGAACGCATAATATCCGATGGAAGTGACTGAATCGGGAATAGATACCGAGGCAAGTCCGGAGCAGTTGTAGAAGATACTTCCCGTAATATTGGTGAGGGAATCAGGCAGATGAACCGATGTCAAAGAAGTACAGTCCCTGAATGCATAAGGTCCGATATATGTGACGGAATCATCTATAAGGATTGAGGTGATGATATCTTTGTAGGCATACCAGGGTGCTTGACCGTAGGAATAAGATTCCATCTTTCCGGAACCGCCGATGGTAAGGGTCCCTGTGGAAAGATCCAATGCGTAGGCGACAGTATCTCCGCATTTGCCGGATACCAGGTCGGATGGTGCGGATGCCTGTCTGATCCATTTGCCTTTGAAGTTCTTGAAGGTATTTCCTGCCAGGTTCTCAACGGTTTGTCCGAGTTCGTTTTCACCGTCCAGATCGTAGAACTTGCCGTCGAACGCACCGTCGCCGATGGACGTGACGGTTCCGGGGATCATCAGAAATATAAGCGAAGTGCAGCCGCTGAACGCAGATTCTCCGATGGATGCTATCGATCCGCCCAGATCCAGAGAGATGAGGGAAGCACAGCCGTAGAACGCATAATTCCCAACGGAGGTGACCGAATCGGGGATGGCTGCGGAGGTAAGTCCGGAACAGTTGTAGAATATTCCTGCCTCGAGGGATGCGAGGGAATCGGATAGATGGACCGATGTCAAAGAGGTACATTCATTGAAAACATAGGCTCCGAGAGATTCGACGGAATCCGGGACGGTGATGGAAATCAGGGAAGTGCAGCCGCTGAACGCGGAGGGTTCGATCGTACTGACACTATCGCCGATGAGGGCGTAAGTGAGGGAAGTGCAGCCGCTGAACGCGAAGGATCCGATGGTTTCGACCGAATCACCTATTTCGACGAATCTGATGGCATGTTTGTAGGAGAACCAGGGTGCTTTACCGTCTGAAAATGTCTGCATCTTTCCGGAACCGCCGATGGTAAGAGTTCCAGTGGAGGGATCGAATTCATAAGTGACGCCTTCTCCGCATGCACCGGATGCTTTGATCCATTTGCCTTCAATGAATCCGAACTTGAAACCGGCAAGATTGGCGGCCGTCGGTTCGAGTTCGTTTTCGGCCAAATCGTAGAATTTACCTTCGAACGCATTGTCTCCGATGGTCGTGACGGATTCGGGGATGGTGACCGATGTTAGGGAAGCGCAACGCTTGAACGCATAGGAACCGATCGAATCGAGGGCGTCGGGCAAAGACAGCGCAATGAGGGAAGTGCAGCCGTAGAAGGTATACATCGCAATGGACGTGACCGAATCGGGAATTG
>CAVIXW010000119.1:0-5984 GCA_963646785.1 Acutalibacteraceae bacterium
GATTCCGATACTGCATCATGATGCCGTGTATGGTACCGAAATCAGGAAACTTATGATTTATGATATATTAAGTAAATTATGTAGACAGCATGTAGACATTTGATAGACTATTTCAAAACTATAGCATTCTGAGATAATAATAGAGAATTATACTATTTTTTGCCCCATATACGGCATCGTTGGATTCGGAACGTCGAACGCCTGAAAAACCGAAAACGGTTCCTCGGAGGCACATCAACACAAATTAACGGACCGGGCTTCAAAATCTTAGTATTGCGGCCGTCGGTACGGTCGCAGCTATCCCAATCCCTTTATCCCAGACCTATATAGCCATACGATTAGAATGCTCCTAAAAGCCCAGTCGGTATCAAAATCGTTCGGTCCTATGAAAGTCCTGACAGATGTCGGTATCCAAATAAACGAAGGGGACCGGATCGGACTTGTCGGAACCAACGGGGCGGGAAAATCAACATTCCTGAAGATCCTCCTCGGAGAAGAAAAGGAGGACACGGGAGAAATCGTACGCCGGACCGACCGCATCGGATATATGGAGCAGTTCGCCTCTATCCCCGAAGGAAAAACCGTCAGGGAAGTACTCGAAGAATCATATTCCTACGTAGAGAATATCAAACGCCGCATGCAGGAAATCGATGATGCGTACGCCTCCGGCGGAAATATCGACTGGAATGCCCTCGCCGAGGAAAGTGCCGATCTTCAGGCAAAGGTGGACAAATTCAATTCCGAAGTCGGAGACAAACTTCTCGATATCCTGAAACAGGTCGGTTTCCCCGAAAACTATCTCGACAGAGATATGAATTCTTTGTCCGGCGGCGAGAAATCCAAAGTGATGATGGCCCGTACCGCAGTTCAGGTTTCCGACTGCGACGTGATCTTCATGGACGAACCCACGTCTCATCTGGATATCACCACCGTCGAATGGATGGAAAGGAAGATCCTCTCCTCCAAATGCGCCGTGGTGGTAGTCAGCCACGACAGATACTTCCTTGACCGCATCGCACTCCGCATAATAGAGATCGAAAACGGAAAATCGACCGAATATCGCGGTAACTACAGCGATTATGTGGAAAAGAAAAACATGGCCATCGAACGGCAGATGAAGGAATACGAAAGATATGCCAGTGCCAAAAAGAAGCAGGAAGATCTCATCGAGGCTATGTCCCATGATGCACGCCGCTACATGGCAACCTACAAAACCCGTAAGATGATGGCCTCGAAGATCGAGGAGAAGGAAAGGCCGGCCGATCAGAAGGAGATCGGAATGAAGATCGCCGCCGCCCAAAAATCCGGCAAGAACATGATAATTGCCGAGAACGTCTCCGTCAGCAGAGGCGATAAGATCATCCTTTCGGGAGTGGATCTCGACATACAGAAAGGAGACAAAGTAGGTATATTCGGTTCCAACGGTGCGGGCAAATCCACCCTGGTCAAGGCACTCCTCGGAGAACTCCCTGTAGGCGGGAATCTCTGGGTGGCGCCGGGAGCAAAGATCGGATATTACTCCCAGCAGCACGAAGGACTGGATCTGAACCTCACTCCGGAGGAACAACTTCTTCAGGTCATCGGCCCCGACAAAAGGGCCGAGGCGAGAAGCCGTCTCGCCCAGTTCCTGATGACTGGCGAAGTGGCAACAAATAAAATGTCGACGCTCTCCGGAGGCCAAAGGGCGAAAGTGGCACTCTGCATCATGATGTGCTCCGAAACCAACCTTCTGATCCTCGACGAACCCACAAACTATGTGGATATCGGCTCCAAACATGTGATGGAACAGGCTCTTGCGGAGTATGACGGCGTGGTCATCACAGTCACCCACGACAGGTACTTCCTCGACAACGTATGTAACAAGGTCATCGAGGTAAAAGGCGGTCGGGCAACCTGCCACAACGGCAACTATTCCGACCTCAAAGGCACACCCGAACCGGTCAAAATGGCCGAAAAAGGGGAGATGTACCGTGTCGTCGAACCGTTCACCAACTGGACGACCAGGAAGAAATACGCCAAAGGCGACCGTATCTCGATCACCCCCTCCGAATTATCCGGTTTCCAGGATGCCCTGGACAAAGGAAAACTCAGAAAAAGCTGAATCCGGCATGTATTCGGACCGATAAAGTTGCAGAAAATAAGTTGGAACGACACATGTGGTATGTTGTTGATGGGGTGGACGGAAGCGGCAAATCGAGTGTCGCCGAATACCTGGCCGAAAAACTCAGATCCGAAGGAAGAAAGGTATTGGTTCTCAGCCATCCGAACCTAAATACATGTGTGGGCAGGAAGGAAGCCGAGTTTCTCACCCAAGAGGGCGGTTATGCAAAGATCATGGCCACGCTGCTATACATCTTCGATGTTGCCCGTTCCATCAGATGCAAAAAAAGAAACGACCGGAAAAAGGAATATGACGATATCATCTTCGTCAGGTACATCATGGCTGTCGCCTATGTGCCGGAACCGCTTTCTAAGATCGCATACAACTTCTTCGGCATGGTATTCCCCGAACCCGACATGAAGTTCCTTGTCGATGTGGACAGTGCCACGGCCATGTCGAGGATCAATTCCAGGGGCGAAGTGCTGGAATCTTTCGAAACCGAAGAACAGTTGAGCAGGATAAGGGTCCGGATCGATGCATTCGTTTACGATAACTGGTTCGTGATCGATAACAACGGCACGCTCGAAGAATCAAAAATGCAGATCCTTATGATCCTCGAGAATTCCGACCGAATGGTCTTTCATCGTTGCACCGAGGCCGGTTCGCAGACATCTGGGTGATTAAAAATTCTGTTGGATGTCCATTAAGTTGAGTCGCATATCATATTTGGAACAAATACCACATATACACCCCCCCTCATTGCATCTTGTTTGGTCATACCATGAATAAAGATAAGACAATCAAGAAACTGCACGAATACCGCTGGTACATCTTCCTGATCCTTGTCTGTTGCTACTTCTTCGTTTACTTCCACCGGATGACCGTCGGCATCCTCGGAAAGGATATTGTCGACGAGGTAGGCGGAACCGTAGGTATCCTGAGTTCGGTCTATTTCTGGACCTACACTGCGATGCAGATCCCCAGCGGCCTTCTGGCAGACCGTCTGGGTCCCCGCAAGTCAACGTTCATCTTCATGACGATTGCCGCCATCGGTTCGCTGCTCACTGCTTTCGGGGACACTTTTTGGATGATCGTTCTGGGAAAAATGTTCATAGCCGCTGGAATGGCCATCGTATACATCCCGCTGATGAAGATTATCTCGGTATGGTTCGGGAAAAAGGACTTCCCCCAGCTGAACGGTATCGTCATCGCAGTCGGTAACGTCGGTGCCATCGCAGCATCCGCACCGTTGGAGATGCTGAGCCTTTCGATAGGTGGGTGGAGGAATGTTTTCCTCGTTCTGGCACTTATCACTTTCATTCTTGCGTTCCTTGTCCTCGCGGTTGTCCGGGATCACCCGCACCACATAGGGCTTCCTGGTCTCGAAGAGGTCGACGGAAGGCCGGATGCATCGAAAGATCCGTCCGACGGAAAACTTCCGACCATGGTAGGTCTCAAACTGGTCTTTTCCAGCGGCCGTAAGTACTGGAACATGGCCCTTGCCTATTTCCTTGTCTACGGTTCCATAATGGTGTTTCAGGGAACCTGGGCAAAGTATTATTTCAACAACAGCTACTCGTTCGCCCTCAGCGTGGCCTGGTTCATCACCATGATCGGTATCGGTAAAATAATCAGTACCATAACCATCGGAATACTCAACGGAAGAGGGATCATCAAATCGAAACGGAAGACCATGTTCTACGGAACATTGTGCTTCCTTGCCATCTGGGGGATTCTATGGATCTACGCCGGAAAAATAGACAGCTACTGGTTCTGGTTCCTGGTGAACTTCCTTTTCGGATTCTTCGGAGGTTTCATGTCCCTCTCCTTCACACAGGTCAAAGAATGGTATCCGATCTCCCTCGCTGGCACAGCGGTATCGGCCACCAACGTGTTCCTTTTCCTGGGGTCTTCGATATGTACGACCATAGCGGCGGCAGTAATGGGGAACACCTACCTGCTCAGTGATTTCAAGACACTGTGGATGCTGATGTTCTTCGCGATCTGCCTTGCCGAGATACTGATCTACTTCTCGGTCGAGAAGGGTCCCGAGGACGAACTTATATCGGTAGAGTGAAAAGACCTGCCCGAAAAATCAAAGGGCAGGTCTGAAAAACCGTTTACTTCTTTTCCATCTCGCGGTCAACCTCGGTGACATCATCCAAGGACAATCCGCTATCGAGATGGGTGGCATCCTTCTGCTTCACAAAGTAATACGTCCCGAAAACGAAGTACATTATCAGGAAAGCAGCGATGACGATCACGAGGACTACGATAATCGCAGTACACAGGAAATCAAGTCCGCCCCAGACGTAAGCACAGATGACCCCTGCGATCAAAAGTACCATCAAAGTCAGGGTTCCGATAACAAATGCGTTGGTTTTCTCCATATTATCAACTCGAACTTACGGACACAGGCAGATAGGGGATCAGTGCATCCGCGAGGTCACTTAAGGTCATAGACTGAATGACGACCCTTCCGGGGCCGGTCAGCGTGGTAACAAACAGTCCCTCTCCGCTGAACAATGCATTTTTGATCCCGATGGATGCTATATCGTATTTCACTGACGATTCCCAGGCAACGGCGTGTGAGGTCGAGACTTTAAGCACCTGTCCCGGGGCAAGATCGATCGTATGAAGATCGCCGCATGCGTGAATGAAGACGATTCCGGCCCCGGATAGCTTCTGGAGAATCAGTCCCTCTCCGCCAAAGAATATGGAACCGAGCCTTTTCTGGAATGCCATATCGAGATGGACGGTCTCCTCACTACCGAGATATGCGGTCTTCTGACATAACCAAGAACCGTTACCGACGTTGATATCAAGGATCTTTCCCGGAGCATTGCCCGATATGCTCAACGTTCCGTTTCCCCCTTCGGAAGTATACTTGACAAGCATAAACGAAGAACCGGAGAACGACCTCTTGAGCCCCGATAGGAAACCTCCCTCCATCTTGGAGTTCATTTTCATATTACCGGACATCATGACCATTGCACCGGCCTGGGATTGAAATATTTCGCCGGGGCTGAACTCGATATTCGCAAACTGCAGATTGCTGCCAGTTATTGTGTATTTCATAGTAAAATAACTCATTTTTACGTATAAAATATGAACGTTGGAAATTCGGCACTACGGGAAAATAATGCGCCGTGTAAAAAAGATCTTCCCGGAGATCCGGGAAGAAAGGGTTTGGTCCGGTAATCACATTCCGAACTTCGCTTTGACATCGTTGTCGAGAACTGCCATGAACATGAAGATGCCGATGATCATATAAGCAATTCCGAGCGGGATGGTAACGATTGCGAAAAGGAGCGCGATACCAGCGATGATGGTGAAGAAGAAGACGAGGAGGAGTATGACCCAGATGATCTTGTCGAACAGGGTGGCACGTCCATCGGTGATCTTCTTGTAGATGAAGAGGACGATGAGACCGAGGATGATGCTGACAACACCGTTACCCATATTATTCCAGAGGGAGAAGATACCCTCGACGATGAGAACAAAACCGTAGACCTGGACATACGAACAGACGATATCGAATTTATCGAAGAGCTCTCCGTTCATGACTTTCTTTCCGAAGCCGAAGTAAAGGAGTGCGCCCAGGAAGGATCCGACACCCACGACGATCACAGAATAATCCGTGTCCCCGTCTTTGATGAATTCAGATACAATAGTAGCCACAGCGGCAATAAGCATGAGGACTGCACAGACGACGAGTGCGATCCCTGCATTTTTTTGATTGTTGAAGAACGACATCAAATACATTATCGAAATATGGTATGTAAAGCTTTACCCTGATTTTGGCCCTTTCTGGTTTAGAGGAGGTGGGTATATCCCATCGATGATTCCTGAAACGTCTTTTGGAACCACATCGGAAGCATGA
>CAVIXW010000120.1:0-5908 GCA_963646785.1 Acutalibacteraceae bacterium
GAGCACTTGTCAATCCGTCATAATCGGGGCACCAACTCCGTGGTCACCTACCCCAAAAATCGATGTTCCGGATGTGTTTCAGTTGTCGAATCCCTCTTCCTTCTCTTTGGTGAAGGGAGAGAAATTGACCGCAGGGCACGAACCGTAGCACTTCATACAGAATATGCAGTCGTCGCCGTGGATGTGGACCTTTCCGTTCTCCATGTAGAGCACTTTCTCTTCGCACCTGGCGGCACAGAGTCCGCAGCCGACGCAGTTGAACGCACGCGCTATCAGCTGTATCGCGTGGTCCATGTTGGTCTTCGCGTCATTTTCCGTGTATGCTTTGGTGATGATGGAGCCCGCACCGTAGAACGTGGTGTAGTTCGCGTAGAGCACATCTTCCTCCTCGTCCAGTTTGATGACCCATCCCAAAGCGTGGGAGAACGGTTCGAGGACCTTGAGGTCGATGGGGCGTGACAGAGCAGCTTCGATGCTGTATCCCATGGAGCAGGGAGAATAGCCTTCCTGCACTTTGACGGCGACAGGGCCGTCGTCGTCGCCCGATTCGGGTTTGACCACTTTCATCGGAGGAACCTCCTTTCCGGATATTCTCTTAATCTCATCTTTGACAGACTGAGGTACACTTTTCCATCTCCATAGGCCGTATTTTTTCCATTCTTCGGGAAGCTGGTATTTTTCCGAGTACTCTTTGAGATATTCGTCCCAGCGATCGTATTCGGAGCTGGCACTTTTGATGGTATCCAGATCTGCGAGGTCGGATGCGGGGCACATCAGACAACCGATCCTGTCGAGCCCGTGGGCATACCAGTAGTTGAACGGTGCCTTTTTGTAGAATATATAGAGCCACACGTGCATCGCACACCAGTTCTGGATCGGGGATGCTCCGATCTGACCCGGCGTCCAGGGGTTCTGCCATACCCGGGGTTTTTCGTGTCTCGCCTCGGATTCGTATTTTCTTTGACCGATAAAGGATAGCACCCCCTTCGGGAAGTTGTTGGTGATGGCGGCGACGGTAGGGCCCAGTTTGTTGGTTTTACAGCACCAGCGGTAGTCCTTGGCAGGCGGTCCGAAGAACACAAGATTTCCGTAAAACGCATTTTCCGGAGCATCCTGTTCTATAAGTTCCAGATTGTAATCTTCAGCGAACTGATGAACGAATTTCACGGTCTCGTCAAGCTCGAGTCCGGTGTTCACGAACATCGGGGGGATGTTGACCCCCGCGTCCAGGGCAAGGAGCATGGTGGCAAGAGAGTCTTTGCCCCCGGAGAAGGATACGACGGCAGGGATGTCCCTGTGCTTGTCCATGACGTTTTTGACGAAGGATACAGCTTCATCCCTCCTTTTTTCGATCACCGCACGGTTTGCTTCCACCGCATCTTCCCAATTATGTGCGATATCCGAGGCTATCGGATCCTCGGGCTTGTGCCATCTGGTTTTGACAGCGAGTCCCTTGCTCAGATCCTTCATGTCCTTTCCGGACATCTTGGCCACGCCGGTGCCGATGACGGTACGGTCCGCGAGTATCATTATGACCTCGTCGTCGACCTTGATCCCGGGGTCGGCATCGCAGACCCCCGGTGCCATAAGGTTTTTGTTCTCTCTCACGAACGGTGCCGCATCGGGATTCAGGACGACGTACCCTTTGGTCATGGTTTTCGCAATCCTCATCGCACCCTGTGTACGGATGATGAACCTCCATCCTACGCCCACGTCGAATCTTTCCGTGGCGACGATGGTGCCGTCGCATAACACCTCCTCCATCCTGTCGATGGCGGGACATTTGTTCATCACGACGAGATGTCCTTCGGGGATCAGTGCTTTTCCGCATCCCGGTCCGAAACAGTCATCGGCCATTTTTCTCGTTTTTTCGATGTCGTAATCGAATCCGGGCCTGGAATCGGCCGGAGGGGTCAGTTCGGTCTCGGAGGTTGCAGCTCCGCATATCGGACAGGTCTTGACCTCCATGATAGGGAGGTTGCACCGGAAGCACCATCTGAGATGGTTTCTTCCGAGTTTCGTCATTGCCATAACCTGCTATCGGTCGGTTTCCCTATATACCCTTTGATAACCGATGCGTTTTCGGGACGGTTAATAATTATAGCGTGAATCGTAATACCGATGCGGTACGATGGCGGAAGCGGCGACGGAAAGTGTTAAGACGATGCTGGGGGAACCCCGTAGGGCGGTTCTCAGCATGGTCGTTCCTGTATTCATCGCCCTGCTGGTAGGGTATCTGAACACATTCGTCGACAGTATCTGGTGCTCCTCCCTCGGAGTGAATGCCCTGTCCGCGATAAATCTAGTATCCTCGCTTTATTTCGTCATAGTCGGGATAGGAAACGGCGTTGGGGTCGGCCTCAACGTGGCCATCTCCCGTCGTATCGGAGCGGGAGATAGGGCGGGTGCGGAGAAATGTGCCAGTCAGACGATTCTGGCGATGATCTTTCTTTCTCTGCCTCTGGTACCGATCCTGTACCTGGCAATGGATCCGTTGGTTTCGGTACTGGGCGGTTCCGGCATCATGACGGAGGCGACAGAATATCTTCTCCCGTTCGTCCTTTTGTGTCCGTTCACCGTGATGGTCGGGGTTATCTGCGGATCGCTCAGAGGGGAGGGGGCGGTAAGACTTTCCACCGCGATCAACGTCAGCGTGGCGCTGATCAATATCCTTCTCGATCCGGTCCTCATCTTCGTTTTGGATCTGGGTCTCTTCGGAGCATCGCTTGCCACCATGGTCGCCACCGTCATCGGCGTGACGATCGGCGCGTATGCGTATTGCTCGGGATCAACCTATATCCGTCTCCGTCGCTCCGCTCCGGAGAAGGCCGTTCTGGCCGATGTTGCAAAGGTCGGGATCCCCCAGGCCATCGAACTGAACCTGATGTCCATGATGAATTTCTTCCTGATCTATTTCGTGGTGAGGTGCGGCGGGACCGAAGGGCTTGCGGTTTATGCGGCACCCTGGAGGATGATCGTGCTCGCGGTGGTGCCTGCGGAGGCCGTGGCGACCGCCATGGTCCCAGTCTGCTCCTCTGCCGTGGGTCAAAGGGACCCGGAGCGTCTCAGGAGCGCATTTCATTTCACGACATACCTGGTTTTCGCACTCGGGTTCTCGATGGCGTTCATCCTGTGGGCGACCTCCGGTCTGACCGTGTACGCGTTCACCTATTCCGATTCCATGGTCGGCTACAGGGATGCGATGGCGCACATTCTCCGCATCTATGCGCTTTTCGTGCCGTTTTACGGACTTATCTACGTAGGTTCGGCCATGCTTTCGTCTCTGGCCATGAGCGAAATCTCGCTGATCTCGACCTTCCTCCGCAACGTTCTGCTGATCGTCATGTATGCCGTGGCGAGCCGCCATTCCATGGAATGGATCTACTGGTCCGTGACCATCGGCGAGATCATCGGCGGGTCGTTCATGCTGGCACTCGCATACTGGCAGTTCGGCAGGAAATACCGTTCGATGGCCGGATCCCCGGCCGTCTGAGTCCGTTCTTTGCAAATAGTTTATAATGCTATCTCCGATGTCTGGGAAAGAGGTTTACTTATGCAAAAGAAAATGAGAGCATCCAGACGTTCGATGGGCATGAATTACGCGATCCGCGAGGTCACGGTTCCCGCCGCCCTGGTCGCCGATACCGGCATGAGGATGTTCAACTTCAACATAGGTGATCCGAACAAATGGGATTTCCAGACGCCAGAATACTTCAAAGAGACCCTCAGGCAGGCCGTGGACAACACCGACAACGGATATGCCGACTCCCAGGGGAATATAGATCTCCGCGAGGCCATCGTCCAGAGGGAGTACGAGAAAAACGGCGTGCACATCCATGCGAAAGACGTCTATGTCACCGCAGGAGTGTCCGAATGCATCAATATCATGATGGGTGCCATAATCGAGCCCGGGGACGAAGTCCTGGTTCCCGGCCCCGGATACCCGTCCTATGCCCAGTATATCGGATTCTACGAGGGAAAGGTCGTTCCGTACAGGATGATCGAGGAAGAGGACTGGGCCCCCGATGTCGATATGATCCGCTCCCGCATCACGAACAGGACGAAGGCGATCGTGATCATCAACCCGAACAATCCCACCGGTGCGGTCTATTCCGAGAAGGACCTGCGGCAGATCGGGGATCTGGCCGCCGAATACGATATCCCCGTCATTTCCGACGAGATCTACGACAAGATTGTCTTCGACAAGAAGTTCTTTTCCATGTCCCGTCTGCCCGAGGATATTCCCAGAGTGATCCTGAACGGATTCTCCAAGGTCAATCTGATGCCCGGCTGGAGGCAGGGATACTGCTACTTCATCGACAAGAACGGGCTCATGGACGAGATCCGCGAAGGTATGATGAAACAGTTCAGGGCAAGGATCTGCGCGAACGTTCCCTGTCAGGAGGCCGCACGTATCTCTCTGCAGGGACCACAGGATTACATCTTCGATATGAACCGCAAACTCAGGGAACGTGCCGAATTCACATACAGGAGGCTCAACGAGATCCCCGGTCTGAGCACCAACAAGAGTCACGGGGCCCTGTACTCGTTCCCGAAGGTGGAACTCGGTAATATATGGGGATCCGACAAGGATTTCGTTCTCGATCTTATGAAAGAGACGGGCATCGTGATGGTCCACGGTTCCGGATTCTGCCAGGAGTTCGGCCAAAGCCATTTCAGGTCCATCCTTCTGCCTCCGATGGAGACATTGGTCGAAGCATACGATCTTCTTGAGAAATTCATGATCAGGCACCAATGATCCGATCCAAGAGGGTCCGGATATCCGGCCGGTTTCGGAGAACTTTGAAATATAATGCATATGCATTACGTATGCATGGGATCGCCCGGTCAGACCTCGGTACAGATATGCGTCAAAGTAAATCCTTCCCTCAAAGGAAGGATGGACCGTGCGATGGGTTTTACCGGCGGAACGGCCACGGAGTTCGTCAACGATGCGCTGAAATTCTATATCAACTACATCGAGGACCACAAGCTCTACATTACGAAGGCCGATGCGGATAATGATTTCGAGGACTGAAAAAGGCCCGGCGGTTTTAACCGCCGGTAATCGTCCAACCAACAAAGGGCGATTGGAGTTAAAATCGAAACCTCTGATATAAACTCTGTTGTCGGCGGACCTGTGATTTCGTGATGGTCCTGCCGGCCCAAGGGTATCATGCGGTCACTTTGAGCGCTCCCTTCCTTGTGGAGATCATAAGCGAACCGTTCTCGACGTACAGGTCCCTGACCTTGTCGTTACGGAAGTTCTCGATCGTTTTTCCGTTGACCTTGTACACGCCTATGGTCGATCCGAACCTGCGGATCACGAGTACGAAGAGGTATGTGCCGTCGTCTTCCATAAGCGAGAAGCGACGTACGGTGTATTTCTTAAAAGGCATCTTTCCTCTGACATTCCAGAGGTCGAGTGTCACGATTACAGATCTGTCAAGTAGAGCATAGCTCCTGTTTGTCCCATCCATATGCATCCCGTATTACTGTTATGGCTACAACAAATAAAATAGTTTTGGATAATTTATCCTTCGGGATGCCGTCATATGATCCCCGCTATGACCCAGAATAATGATTTCGACGATTCGCCTACCCATGAAAACTATGTATACTCAGTTGCCGTTTCGATTTCGATAAAGTGCCGGACAAGCGTTGCAACAGGACAGAAATGGAGGCATTGGGCATGTCGCACGTCGTTATCGAGGACGGGAAGGTCGTCGAGGTCGGCGAACCCAGACTCAGCTACTGTCCGCTGTTCAACAAACTGCTGAATATGGAGAAGATCGACAGGGAAGCAGTCCGCAGGAACATCGAGTTCCGTATCGGGTCCTTCGGATTCGGCACTGTTTCAGAAAGAAGATAATCTTACACTCAGAAGACTGAATTCCACTACTTAAAC
>CAVIXW010000121.1:0-5810 GCA_963646785.1 Acutalibacteraceae bacterium
GATGCGCCCTCGGAGCACCCGTGATGTGGTAAGAAGAATCGGCGGGAATTAGAGTGAAATCAATGCTGTGCACAATCGATTTTAATGGAATAAGAGGGTTAGAAATTAGAAAAGAGTCAGAACGGTTAATACGTTAGAAAAGAAGGTGGTGGACCCAGCCGGATTTGAACCGGCGACCTCCGCCGTGTGAAGGCGACGTCATAACCCCTAGACCATGAGTCCGTAGTGTGACCAAAGGCCTTTCCATATAATGATTTTACTATGGCCTTCGGGACGTGCGATATCTGGTCATCCAGAGTCGGATCCCGATTGTTACAATCATGTCGGTAATAATCGTCCGGGGCGAGAGACCTTTTGACCATATCTAATTCCGCAAGGATTTGTGTTTATAACATTAAATCAATGCTGTTGACTCTTTTTCAAGGATTGTTGCACATAGATTTATAATCAAGAATATAATTAATATTTCTAGTACTATATGTTCTCGGTCCAATCTGCTAGACCGTGAAAACGAGGGGCGAACATGAAGGGCTTACTGATACCGATTATGACACTGGTCGTTTTATCTGCGTTTGTTATTGCTGTCGCTCCGGGTGAATCCAGTGGTTCCGTTGACCTGGACGGTTGCACCGAGGAGGTCACCTGGAGTTTCGATTCGGATACTGGCACATTGACGATAAGCGGAAATGGGGCAATGGAGGATTACACTTACATTAACGTCCCATGGATCGAGTATAGGTCGTCCATCAGATCGGTCGTGATCGGAGACTCGGTGAAATCCGTAGGTGCATACGCATTCTGCGAATGCACTTCCCTTGTTTCTTTGACCCTTCCGGATTCCGTTACCTCGGTAGGGCATTCGGCATTCTACGGGTGCACATCCCTCGTTTCCATCGATTTCGGGGCGTCCGTGAATCGCATCGATACCCTTGCATTCGCTGATTGTACGTCTTTGGCTGGCATTTACCTTCCCGATACGATCTCCGAAATCGGAGAGAGTGCCTTCAGGAATTGTACCGGTCTGAAGGAACTGACTCTCCCTGCAAGTACCGACAGCGTTCGTTCCAATGACAACCCTGCATTTTCAGGATGCGTCAACATCGAAAAGATCACTTTCCTCGCAGGTGACGGAAATTGGTTTGAGTACGGTACGGACAGTTCCAGCTCTTCTTCGAACATTTACGCCCCTTGGCAACTCAGCAAGTCTGTCCTGAAAACCATCATCCTTTCTGACGGTATCCAGACCCTCGGTGCGGGTGCATTTTCCGGTTGTGTCGCTTTGAAGGAACTCTCCGTTCCGGTAAATCTCAACTGTGTGGTGTCCAACGACCTCCCGGCATTCTCCGGCTGCAACAGTATCGAGAAGATGATTTTCACTGCCGGGACCGGACCATGGTTCCCGTACAGCTCTGCCACATACCTGCCTTCGTATTACGGTTATACCCCTTGGACACTCAACAAGTGTCATCTATATTCTGTCAACATCGCTGACGGTGTGGAATCCATCGGCGATTATGCATTCGACGGCTGTGTTGTTTTGGAATCGGCCCTTCTTCCCGATTCGGTCACATCCATAGGAAGTTATGCGTTCTATGGTTGCACTTCCCTCACGTCTGTGAATATTCCGAACTCTGTCACCGTACTCTGCGACCATCTGTTCGAATTCTGTTATAACCTGTCTTCCATCACCCTTCCCGAAAATCTCACGTTTATCGGCGATTATGTATTCGACAGCTGCAGGTCCCTGCCTTCTCTGAATCTCGGGAAACACATCGACACAATCGGGGTGGCCGCCTTCATGGGATGTTCCTCTTTTACGTCAATGGTCATTCCGGACTCGGTCACGTCTCTCGGGGACAAAGCGTTCTTTGATTGTTCTTCCCTTTCGGAAATCGTCATAGGCCGGTCTGTCGAACGTATAGGCTGTTCGACATTCTTCCAATGCAAATCGCTCGTTCGTGTGACAATTCCCGAAGTCGTCAGATCGATCGGAGACAATGCCTTCGAGTTTTGTTCTTCGCTAATCTCCGTGGACATCGATAACCTGAACGCTTCGATCGGAACATTGGCATTTGCACACTGCACCTCCCTCAAGACCCTGACCCTATATCCCAAATCGCACTGTCCGATAGGAGATTATGCGTTTTACGGTTGCACCTCTCTTTCCGAAGTGACAATCGGATCGGGCGTCAGCACGATCGGGGTCAGTGCTTTTGCCCAATGCCCCATCGATCGTGTGGTTTTTTGCGGGAAGCTAAGCTTCATTGCCGAGAATGCATTCGGGATAATCTCGTTCTGGGACAAAAACTTCAATCGTCTGGATATCGACGCGAAAGTTCTTTCCAATCACACCTTCTCCGGTTCCGATTATCATCTTACGATGAACTGATGTTCGGAACCTTTTCTTGCGGGGGCAGCTCCCCCGCCCTCCTTCCGTGCTTTCGGCAACGGTCCGAGTTGCATAACCTTATGTTCTCAACCGCTTTCCACGTATCCATGTCAGGCGAACCCATCGTGGATGATGCAAAGTTCGAGAACGCATTCCAGCTTGCTCTGGATAAAGAGAAACATGATCTTTCCGCAATCGTCGGGGGGATGAACATAGCCTCCGGCGTGGATATGCCACTCGAGAGCCCCGTCGACAGATCCATCATCTTCGGGACGCTGCAGGAACCAGAGAAAGGGACCGCCAAATATGCTGCCGAGACCGCCTTCAAGGCCTTCGGCACCTGGTCCAAAGTTCCGGCCGAGGAACGTGCACGTATCCTCACGTTTGTACTGAATGCTCTCGGAAGCAGGAGATACGCTCTTGCCGCGGACATCGTGCTCAGTACCGGCTTCACCCGCAGGGAGGCGTTGGCGGAAGTGGACCGTTTCGAAGAGATCCTCCGGCAGGCCGTCGAAGACACTGTCTCCGTCAAAGGCAAACCGAAGGGGGTCTGGGGGATCATCGCACTTACCTGTTCCCCCCTGGCAGCACCGATGGGCTATGCCGCGGCTGCAATAGCCGGGGGCAATACAGTGGTGATCATGCCCAGCGGAGTATGCCCGATCCCCGTGTTCACCGCCTACAATCTGTTTGTAAAAGCAGGTCTGCCTGCCGGTGTGATCAACATAGTAACCGACCGTCTTGATAGATATGTGACCGAACTTTCCGATGACCTGAACGTTTCAGGAGTCGTCGCTTCCGGGTGCGGCAAAGGTATAGACGATCTGATGTTCCTGATGGTGGACGAGGGCCTAGATTTCATCAACGAGGTCAAGGGGATGAATCCCGTCGTGGTCGCCCATCCGTCCAATATGAAGAAAGCCGTTGCCGATGTGCTGGAATCGGCATTCAAGTATACCGGACAGGGGCTGTATTCCACATCGAAGGTCATCGTCATGGCCGATGACGAGAGGGAGTTCATCCGCAATCTGATCGAACAGGCCAAAGACCTCGACATCGACGATCCCTATTCGTCCGATGCTTTCTGCGGACCGCTGATGTCCGACGACGCGGAGAAACGTTTCCTCAATCTGATCCGTAATGAGGAAATGTTCGTCCTCTGGGGCGGAAAGAGGGTTAAGAAAGAATTCACGGAGAACGGACGTTATTACACGCCCCTGATCCTCGGAAATGTACCTCCGGAGGATGATGTTCGGTACGTGGATTCCGCCCTTCCGATCCTGGTGGTCCACAGTGTGGCCACGGAGGAACAGATCGCCGAAGAGCTCAGCGAGACCGATATCGGACTGTCCGTCGGAGTAATGTCGGCAGATAATTCAGTTATCTCGCTTGTCAAGGAAAGTGTCGATGACGAAGTCCAGGTGTTCGTGAATAAGAGCAATTCTTTGCTAAAAGTCGCGCGTAAGGCTGAAATGAAGAATTTCCTGAAGTAAAATCTCATTTCGCAAATATATTTTGACTTCGGGGTTATAAAGTACGGAAATCCCCTGCAGAACAATGACCTTGTCGTGTTCGGTCCTTCGGGGGCCTGACACCGTTCCAGGAGGCAGGCATCCGTCAGCTAATGCAGTTCAGTGGATGTTTTATCGGTTCTCTATAATCGGGGATGAGCACGCCCTTCAGCAGCCTGGATGAATTGTGACGTCTTCCACACCGACGATTGACAGTCCGACCTCGGTATTCCATTTCGCCACAGGCGCCTATGTCGCTCTCTGCAACGGCTTCGGGATCGTACGCTTCACCCTCCGCGGGTCCCCTGCTGAACTGGCTGTTCCACAAGCTAGCGTAGATTCCGCCCGCCTCCAGGAGCTCCTCGTGGGTGCCGTCCTCCGCTATCCTCCCGCCATCCATCACTATGATCCTGTCGCACCTCGTCACGGCCGATAACCTGTGGGCGATCATGATGACGGTCCTGCCGTCGCGACATCCAAGTATCCCGTCCAGTACCCTGGCCTCGACCATCATGTCGAGACTGCCCGTGGCCTCGTCCATTATCAGGATGTCCGAATCCTTCAGCAGCGCCCTCGCTATGGACAGCCTCTGCCTCTCCCCTCCGGACAGGTTCGCTCCCCCTTCCTCCAGGACGGTGTCGAATCTCCCGGGCATCTTGGAGATGAATTGCATGCACCGGGCCCTCTCGCAGGCATCCAGCATCTCCTCGAACGACGCATCCTCCTTCGAGAGCCTCAGGTTCTCCGCCACGGTCCCGGAGAACAGCTCGGTGTCCTGCTGGACGTACGCTATCCTCCGGCGCATGGATTGGAGGTCCATATCGTCCACGCACTGCCCCGATATGGTCACCGACCCCTCGTCGGGTTTCCACAATCCGGAGATCAGCTTCCCGGGGGTGCTCTTCCCGGAGCCCGACTCCCCGATGATGGCGACACTCTCCCCTCCATGTACGGTCAGGTCCAGGCCCTTCAGCACCGGCTTCCCGGACCCGTATCCGAACGTCACCCCTTCCAGGACGATGTCCCCGCGGAGCGAGGCGGGCGCGAGCCCGTCCCCGTTCCCGTATTCCTCCTCGACGTCGAGTATCTCCGACAGCCTCCTCAGCGCTATGTCCGCCTCCTGGACCTCGATCTGCAGCGAGACGAATCTCCCGATGGGGCCGGTGAAGAACTCCGACAGGGCGTAGAACGACATGAGCGTCCCGAGGGTCATGCCCCCTCCGAGGATGGACAGGGTTCCGACCCACATCATCGCCACCCCTCCGACGGCGGACAGGGCGGACGACATGGTGCCCTGGATGTTCCCCAGTATGCTGGCCCTCAACCCCACGCTCAGCGAATCCACCAGCCTCACCTCCATGGATTCCAATTGACGGCCCTCCGCCGAATTCGTCTTTATGGTCTCCACGTTGCTCAGCGATTCGATGATGTTCGAATTGAGACCCGATTCCGCCACCATGGACTCGCGGTTCAGCCTCCTGTAGGACGGGAGGAACGCGTAGATCAGCACCGCGCTCAGCGCCACCATGACCAGGGTTATCCCGAACAGCTCCGGGCTGATCCTGTACAGGAAGAACCCCGATACCGCCGCGAAGACGATGTCCATCAGGACGGTGACGATTACCCCGGTCAGCACGTCCACGACGGTCCCGGCGTCCTGATATCTGGTGATGATGTCCCCTCTCTTCCGCGTGCCGAAGAACCTCATCGGCAGCCTGAGTATGTGCCCGAAGTATCCGATCATCATGGAGATGCTCAGCTTCTGCGACAGGTGAATGACCGTACGCTGCCTCACCGTCGACAGAGCGACGTTGAAGAGGTTGATCATCAGATAGAACAGGAAGAACGCGGTGACCTGCTCCTCCAGGGAATTGCCGATGATGTCGTCTATCAGCACCCGGTAGAACACG
>CAVIXW010000122.1:0-5783 GCA_963646785.1 Acutalibacteraceae bacterium
AAACGTTTAAGCAATGTTTGAATGCACAAGCGAGATTTTAATTGGGCGGTCTTTTCATATTTTTTCCCGGTTTTGCACGGAATGATTCGATTGGTCCCCGCGATTCTGTCGGGAGCTTGAGCAAAATCAAAATCCCACTCAGAGATACCTTATCGTGGGAAAAATCGAAGACATTCTTGAGATCGATATGAAACCAGTGGCGATATACCGTACGGCAGATGTGCCCCCCGATGCCTCCACTCCTTCTGTCCACTGCAGCATTCCGCCGTTGCTTCTCAAATGTGCCAGGACCGGCAAAAAATGTGCTGCGGCCAAAGAGCACATATCGTGTCACGGGGCGGTCAGCGGTTTCGGATTCGGAGGGATTCCTGATCGTCGGCACACTGCGATGGGGTTATCCGCCATACCTCCGGAATGCCTCGGAGATTTCAAACATGAAGGGAAGGGAGACTTCATGACCCCCGAGATCGCAACCCTTCAGCTGTCTGCGATTAAAGATTACGGCAACGGAAAAGATGCCATCGTATTCCAGCCTCTCGACGAGGCGCTGACCGAGCACCGGCCGATAGAGGTCGTGGTATTCCTATGCGATCCCACCCGGATATCCGCTCTCACCCTCCTCGCCGGATTCGGCAAAACCACTCCCGGCCCGGCGGCCGTCGTGCCCTACGGGCATGCCTGCCAACAGATCTATGCCATTCCCCGCGCGGAAGGAGAATCGGACGACCCGCACGCCGTCATCGGACTGACGGACCTCTATGCGAGAAGATTCGTCCCCGCCGACATACTGTCGTTCGCGGTACCGTTCAAACTGTACCGGAGGATGGAAGCCGATATCGGGAAGTCATATCTTGGAAAAGAGTCCTGGCCGGAAACTCTGAAAAAATGTTGCGGAAAGGATCATGCCGAATGATCCCTGCGGGGCGAGCGTTCGGCTTCCCTGCGGAATAGGTTCAGCTTCTCCTGAACCTCCGTATCGTCCATTCCGATGGTCGGGAAGAACACGGGCATATCTCCCTGTTCGAATCCCTCGAACTGCTTCAGATCGTATCCTTTCACAAGACCCAAATATTTGGTCGGGAATATGCCGTCGTCGACAACTTTCAACGAAGGATCGAACTCTCTCAGAAGGTCGAGATCATAATCGCCTTTGACCAGTACCTTGCATCCGCGCTTCATCATGAGCAGTGCGGAAAGTACCCCGCGGTCGTCGTCGACCTCGGCGAGCACATGCCCCTGCGTACCGATCGGAAGCCCGGCATGTCCGTAAATGTATTCCTGGAAGATATAGGTCTTATGAGGTCTTGCCTCCACCCAGAAGACAAGGTCCGGGTTATGCAGGTCCACATGCGGGTCCTTATCGAGGTTCGCATTCCAGATGGCGTCTCCGCAGGCCTTTGCAAGGTCCATGCTCGTGAATTTCTGTCCGCCTTCGCGCCTTGCCCGTACGGCATAGCTCTTGCCTTTGACCATACGGCTCTTGGAATACTCCGCAACTTTCTCGCAGATCTCTTCCATACCTGTACCCGCGGTCTCGCATACCGACACCGAACCGACACCGAACACCTTCACTGCGGAACGGATGACGGCATCCACATCGGAGGTCTCTACGTACAACCTTGCCTGACCCCTGGTGACGAGCGCTTCGACGTGATCGGCCATGAACATATGGAGAAGATTGTCCTTGAGACGGTTCTCCCAGTTGTTTCTGACCTTGAGCCCTTTGAGGCCTATCTCGGAATATCTTACCAGAACGATGGACACAGTATACCTGTTTCTCTGTAAACTGGTTTAGTTCTTATATGTAGTGTCGGTTGAAGGGATATGGAACCTGTGATGTTGGTGCTTCTTCTGATCATAGCGATCGGTGCGGGGGTCATCGGAGCATTGTTCGGTCTCGGCGGGGGGATCATTTTCGTCCCCGTCCTTACGATCATCTTCGGACAGGACGCGGTGACCGCGGCCGCCGCCAGTCTGGTGGGGATCGTGGCGACATCCACGGGTTCGTCGTCCGGATACGTGAAAAAAGGTCTGACCAATGTCAGACTGGGAATGCTGATGGAGGTCACCACGACGATAGGTGCGATCGCGGGGGCCATAATCGCCACATATCTCGAAAACTGGGTCCTGCTCGTCATATTCTCCATGGTTATGCTATACAGCGGATTCAAGATGGCCGCTTCCCCGGAGAAGATCATCACGGATTCCGAAGGAAGCGGTAAGCTGACCTTCCGTTACTCCGACCCCGCATCCGGAGTTACGGACCAGCAGTATACCGTGAAGAACATCCGTTCCGGCATGGCCCTCTGCACCGTCGCGGGCGCGGTCTCGTCGATGACCGGAGTGGGCGGAGGATCGATCAAGGTCCCCCTGATGAACATCTACATGCATATCCCTGTCAAAGTAGCGAGTGCCACCAGCAGCTACATGATCGGCATCACCGCATTCTCGGGCGCGGTCATCTACTTCATCCAGGGCGCGATCGATTACCAGATCGCCGCCGCGGTCGCGGTCGGAGCGTACATCGGTGCGATCGTCGGCACGTGGATATCTTCGAAGGTCAATGCCAAAGCGATCAAACGCTACATGTCCGTCGTCTTCTTCGCCATCGCATTGATCATGCTTGCCAAAGCGGGGGGATACATGTGAGTCTTAACGAAGAGACCTCCAGGGTCCTCAAGTATACGACACTGATCGGACTGTCGATCATGATCGTCGGTCTGGCACTCAGTTCGTTCGACTTCTCCGAAACCCTCCTTACGGTCGGCGTACTGATCCTCATATTCTCGCCTTTCGCCGGAGTTCTCGTTTCGACCAAATGCCTCGTCAAAGAAAAAGACAGAGATTGGTCGAAGGTCGCGGTACTTCTCGTATTCATCCTTATCGCAGGGATGATCATCAGCTACGTCCTGTGATCATCTCGGGGGCTCTTCCCTGAGATCCGCACGCCAGTCACGAATCCCGTCCAGACGCTTGCGGTAGTAGACCTCGTTCCCTTTGTCCCCCGGTTCGTAGTACCTGCGGTCTTTCAGGGAATCCGGAAGACACTGCATCTTCGTGATCTTATCGGCAGTGTCCTCAGCGTACTGATAGTTCTTTCCGTACCCGAGGTCTTTCATGAGTTTGGTGGGTGCGTTGCGGATGTGCATGGGAACGGGTTCCGCGGGACGGCTGCGGACGTCTTCCAGCGCACGGTCGATCGCAACACCTATCGAGTTGGAACGCGGGGCAAGTGCCAGATATGCCACGGTCTCCGCCAATGCGAACCGGCACTCCGGCATACCCATGTTCTTGCAGGCGTAGAAGCAGGAAGTTGCCATGACCTGGGCATTGGGATCGGCCAGCCCCACGTCGTCCCCCGCAAACTCGATGAGCCTGCGTGAGATGTAAACAGGGTCTTCGCCCCCGTCCAGCATGCGTGCGAGCCAGTAGATGGCGGCATCGGGATCGCTGTTCCTCATGGATTTGTGGAGCGCGGAGATGATGTTGTAATGCTCCTCCCCGTCGCGGTCGTACAACAGGGACCTGCGGCTGATGCACTCCGACAGCACTTCGGAGCTGACCGTAGAATTCCCCGGAGACGTGATCCCTTCCGCGACGGTGGCCTCGAGCGTGTTCAATGCGGTACGTGCATCGCCGTTGGAAAACTGGGCGATGGCGGAATACGCCTGGTCGGAAATACTGATTTTAAGGTCGGGGAAACCCGTCTCGACCGCACGTTTGAGTAATTTTACGATATCCTCGGAAGACAGCCCCGTGAGGGTGAAGACCTTGCAACGGGACAGCAGTGCCGAGTTCACCTCGAACGAAGGATTCTCCGTGGTGGCTCCGATGAGGGTTATGCTTCCCTTTTCCACGTATGGGAGAAAAGCATCCTGCTGAGCCTTGTTGAACCGATGGATCTCGTCAACGAAAAGAATGGTACGGCGGCCGGCCTGGCGTCTTTTCTCGGCAGTTGCCATTATCTCCTTTACTTCTTTTGCTCCGCCGGTGACCGCGCTGTATTCGACGAATTCGGCCTTGGTGTGGTTTGCGATGATCGTTGCAAGCGTCGTTTTGCCGACACCGGGCGGACCCCAGAAGATCATCGAGGTCAGCCGGTCCTGCTCGATCATATTGCGGAGGATGCGTCCCTTTCCGATCAGATGCTCCTGCCCCACGAACTCGTCGAAAGACCGGGGACGCATACGGCTGGCAAGAGGAGCATCGCGACCCGGTGCAACAGGGCGGTTATCCTCCTCGAAAAGAGACATCTGTACCATCTTGGATCAGAACACCCAATGACGGATGATGATAAGAATATAACGAGAAGTGCAAGGGACGAGATTCGAACTCGCGGACCGCTATGGATTAGACCCTGAATCTAACGTCGTTGGCCAGGCTTGACTACCCTTGCTTAGCCACCATCAATAGGTTGTGGTATAAAAATAATCTTCAATCTCCGGCATGACGCGGTTCGATATCCGTGGTCCGAGGATACGGGCACAATGATCGGACCGCCTTTATGCGCTCCGGAGAAACTTCAAAAAAAACTGGCCTCTGAATTGATAAAGTGGTCTGTTCATTCATAGATTACCACATCAAACAAATGGAACAGACCAATTGCCAGTAAACTGCTTCGAGATAAATAAATGATCCACCGGGGACCGGTGGTAAAAAGGCTTTCAGGCCTTCATGATTTTAAGCCAACCATTGCTGCGGTAGATCGCGAGGTTCCTTTTTTTGAGATACTCCTCGAACTCTTCCCAGCTGATGACGACAAGTCTGTCGTTGGTTCCTTTGGTGAACTGAATACCGTCCTGAGTGTCGCGGACGCGTCCCGGGACCAGACCCTTCATCTGCGCAATATGCTTGACTTCCGCCATATCCTTGCATTTGTCCATTGCCATTTCTAATCCTCCGGCATTACGTGCCGATGTATGTTAATCTACCTGTAACATATTTATTAGTTTGTCTGAAAAACCGTTGTCCAGCATCTGAAATCATGCGGTTATATTTAAAAAATAGGGATTCCTAAAATTTACGAATAGCATAATGTCGATATTAACCGACATCGGAAATTCAGATTATTGCTATGGTATTCGTATCGTAATTTATTCAGTTGGTTTGATTATTCAAACTACAATGTTCGGCAATTCATGAGGGACTGAACATTGTACGTCCTCCCCCTCACCTCATATATCCCACCATCTCCGATTCCCGAGGGTCAATCCCACCCATATTGCGATCGGATCGGAGGTGATAGGCATCTGGCGATACAGTCCGATCGAGGGAAGATACCTCGGACGGGATCGGATCGTCGGCATCGCACGATGGATGCTCCGACTGTGAATCGGACGCATGGGGTGTAACATCCCTGGGAACGCTTATCAATACGTGATGGATTCACTATCGCATGAAGCAGATAAGTCTCGGAGGGATGTCGTTCGCGGAGCTCCGCGGGAAGGACAAGTACTACGTCGACAAGACGCTCCTCATCAAGGACATCCTCGACGACGACTCCGACGGCGTCTATCTGTTCGCCCGTCCACGCAGGTTCGGGAAGACCATGAACCTCTCCATGCTTGATGCGTTCTTCAACATGGAGTATAAGGGCAACACGTGGTTCGACGGATTGGCGATCTCCGGATATCAGGAGTACGGGAAGTACATGAACGCATTCCCTGTGATCCACCTGGACCTGGGGAACGCCAAGGCCGACACATATGAGGGATTCGTTAACGGGATCCGCAGGGCGGTCAAACAATGCTACGAGCCTCACCGCCATCTACTGGACGGAAAGG
>CAVIXW010000123.1:0-5759 GCA_963646785.1 Acutalibacteraceae bacterium
GGAAAAGCTCATCCGTGATTTCCACGACGGAAAACTGGATTATTATACCGCAGTCATTACCTTTGCGCTGAACACCTTGCGTTGCATGGGCATCCATTTCGACAGGATGTTCGTCCGTTCGGGAAAGCATGTTGCCGCCTCGGTTTTGGAAAAGACCCCCGATATGGACCCGCAGGACTTTGTCGATCTATCCTGCAGAATGGTTTCGCCCCCCGACAAAGCGGAGGTCCTGAGATACCTTCCGCCGCGCATCAGGTTCATCCGCTCCCCGGATACTCTCTGGGAATCATGGCCGGAAGAATTCCTCAGAGGATTTATGCACGAAGGCCTCAATCGCCTGCTGGGTTTCGACTGTCCGTATTACATCGAATCCGTCCTCGAGAAGAAGTACTGATCCTATTTTCGGAACGGTTTGTTGCGAATTATGCCATTATCCGATATACTTATCTGATTCGTACTTTAAACTTGTATTTCAAATTCGAATTTTTTTGTAGGATGTTTATTGGACATAAAAATAGCATCTTATTATTACGAAAATAATTTCAATATATCTACGAATTTACTAAATTTTTCAACATTGTTGTGATTAAAACGAAATAATTAGACAAATGTCTATTGAGTTTAGTACGATAAAATTAAACCCGAATTTCTAATATAAAAATGTTATGAACAACGGTTAAATGCATGTGATGAGATACAAATTCAGCAAGTAATCTGCTATTGGAACAGTCTCCCAGGAGCTACCTGCCCTTCCCGCTACTGGCCGAGCGGGGACCCATCGGGGGCCGGACAAGAAGTTGCAGCTTCCCCGGCCCTTTGATCCTTCGTATGAGGATGATCACAGTAACAGTGGTTGAAACCATGGATGAAAAACAAATCGAACTTATCAAAAAAGAGAACACAAAGAAGAGGATGAAGTTCGGCTATACTCTCGCTCTGCTCTGTGCGGTATTCTGGGGTGCATGGTATGTCCCGGACTATCTTGCGGTGGGCCTTCCCCCGTTCAGCGATCTTTTCTCCGGATCGGACTGGACGGACGCCGAATACATCTACCAGGCAGTGTTCATTACCGGAATCAATGCCCTCTTCGTCGTTCTCGTACTGCTATTCTGGTGTGCCGGACTCGGAAAAATGAAAGAGATGACCAGGAGTCTGAAAGACATCCGCCATTGTACCAAATATTATATGGCGGGGGCAATCTGCGGAGGTCCGTTGGCCATTCTAGGCACATACATCGCGCTCATCTTCGGAAACGCGGGCTTCTCTGCCGTCTCCGGATTATGCTACCCCGTCATCGGAATGACCCTTTCCGTGATCTGGCTGAAACAGAAGATGTCCCACCGGGCCATCCTGGGCCTGTTCGTCATTTTGGCCGGAGGTATAACCTGCTATCTCGACGGCCTTATGAACGGTGGCATCCAGATCCTCGGATACGTTGGCGGACTGATGGCGATCCTGGGGTGGGGCGTAGAAGGTGCGGTGGCCGCAAAAGGATTGGATGCCTCCGAACCCGATGTTGCTCTGACCTCGAGGTTCATCATGGAATGCGTCATCTGGTGGGTCATCGCAATTCCGATCCTGAGTCTGTGCGGCGTGGACTTCTTCCACAACATCGGAGCTCTCTTCGATCCCATGACCTTCTTCATCGTCCTCATGATGGGACTTACCTTCGGATTATGCTATGTGACCTGGTACAAATCCTTCCCGCTGATCGGCGTAGGGAGAGGACAGGCCATAGGTTCCCTGTACGGATTGATGGCCATCATCTTCCTTTGGCTGTTCACCGGAAGCGCATCCGTCTACTACATCGCGGGCGCCATCATCTGCATCGTTGGAACGTTCCTGATGTTTACCGAAAAAACAGACAATCTAGACACTCTGAGGTGATAAAATGACTGACAAAATGATCGGCCGCGGTGCCAAATTCCGCATAATGGAACTTTACAGCGAATCCGATCTGTGGAACTACGAAGCCGTCGAGAAGATCTCTTCCGAAAGGAACCAGACCTCGCGGTTCATGAAGAACTCGTTCAATTTCGATCTCATCGAGCTTCACGCATCCGGCTTTCTGGATGAAGTGGAGGTCGATGTGGACGTGGAAGGAGACAAATGGGGTGCGGGTCGCGTGATAACGAAATATCACATATCCGAACTCGGAAAAGCCGAATACGAATGGATGTGCAACTGAGGTGTGAAAAATGTCGACATGGGATTATTGTGTGAATTTCTTTTCGTCGGGAGTCGTACCGGGATCGCAGTATGCCTGGATAATTACGATCTGCTCCGTGGCGGTCATCGGATTCATCATCTCCAGAAAGATGGTTTCGAGGATCTGAAGCAGAGTTTTCCGACTTTCGGATATCTTATTCCCCAATCTCCTCCGCAGATGTTTCTGCGGAGGTTGCTTTTTTCAAATTTCAGCCCGAGGACAGTTCGCGTGTGTTTTCTACCCGCACCATGCCGATGGTTGCCCGGTGCCTTCCGCTGCTTCTCTGGATATTTGCTTATATCGTGATTAATATGGTATCGTATGTCAGAATCCATGGCGGTCGAAGACGATGTGACCCTCGGCGAGGAAGAGGTAGAAAAGGAACTGAACGAGGGCCGCAGATATTCCGAAGATGCTCCCGACAGAAACGTCCTGAAGGCGGTCTATCATTACCGTCTGGCCGCCGATGCGGGAAGCCCCCAGGCCGCATTGGAGGTTGCCGACCTGGTATCGAAAGAGAAGGCAGATTCGTGGAAACCGCTCGCAGAGCACTACTACCGGATAGCTATCGCAAAGGGTTGCAAAGAGGCTCTCGTGAAGCTCGGCGACCTGTATTATCTCGGCGACTGGAACAACGAATGTATCGCCGATCCTGCGTTCAATATGTCTCTTTACATGAAGGCGGCATTGCTTTATTTCTCGTATGCGAAGGAAGTCGGGGATTCTGCAGAAAGGGAGCTCAGATTCCTCGGAAGGATGCTGTCTTCCAATTGGATCCGTTCCGATTGGTCGTTCTACGGACCGCTGGTTGAGTTTCTTGCCGAGAATGACAACGACGATGCCCTCCATATCTATCTTGACGGCAACATCCCGGAACCTTCGGAGGTCTACGGGCTTGACGAACTTCTGGCCGAGACCTTCGAAATTCCCGAGTTGAAAGATCCGGCCAAACGCACGGTACCCAAGCGCACCTGGGGCCGTTCCATCGGTCCGAGGAACGTTTCGAGCGTTCTTTACGACATGGGTATAGAGTTCACCAGGTCCCGCAACGGCATCATCAAGACCAAGAAAGGTTTCGCGATCAAGAGCGAGATGGAAAGGATCATCGCCATGGGATACAAGTTCAAGTATTCCCCTGCCAGCGATAAATGGACCTATAAGGACGTCCCCCCGGGAATGACGGGCTGTTCAGATGTGGCATATCGGAAGTCTGGATATCGACGGAAAAGTGGTCTCGGGACCCATGTCGGGATACACCACTGAGGCATACCGCGACTTTCTGCGTCCTTTCGGTGTTTCTGCCGAATATACCGAAATGGTTTCCGACCAGGGTTGCATACACGGACAGAAGACCACGGAATGCTTTGTCAGATTCGAACACAGGGGCATTACCGGGGTCCAGCTTTTCGGCAGCGATCCGGAGGTCCTTGCCCAGGCGGCTCAGCATGCCCTGAAGATCAATCCCGAGATCGATTTCTTCGATGTGAACATGGGCTGTCCCGTACCTAAGGTGAACCGCACCGGTGCTGGTTCCGCTCTCATGAAAGATCCGAAAAGATGCGGAAATATCATCCGTTCGATGAAACGCAGTCTTCCCGTGCCGGTGACCGCCAAGATCCGTCTGGGGTGGTCTCTTTCCAATCCTTCGTTCAGAAAAGTGATCTCCGAACTCGAATCTGCGGATGTGGATGCGATATGCATTCATCCGCGTACCAGAGAAGAACGTTATTCCGGGACTCCGCATTATGAACTTTTACAGGATCTGGGTCATGACATGTCCGTTCCTCTGATCATCTCCGGCAACATCTACACTCTGGACGATGCCGTAGACAAGCTTGCACTGACCGGTGCAGAGGGGGTCATGGTGGCAAGGGGCGGGATAGGGAATCCGTTCCTCATAACCCAAATAGATCATTTTTTCAGAACAGGCGAAATACTACCCAATCCGACAATATCCCAGCAGATCGATTGGTGTCTCGAATTGGCGGATATGCTGGTTCGGGAATCCGGCGAAGTGACCGCCGTGAGACGTCTGAGAAGCATAGCGCCCAAGTTCATAGCCGGCTGTTTCAGGGGCAGGGAGTACAGGAATTTCCTTGCCACACAAACCAGTACGATCGCCGGCCTGAGATCGGATCTGGAACGTATCCGCGAAGAGATCGGCGACGATATCGCGCACAGCCAGGGTATTCCGTCCGGAGATGAGGGATCTTCCTATTAAGAGACAGAACCCGTTTTCAAGATCATACTCGATATATCATCATATCAAGGCCGCATCAGCGGACCGATAACCAATCCACCAGGTTCAGATGGGTGATGCCGTTTTTGCTGCGGTCGATACTGTCCATGGAAAGTATGTACTTAGGATAGTTGTCTCCGATAGATTCCAACGAACGGAATTCGCGTTCTGTCGTGGGTTCGGAAGCCAACAGATATGATACCTGATAATATTCTGTGCTCTTGCCTTTGGATGCTGCGAAATCGATTTCGAAGTTACCTATTCTGGCTATTGTAACTTTATAGCCTCTGTATATCAGTTCGTTATAAACGATGTTTTCCAGGATCTGGTCTATCGATGCGCCGTTGTTCAGTCCTTCCGATTCCCTCATCCCCCAGTCGGTCAGATAGTATTTGCAGTCGATCTTCAAAAGTTCTTTTCCTTTGATATCTTTTTTTGGAACTTTGGTCAGAAACATGGCATCTTCTGCCGCGGACAGATATTCCAATACCGAATCGGCGGACGATCTTTTACCCTGGCTTCTGAGATAGTTTCCCACATTGGAAGAGTTCACGATATGGCCCGTTTCGGACATCGCATACAATAGGACCTCCCTGAGTATGCCGGTGTTCCTGATACCTTTCCTTCCTGCGATGTCGTTGATCACGACGGAATCGTACATCGCACCCAATATCGAATCCGATGTTGTCGGGTCGTATGCGCCCGCAACAATCAACGGCATACCTCCGTAACGCTCATATTGGCCGAACAACTCGGTTCTGTCGTACTGTCTTCCGTTCGTATCGTAATACCCGAGGACCTCCGAGAAAGAAAACGGAAGAATGCGGAATTCGACATACCTTCCCGCAAGGTGGGTCGCCATCTCCCCGGAAAGCATTTTGGAACTGCTTCCGGTGATGAATATGTCGGAGTCGGTATCCGTAAGGAGTGCGCGGACACATATATGCCAGCCGTCAACATTTTGGACCTCGTCCAGGAATATGAATGTGTGGCGGCCACTTTGTATTTTGGATACTATATCGTCATACAGACCTTTGGGATCTGTGAAATGCGGCGTCATTCCTGATTCGAAATCATACTTTAGAATGTCTTCGACCGCGGTGCCTTTTTCTGCCAGCATGTCGATTATCTGATTCATTATCGTGGATTTCCCGGTACGTCTCATTCCCGTAATGACTTTGATAAGGTCCGTGCCGATGTACGGGCTTATCTCCGACAGGTATTTTTCTCTGACGTAGCTTTTTTTCGACACGAACGTAATTTATTTCCGTATTATATAAATTCGACTATAATCGAATAATACCCATATTG
>CAVIXW010000124.1:0-5633 GCA_963646785.1 Acutalibacteraceae bacterium
AGAACCTCGGTTCCGTTCATGAAGACGATCTTGTACTCCCTGACGGTCTCGGTGTAAACAGCTTTGTAAGTAACACACTCGGAGGCAGTTTCATCAACATCAACAACGGTTGTTCCGTCGATGGACCAGCCCTTGAAGGTGTAGGTGTACTTGGCGGTTTCTGCCTTGGAAGAATCGGCGGGAACCTCGATCTCCGCTCCGTGCACTAAAACCTTGGATGAGATAGAAGAATCTCCGTTCATGAAGATGACCAGATAGGTGGTCTCGTCAAGGACGGTGGTCTCTGTCGTCTTGTCGGACTTGAAGACATGCCCGCAAACACTGCAGGTGTAATATTCGAGGTTACCGGACTCGGTCGCGGTAGGTTCTTTGGAATCGGTCTTGACCAAAGTGTGAACAAGAGGTTCTCCGTCGAATTTGACGGTCTTGCCCTCGACCTTGACACAGTGGACTCCCTCTTTCAGCACGGTGATGGTGCTTCCGTCGGTCGCGGCTTCGACGGCATAGGCGAGGGTCGAATAGTAGACCTTTCCGATCTTGGCGTCGAAGAGGGGGGCCCCGGAATAGTCTCCGAGTTCGGGATAGCCGGACACGGGGCAGCATGCGACAGGCTGATGGGCCTTGACGATCGCTTTGGAGTCTCCGGCCCAGCCTTCGCTGCGTTCGGTTCCGGTGATTTTGAACACGACTTTTTCGGAAACATACAGGTCTCCGGCCCTCCAGGCGACACCGACACCGTTCTCGACGTTGAAGGTACCGCCGTTGAGCACGACGGAACCGCTGTTGGTGGCATAAATGCCCATGGCGATGTAGCCCTCGGTAACGATACCTGCATTGAAGGTACCGCCGTTGACAGTGAGGCTGTAGTTGGCCCCGTATGTTTCCTTGGACGGGTCCGTGGTTCCGTTGCTCATAAGGACGCCGTTGTCGGCAGAGGTGAAGGTACCGCCGTTGATGACGACCTCGGAGTAGGCGAAGAATGCGACACACGCCTCTTTTGCACTGAATTCGCCTGATTCGACAGTAAGTTTACCGTGGCTGTCCGAATTACCGTACACCTTGATGCAATAGTTTCCCTCGATGAGGGAGTTTTCGGAACCCTTCACAGTGAGGTCTCCTCCGGCAAGGACTTTGAGCGAATACTCTCCGGTATGGATGGTGCATCCGTTGAGATCGAGGGTGGCTTCGACAGAGAACTCAAGGTTATCTTCGAGCGTGACGTCCCTCAGCACGGTGATGGTGCTTCCGTCGGTCGCGGCTTCGACGGCATAGGCGAGGGTCGAATAGTAGACCTTTCCGATCTTGGCGTCGAAGAGGGGGGCCCCGGAATAGTCTCCGAGTTCGGGATAGCCGGACACGGGGCAGCATGCGACAGGCTGATGGGCCTTGACGATCGCTTTGGAGTCTCCGGCCCAGCCTTCGCTGCGTTCGGTTCCGGTGATTTTGAACACGACTTTTTCGGAAACATACAGGTCTCCGGCCCTCCAGGCGACACCGACACCGTTCTCGACGTTGAAGGTACCGCCGTTGAGCACGACGGAACCGCTGTTGGTGGCATAAATGCCCATGGCGATGTAGCCCTCGGTAACGATACCTGCATTGAAGGTACCGCCGTTGACAGTGAGGCTGTAGTTGGCCCCGTATGTTTCCTTGGACGGGTCCGTGGTTCCGTTGCTCATAAGGACGCCGTTGTCGGCAGAGGTGAAGGTACCGCCGTTGATGACGACCTCGGAGTAGGCGAAGAATGCGACACACGCCTCTTTTGCACTGAATTCGCCTGATTCGACAGTAAGTTTACCGTGGCTGTCCGAATTACCGTACACCTTGATGCAATAGTTTCCCTCGATGAGGGAGTTTTCGGAACCCTTCACAGTGAGGTCTCCTCCGGCAAGGACTTTGAGCGAATACTCTCCGGTATGGATGGTGCATCCGTTGAGATCGAGGGTGGCTTCGACAGAGAACTCAAGGTTATCTTCGAGCGTGACATC
Organism: Acutalibacteraceae bacterium; assembly: GCA_963646785.1. Taxonomy (GTDB): domain Archaea; phylum Thermoplasmatota; class Thermoplasmata; order Methanomassiliicoccales; family Methanomethylophilaceae; genus Methanomethylophilus. The sequence continues at coordinate 1,989 of CAVIXW010000124.1, forward strand.
CGTAAGGAGGGTAACGACGGAGCCGGAGGGTGCCGCGGAAACGGCCTCGGCGAGGGATCCATACTTCGTTGTACCACTGGAAGTGGTCACCTCGGCCACATATTCTCCCTGTAAATCGTTCAGCTCCTCTTCGGTAGAGCCGCTGGCATTGGCCTCGTCGGACACCAGGGCGGCGCCCGAGCAGAGAATCGCCACTAACATTACTATCGCAATACTCAATTTCGATCTCATTCAATCACTCTCGTAAGCCTGTCTCCGTCCGGAAACCTACGATTCCGACCGGAGATTATTATAGTAATGACTACAAAGAGTTGAATGTATATAACACATGCGTTGTTAACATCGATTGTATATTTCCATTAGGGATAACAAAATCCCGGACCGAGGCAGGATACGGCGCACCCAGCACCCGGAGTTGCGGAACACGACCGTCGTCTGCTCCCTCCGCCGGCATATCCCGTATCGGCCGGCTTCATCGTCTGGGACACCCGTCGGAACGGACCCGTGCCGTCGGATAACGTCCCCGTTTTCACGGAAGCACGTAGGTCGGGAAATATACCCGCCTTATTGAAAGGATTATTAATCATAAACATATAGACCGTGGCGAGGGTGCACTACGGAAGAGCAAATACTGCTTATCAATATGGCGATGCTTCTGCTGATCGGAGGCTTCTGCTCGGTCATTTTCAAGAAACTGAAGATGCCCGCCGCTATCGGTTATATTGTCAGCGGTATCCTTCTGAGCAACTACTGGAGCGGCGAGAACGCCGAGACCGAGGAGATCGTCGAATTCCTTTCCGATCTCGGTCTGGTCCTGATGATGTTCTGCATCGGAATGGAGCTCAATCTTAAAAAATTGAAGAAGATGGGTTCCTTCGCGATGATGGTCGTCATGATCCAGGTACCTATCATGCTGATAGGCGGATTCCTGGGCGGAAGCCTCATCGGCCTCAACGCGCTGCAGTCCATCGCCTTCGGCGCAATCATCTCCGGTTCTTCCACCGCGGTCATCACCATCGTCCTGGCCGAACAGGACAAGATAAGCCATGCGGATGTGGAGACACTGATACTTGTTACCGTCATCGAAGACGTGGCGCAGGTCCTGATCCTTTCCGCGATATCCCCCATGATGACCGGTACCGAGCTCGACATCGCGGGCATCGTGTGGATGCTGATAAACGTCATCATATTCATGGTGGTGGCGATACTGGTGGGACTGATGTTCATACCCAGACTGCTCGACTATCTGGGCGACAAATCCTCCACCGAGGTGCTGCTGATCGTATCCCTGGGATTGTGTTTCGCTCTCTCCTATCTTTCCGTCTTCATCGGCATGTCGATGGCCATCGGAGCGTTCATGATGGGTGTGATCGTATCGCAGGCGAAGCACCATAAGAAAATTGAAACGGATATCGAGCCCATGAAGGACGTCTTCATGATGATGTTCTTCGTCTCGATCGGAATGCTGATACATCCCACGGACCTTATACACAACCTGCCCTTAATCGTGATCATCTACGGGATCTACCTCCTTTTGAAGAGCGGATCCGTCATGCTCGCCTACTTCGTGGGCAACAAACCGCTCCGTCTCTCCTTCTACTGTTCCATCTCCCTGGTGGCGATGGGAGAGTTCGCCTTCATCATCAGCAAGGAGGCGTATGCGGCCAACATCATATCGGCCGACTTCTATACTTCGGTCATCGGCGCCGCCCTGATGTCCATGATCGTGTTGCCCCTGTTCAACCGCAGGGCCGACAAGTTCTGCGACTTCGTGCAGGTCCACACGCCGCAGCCCATGGTCAACGGCTTCCTGAAGCTGGAGGAGATGAGGTCCAACTTCTACACCAAGATGTCCCAGACCACCAAGGAGACCATGGTCAACTTCAGGACCAGACTGGCAAACATGTACGCCACCCTGGTCATCATCGCACTGGTGCAGATTGTGTTCATCCTGATCACACCGGGAGTGGCCCACTTCATCAACGAGCACACGCCCGATTCCATCAGCCTCTACGTCACAACCACGGTGATCATGCTGGTCAACTTCGTGATCCTGGTCCCGATCCTCCACAAGACCACGAAGAACCTGAAGTACCTTATCAGGGTCTTCCTGGATTCGGAAAGGAAGGCACTTGCCGCAGGAAAGATCCGTGCCAGACCGAAGACCGACAAGATTCTGCGCGGCATCACCCACACCGACGACTGGATCTTCATCGTGCTGCTGGATTTCCTCATCCTGATGCTTACTCCGAACGAGATCGATCTGTGGGGCCATATCATCGTCGCGGTGGCGGGAATAATCATCGTCGCCGTGCTAGAGATCATGGCGTATATGAGAAGAAGCTGATACGGAGAACTCTTCTCCGGTCAGGACATTTTGTATCTTAGGATGGCGGCGATGCCGCCGAGCGCTTCCAGCTGCTTTCCCGCATCGTGTTCGCTGGAGATGACCGTAAGGTCCCCGTTCTGGGACTCCACCATGCGGACCGTGCGGTCGAGGTCCCTTTCCCTCAGAACGGAATCCAGGATGAGAAGGTGCTCCACGGCCCCCGCCTCGGCGGCGGCCGCGACCTCGTCGGGGCCGTAGGTGGCGGGACCGTTCTTCCCGATCTCCTCCATGAGACGGTTGACGAGTTCCATTTCCGTACCCACGGATGAATCTCTTAAGATCTGGGCTCCGAGACCGCTTTTGATAAGTTCGTTGATGCCGACCATCCCCGACTGGCCGGTGTGCTGTACGTACAGCGGGCCGAAGGTTCCTTTGGGGAGCTTCTTTATCGAATCGGCCAGCTCCTCCTTCTCGAAACCCGGTCCGAGCAGGACCAGCGGCATCTGGGGGGTGGCGATGCTCCGCAGTTTGGAGATGATCTCCCCGGGATAGTCGGAAGGTTTCCCCTTCTCGTCGTACTGCTTCCCGGACCTCATCGAACGTACGGTGACCATCTCCTTCAGACCGTAGGCCCTGAGGACGGCGACGGTGGCCTCGTCCTGGTCGAGCGAGACGAACACTATCCTGGGTTTCACGGTATCCTTCACCGCGGATTCCAGCCTTTCGATCTGGGTTTCCTTCCAGCGGGATTTTCCGATGGTCAGGGGTTCGCCCACCTCGGTCACCAGGCTGTGGTGCTGGCCGATGTCCTGGGGGCCGGTCTCGATAAGACCCAGGAGGCGCAGTCTCAGTCCGTCCTGGTCGAATTCAATCTTCTCCACGCGGACGCCCAGGGTCATCCTTTTCTTTTCGGACCTCTCGGCACGGAGCTTGTCGTCCGCCTTCTCGTCCCTGCGGACGGTGGAAGCGGTGACCAGATCGCCCACGCAGACGACGTTGTAAAGGTGCCAGATGTCATCGTCCGTTTCCGGGAGGACCTTTATCTCGCCGGTGCCGGAGTTCTTGCCGAGAATGCGCATATCGGGCAGGTATGGGAGAGGGGATTAATGTACTTGCCCGTGACCTGCGACTGTGTTGAATAAGTGAGGGTCCAAGGGATTCTTATTTTTCAACAATATTCAAACGTCTAACGTTAGATTATTTCGTTAGACATTCGTATTTCTAGAATTTCACTCCCGGAGGGGCCCCGATCAGCAACATTGTAACTGTTCAGAACCCCCCTTTTCCATGATCTCTCCCTGACATTGTACCATAGG
>CAVIXW010000125.1:0-5585 GCA_963646785.1 Acutalibacteraceae bacterium
GAATTACAGCATATTCCCCGAGTAATTCATACATTTATTTCGTTACAGACCCTAACAGGGATATATCGAAAAAGGTGTAGAAAATGTCGTTTATGGAACTCGCGAAGAACAGGTACAGCGTAAGGAAATTCGCAGACAGGGAAGTGTCGCAGGACCTTTTGGACAAGGTGCTGGAGGCCGGTATGGTGGCACCCACCGCCAAGAACCTCCAGCCCCAGAGGATCTACGTCGTCAGGTCGCGGGAAGGTCTCGCCGGGATCGATGCGCTTACCCGCTGCAGATACGGAGCGCCAGTCGTGTTCCTGTTCGCATACAACGAGGACGAGGAATGGAAGAATCCCAAGCAGCCGGGGATCGTGTCCGGCCAGCAGGATGTCAGCATCGTCGCCACCCACATGATGCTCGAAGCAAAGGATATCGGACTAGACACCCTGTGGATAGACCTCTTCCCGAACGCGGAAGCGGAAAAGGCATTCGGCCTTCCGAAGAACGAGAGGGCCGTGCTCCTGATGGCCCTGGGATACGCATCCCCGGAAGCGGGACCGTCGGAGAACCACACGAAGAAACGTCCGATGTCGGACCTGGTCAGATACCTCTGACCTTCCGTTATCGGGACCTTCTCTGGCTCTTCTCGAGAAGGTCCATCTTCATACGGTAGTACCCGGGGGTCATGTCGATATGGTGGAGGTGGGGGTTCTCGAACCTCTGCTCCTCCTGCCAGATCTCCGTTGCCAGCTGTCTGCGCACATAGTCGCGGATCTCGCCCAGCGGTTTTGACGGAACGATACGCCTGCCGTTCTCGATCACCTTGCGGAGCAGAGGTCTGGCACTGCATCCTTTCAGGTCCACGGGCTTCCACGGGCGGACGGTGTCGACGACCGGATAAGAATGACCGAGATCGACGGTCTCCCCTTCTTCGGCGATAAGGTCGGAGACCGCATAACCGTTGGGATCGAAGATACGATAGACCGCCTTACGGCCGGGGTTGGTTATCTTCTCGACGGTCTCGGAGACCTTGATCTTGGGGATCACGGTGCCGTTCCGTTCCACGGCGGAGATCTTGTACACTCCGGCGAAAACGGGGTCGCTGCTGGAGGTGATCAGCCTTTCGCCGACCCCGAAGGAATCGATGCACCCCCCCTGGTCCAGGATTGACGAGATCGAATATTCGTCGAGACTGTTGGAGGCGACGATCCTGCAATCGTCCAGGCCGGCCTCGTCGAGCCTTCTCCGCACCTCCTTCGTCAGATATGCCAGGTCCCCGGAATCTATGCGCACTCCGAACAGGCGTTTGCCCATGGGTCCGAGGACCTCTTTCGCGCATCTGATGGCATTGGGGAGTCCGGAATCGAGGACGTCGTAGGTATCGATCAGAAGCAGCGTGCGGTCGGGGTAGGTGCGGGCATAACTTTCGAACGACGCATATTCCGATTCGTGATACATGACCCAGCTGTGCGCCATGGTGCCGCTGGCTGGGATCCCGAACATCTGTCCCGCAAGGACGGTGGCGGTACCCGCCGCACCGCCGATGTAGGCCGCGCGTGCGCCGTAGACGGCGGCGTCCATGTTGTGGGCGCGTCTGGCACCGAAATCGGAGACCGGACGGCCCTTGGCGGAACGGACGATGCGGGAGGTCTTGGTCGCTATCAGGGACTGGTGGTTGAACTGTGCCAGGATGGCGGTCTCTACCATCTGGGCGTCAATCGTCGATGCGGTGACGGTGATGACCGGTTCCCCCGGGAACATCACCGTTCCCTCGTCGAACGCGGACACGTCTCCCCGGAATCTGTACTCCCGGAGATATTCGAGGAACCTTTCGTCGAACTGGTCCAGGGAACGGAGGTAATCTATGTCGTCGTCGTTGAAATGGAGGTTCTCGATGTACTCGATGATCTGTTCCAGACCGGCGAATATCGCATAACCTCCGCCGTCCGGGATCTTCCTGAAGAAAACGTCGAATGTGACGAGATCGCCTTTTCCGCCTTCGAGGAAATATCCGTTGGACATGGTGAGCTCGTAGAGGTCCATCACCATCGTGAGATTGCGTTTGTCGTATTGCTGGTATTCCATTGCAACGGTCATCCCGAGATAGCGATATAGTGTTTTCTTTCGAATTGGGAATGGAATCGACCAGGTCCGGGATCGCTGCGTATGGGTCTCCGAACGTTCATTAAAAGGTTCACAGGTTCCTGACCATGCCTGCGGAGCTTCTCTTTTTCAGATATTCGGAAAGTGCCTTGTCGGTACAATAGACATAGCATCCTTTCATCCCGCGGGTCATGAGCACGCGATAGGTGTTCTTGATTATCCTATCTGCCACCATCGCCTGTTGGTCTTCGGAATATCTGGATTTCAATCCTTTCAGGGACTGGTCGGTTTTTGCACGCTTCGATGCATCCGTGATCACTGTTCCGGATCTGAACCGCATATCCGGCCCGATGATCACTCCGACATAATCGAATTCGAGTCCCTGGCACGTGTGTACGCATCCTGCCTGCGACACCGATCCCTGGTCAACCGCCCAGGTGTTGGAAGAACTGAGGTTCCAACTCATCTCGAATCCGAATTCGGGAATCTCGATATCGTGAACGTTCGGATCGGCCTTACCATCGGATTTCCAATTCCAACAATATCCCGCGACCATCCTCGATTTATTGTTGATACGGTTCTTCTCCTCGATCTTTTTCCTGAGAAGGCAGGGGTCGTCGAATACCTGGAAATCGTATTCGAAAGACTCCGGCAGTTCGAAGGATGCGGTCTCCCGTATCTGCAAAGTATGGTCGATCCATTCGAGATATCCGTCGGAACCGGAACATCTGAACTGCGAATCGAGTTCCATATCCTGTACTTCGGAATCCAAAGCTTTCGCGAACCGACGGATCTCGTCCTCCGATCCGATGTCGTTCAGAGTTACTCTCTGGTCCTCGTCGAGGAAAAAGACCGAAAGACGGGCGGAACGGATAAGTTCCATGACCTGGTTAACGCCCAGATTGGAATACAGGCCGCTTTTCTCGTTCAGCCTGTGGGCCTCGTCCACAAGGAGTACGTCGAAGGCGTTCTCGGGACATTCGGTAAATCCCCCGGAACCTCTGAACAAAGTGTCGACGCGGCTCTTCTTCAGACTTCCTTTGAGTTTCTGATAGTAAACGTTACGGGGAGCGGAGTTCTTGGAAACGTATGATGCGGACGATCCTTCCCTGATTATCTCTGCCAGAAGATTCACCGCGAGGACAGTTTTCCCGGTTCCCGGGCCGCCTCTGACGATAATGGTCCTCTTCTTCCCGCCTTTCTGCACTTTTCTCGCAGAATCCAGGATTTCTTCGTAAACGGTCTTCTGAGTATCCAGCATCACGAATTCCCGGTTCCCTTTTATCATCGACGCTATCGAATCCTGCAGGGACTTGGAAGGCCTGAGTTTTCCGCTGTCCATCAGGAACACGGTCTCGAGACCGTCTCCTTTGCGGATGATGCTCTCCAAAAACTTCTTCAGCCTGATGCCGTCCTGTTTGGTGAAGATCGGCGCCCCTTCGATATACGTCCCGTATATGGGATCGAGGAGAGGTTCGGGATTGCTGAGATGGTAATTATGCAGACAGGCACAGGGCTGGAGAAGAACATCGTTATCCTGAACATCGGCGTTGAAATCGGCTATGGCGGTGGCATACGACCATGCCTGGTACGAAGGGTGGGTGGTCTCGCGTATGCCGCCGCTGATGTATGTACGGACGATCCCGTCTTTACCGGGAACGGCATGGGCGTACTCCCACTGCTTCAGTTCGATGATGACTGCGGAGTTCCTTCCGTCGGGGCCGTAGCCGGATACGATCATATCGACACGTTTCGAGGTATAGGGGATATTGTATTCTATTGCTATACCTGCATCCTGCGGTACAGACGAGCTGGAAAGGATGTTGCTCATATATGTCAGGGAATTCGTCCACGCACGTATTTCGGAATGTGGCGTGTGGCGGCCGAAACGGTTCTCGATGATCTTTTCGATCTTCTCTTCGAGTACGCCCCCGATAACGTCCTCTATGAAACCGCCCTTGTTGTTCTGATATATGATCATATGTTTTCCCGTATTCTCTTGAAAGTATTATTACATAACCCAGATTATCAAAGAAAGGGTCTCTAAATATACGGATCGACTCGACACTGCTCAACCTTCGGACCGAAGTGACCCGACAGGATATGGGAATACCGGACAGGGACCGTACCCCCTGCCCGGAGATCAGGATCGGAAATCGCCTCTGAGCTGATGTCCGCAGTATTTGCAGAAGTTCTGTCCCCGGACATCTTCGGGAGAGAATCCCTTGCCGCAGTTTGTACAGAATGCCACATAAGAAGGCGTGCCGACGCAAGGCGTTTCGTTTACGGCGGCCCTGCCCTGGTCGACGGGCACCGCCGGTGCGGCCCCTGAATTCATCCGTGCCGTGTTCGCAAACGTTCTGTACCGGTCGGTCGGAGCCGGGCTTGCGAACCCGTGATCGAGGTAATATGCAATCCCGCCGAGGATCAGAACGATAACGATCGCCAGGGCCAGCCCTATGCCCGATCCGTGTATCTCGGTACCTCCCGAGGTGATGTGCAACCCCGGGTTGACCCAGTACATGGAGTACAGGGCGCCGACGACGATCAGGATACCGGGTATCGAGACATCCTTCAGATACGGCCCGTTCGTTTTCACCATGAATCTCAGGAATATCGCCATGAACGCGAGTGCGACCAATGTGGGTACGAAGACACCTGCCGTACCGGCGCTGCCGTAGAATATGCCGTCCTTGGACGTGAAATCGCCGGAAAGCAGAATGCTGATCCCCGCGTAGGTCAGTTCGAAGTTGGGATATACATACATCTTGTACCAGGTCGAGAATATGGTCAAGACCCCGACAACGGATATGACGGCGGCCAGGATAACCATCTTCCTGTCCATTTCTTCAAAAATTCCCGTTTTTATGTCCATATTTTATGATTGTACATAATGTATATAATGTTCTTTGCGGGGAAATAATGCCGTCGGCATCCGATCTTTCCCCGATCCGGCTTTCGGATCTGCTTTCGACCGCAGGATCTGTCGGTCCGAAAGGGGTTCCCGTGTCCGCGGAAGGAATTCCGACGGTCTTTGTTTTCATAAGTGCCAGCATCGGTTTCCGTTCCGATCCGCGAACGGAGGATCGGATATCTTTGCCGGCTCTTTACGGGGAACACGATCTGAGATATTTCCACTTTTCGAAAAAGGGAACCACGCCCGGAAAGGCAGTGGAGGAAAGAACCCCGGGTCACCATTCGATGATCTCGTCCTCGCCGGGATAGATCGGCTCATAACCGTAAAACAGATTTCCGCTTGACTGAACCCTGGCTGCCTTTTCGTCAGCAATCTTTTCGATCGCCCGGATCTTATCAATATCCATATCGTATCTGGATGCCAGTTCTTCGAGTGTTTCGTTACGCTCCCTGCGAAGGTACACGCGAGCTTCCAGGAAGGTACAGCCTGCAACTTCCTGCAAAAGCCAGAGTCTGATACAGTAATCTCTAATTCCCGCCGATTCTTCTTACCACATCACGGGTGCTCCGAGGGCGCATCG
>CAVIXW010000126.1:0-5454 GCA_963646785.1 Acutalibacteraceae bacterium
GGCGCAGGCGATGGGGCCCCTATAGCTGCTTATCCCGTACCTACGGCAGATCCTAGCAACGCTGTCGCAATGCTTCTTCAGAACCTTCACTCTTGGAAGAAGCTCCCTTGCCGAAGAGATCTTCTCCACAATTATCGAATCCCGGTCTACGAACTGTGAAAGAACGGATTCCTCGCCGTCTCCGAGAAGAAGGTTGGTGCGCAGGGAGCGGACATACTCGCTTTCGGGCGGACGGGTCATGCGCACGCAGATATCGAAACGGTCCTTCAGATGACCGTTGAGTTTTCTATGATCGGTGGCCGACGTGGCGATCAGAGACACGTCCGTACGATATGTTACAGAGATCCCCTCCCGTTCCAGCTGAACTTCTCCTGATGCCGCGGCCTCAAGGGCCTCCAACGCGGTGCAGTGGCCCATCAGATCGATGTCGTCTATCCCCAGGATGCCGCCGTCCGCCTCGCCGAACAGTCCTTTTTCGGAAACCACGCGCCCTTCCGAGACGGCCCGTTCGAGGTCTATCGAACCGAACAGGCGGTCTTCGGTGATGCCTATCGGAACTATTACGACCCGCATTTCCGGATCCAGCGAACCTATCGATCTCACCAATGCAGTCTTCCCGGTCCCGGAACTTCCGGTCACCATCAGGGTCTTCAGGTTCGGATTGGCCATGAGGCACATGATCGCGGTCTTGGCCGTTTCGTTCCCGGCGATGGCGGAGAACGGCATCACATCTTGGACAGGCAACTTCTTACCTCGCTCATATCAAGAGAGGTCTTTTCGAAAGCTTTCTTCTTGATGCGGTGCGACAGTACCATCTGCGCAACGTCCAGGAAGTCCTCTTTCGATATCTTCATGCGTCCGTCGAGAGCCGCATTCGCACGTGCGGCCCTCATCAGGGCCAGATCGGCCCTGTGCCCCTCCATTTTGAAGTGTGCGGAGAGTTTTGCGGCCATGGTGATGGCCTCGTCTTCCAGGGGTATCTTTTTCACAAGCTCCTTGGCTCCGGCGACCCTGTCCCGCAGTTCTTCGAGATCTGCCCTGCAGCCGTCGAGATATCCTTCCGGATTGGCTTCGAAGGCCAGTCTTCTTCTGATGACCTCCTTCCTGCTTTCGAGAAAGAACTCCTCCTTCACATCGACGGAAAGCCCGAATCTGTCCAGAAGCTGGGGCCTCAGATCCCCTTCTTCCGGATTCATGGTGCCCACGAGAATGAAATTCGCGGGATGGGAGAACGAGATCCCCTCCCTTTCCACATAGTTCATGCCCATCGCGGCCGAATCGAGGAGAAGGTCAACAATGTGATCGTCCAGGAGATTGATCTCGTCCACATACAGGATGTTCCCGTTGGCCGCGGCGAGGATCCCCGGTTCGAATACTCTCTTTCCCGTTTCCAGTACGTGTTCGAGGTCCAGTGTGCCTGCCACGCGGTCTTCGGTTGCGTTCAGGGGGAGTTCGACGACGGTCGTCGGCGCTTCGGCGGACTCGATCTTCGATTTGTTCGCATATTTCTCCCTGCATTCGGGACACATCTTCCTGGGTTGTTCGGGATCGCAGCCGAACCTGCAGCCTTTCACGACACTGTGGGGCGGCAGGAACTGGGGCATCGAACGGACCGTGGTCGATTTTGCGGTACCTTTGTTCCCTTTGATCAACACACCTCCGATGCCCGGATCGACCGCATTCAGCAGGAGTGCCTTCTTCATTTCCGTCTGTCCCACTACACGAACAAAGGGGAAAACAATGTGATTGCTGTCCGTCATTCTTGGCTCACCTATGTAGTTTTTATAAATGAATTTAAAGCGGTTTTATATTGTCTGTTGGATGTAACTTGCGTCCAAACAATCCTGCTATTTATAAATATATACGAATATCTTCAATATTTGGATGTTACTGTACATTTGTCTATTAGCTCGGAATATCATTCGACATACAATGTTTTGACCTGTTGAAAGGATATGGTCGGAAGAGCATTTATGTTTATCGATTCAACAAATTTGATGTAAAATTCAATAAATTTCAGGGTTGTTAACAATAATTTTTGTGAAGAATACATTTTTAATGTTGACGTTAACAATAAAATTTATAAGCTGTGGATGAATATATCAAATAAGACCAATTCTAAGGGTTGGTCACTTGGAGTGAAAACAATGGCACAAACTACACCGATCTATCCCTCTAACCAGAGTCAGAACGGAATCAAATTCGAGCTCTTCAGCGATGATGAAGCCCGTAAGATCGATATGGCCACCCGCGATGTCCTCGAGACATACGGTGTTCAGGTCTCCGACGTCGAAGCTAGAAAGCTTTTCGCGGCCAACGGCTGCGAGGTCGACGAAGAGACCTTCATGGTCAAGATCCCCAGCTACGTTCTCGACAGGGCACTCGCGACCTGCCCCAGCAAGTACTACCTCTACGGCCGCGACGAAAGCAGGACCTTCCCCATGGAATGGAAAGGAAAGGTCAACTACACCTGTTTCGGAACCGGTATCCAGGTCTGCGATTACCAGGGACACGGCCAGTTCCAGACCCGTGACTCCAACGAAGACGACCTCCGCAACATCGCAAGGCTCTGCGATGCGATGGACGGACTTTCCTTCTTCTCCCTGCCCGTATCGGCCAGGAACTGGGCCGGAAACGGCTCCGAAGACGTTCACGAGGCATACACCTCGATGAAGAACACCACCATGCACTTCCACCACATCGACCCCGTCGCGGACAACGTGAAGTACTACTTCGAAATGGTAAAAGCATACTACCATGGCGACGAATACAAAGCACTCAACTATCCGATCATGTCGATGCTTGTCTGCCCCACATCTCCTCTCGAACTCTCCTTCAACGCCTGCCAGTGCATCATCCAGGGTGCCAGGTACGGCATTCCCGTGAACGTTCTCTCGATGGCCATGGCCGGAGGATCCTCCTCCATCTACCTCGCGGGAACCCTCGTCACCCACAACGCCGAGATCCTTTCCGGTATCGTTCTTTCCCAGCTTGCCAAGCCCGGAGCGAAGATCATGTACGGATCATCCACCACCACGTTCGACCTCAAAAGGGGAACCGCACCCGTCGGATCTCCCGAGCTCGGACTGATCAGCGCGGCCGTCGCGAAGATGGGTCAGTACTACGGACTCCCCGTCTTCACGGCCGGTATGTAGACCGACGCCAAGGTGCCCGACGAGCAGGCAGCCCACGAGAAGACCATCACCTCCCTCGGAGCCGCACTTGCAGGCGTCAACATGATCTACGGATGCGGAATGCTCGAACTCGGGCAGACCTTCTCCCTCGAACAGATGGTCATCGACAACGACATCATCATGATGGAGAGGAAATTCATGGAAGGTGTGGTTGTCAACGACGAGACCCTTGCCATCGACGCCATCAAGGAGATCGGAGTCGGTAACGATTTCATCGCCCACCCCACCACCATGGAGCAGATCGACCTTGCTTCCGACCCCAAGGTGTTCGACAGGCGTATGCTCGGAGAATGGACCGCCGACGGAAAGAAGGACGTCGTAGATGTCGCCCACGAGATCGTCGTCGACATCCTGGCCAACCACGATGTCAAAGAGCTCGACGCCGATGTCGACGCCGAGTGGCAGGCGATCTGCAAGAAAGCGGACAAAGCCTACTTCGACAAGGCAAAGAAACTCGCCAGCGAGTGATAAACATTTTACTCTGCAGAACAGGAGGTATCGATATGGTTACACAACAGGAAGCCAATGAAAAAGCAAAGCAATGCGTACTGAAATACGACATCAAGGGCGCCAAAGCGATCGCACAGGAAGCCGTGGACGCCAAACTCGACCTTGTCGATCTTATCAACAACGGGTTCACCGCCGGTATCAACGAGGTCGGAGAGCTTTTCGCGGCAAAGAAGCTCTACCTTCCCCACATCATGTCCGCGGCCAACGCCCTGAATGCCGGAATGGAGATCATCACCCCCCACCTCGGCGGAGCATCCACCAGTACCCTCGGAAAGTTCGTCATCTGCACCATCGAGGGAGACATCCACTCCATCGGAAAGGATATCTGCGCCATCATGCTGAAAGTCGGAGGTTTCGACGTCGTCAACGCCGGCCGTGACGTCAAGCTCGCCGACATCATCAAAGCCGTGAAAGAGAACAACGCGGTAGCCGTCGGAACCTCCGCACTCATGACCTCGACCATGGTCAACCAGAAGACCTTCGAGGAAATGATGCAGAAAGAGGGCCTCAAGGGCAAGTGCCTCACCAACGTCGGCGGAGCCCCCGTTACGCAGCAGTGGGCCGACGAGATCGGTGCGGACGTCTACACCGAGACCTCTTCCGAGATTGCACAGAAGATGATCGCAGCCGTCAAAGGCTGATATCCGAAACAAACATTTTCCCCAGGGGCCAGGCATCTGGCCCCCACTTATTTTATCGATCTTACCGACTTCTCGGACACGATTTTTTCCTATCGAAGCCCATGATGATGCGGCCCGGAAATATTATTTTTGAACATCGGTACATATAATCCAGGCGGTGTTCGCATAAGTATAAAACGTTTTGAGATATTACGGATATGTGAACAACACCGATCCATATTGGAACTCATATCTGCCGGCTTTCTTCGACAGGATGAGCATGCAGATGCGTAAAAACATGACCGCTATTGTTTCCCCGTATGGATTGACGCATGCCCACGTGGTGTACCTCATCGCATTGCACCTTCAGGACGGCCAGACCATGGTCAGCCTTTCCCGTTTCTTGGACCTCGATACCGCCAACACCAACCGCGTCATCAAGGTGCTCAGGGAGAAGGGGCTTGTCTACGATGACAGGACCGACAGCAGCCATAAGAAATTCAGGATCTTCCTTACCAGCGAAGGCAAGGAACTTGCCGAGCACGTGATGTCGAAGATTACCGAGCTGAATACCGCGTATTTCGCCGATATACCCTACGAGGATATCGTTCATATGAGGAACACTTTGTTGAAAGTGCTGAAAAATATGGACCTCGACTTCGAAGGCTATATGAATTCCGAGCGTGCGGATCCGTTCTACACACACCTGCATATCGTTCCCGACGAGGGATACGAGGCCGTTCCTCTGCGTTACGACGGCAGGAAAAAGCACAAAGTCGACGAATCGTAAACTGCATGAGAGAATTGTTTTCTCATTCAATTTTAAGAGTTACGTCCCTCTTCAGCCCAAGATCTGCAGCTACTTCCACGGCTTTCAAAACTGCACAGGGAACGGGACATGCCGAATGTTTGATGTGATTGCTGGCAGTGATGTAAACGGGATTCTGAACCATGGGCAGATCGAATTCGTCGTATGCTCCTATCGGTTTCAGATCGGCAGCAAATGCCTGGACCATTTTGCAATCGGTTTCGATAGACACTTCCACATGCATCATGTCTTCGGACTGTTTAGCGTTGGGGTAGGTGACCACGGAGTTGGTGCCCCGATTATGACGGATTGACAAGTGCTC
>CAVIXW010000127.1:0-5412 GCA_963646785.1 Acutalibacteraceae bacterium
TTGTAATTGTTGGTATCGGACAACTGAACTACCAACTCCGTGGTCACCTACCCCAAAGATCTTTCACTCGAACTGAGGGCTACCATTTTCGAGGATATTCTGAAGATAATAGTAGATAGCGACTGCACATTATGCAGCACTATAATCAACAATGACCTTATCAAAGATAAGGAAAACTTTGATGTGAATGCGTTAGCTACTAAGTTCCTTTTCGAGAGGATCTGCTATTTCCTGGATTCGGAAAACGGATCAAGAATGGCGGAAGGAAAACCTGAGGAATATAACATTATGATGTTCGATTCTGTAAACCCTGCCTATGATAACAAGGTTAGGAAAATGATCCGTACTTTCAGCAGCAGCGGTACTGGATATGAACATAACAGATACACAATTGAAGATCCGATATTCGTCAACTCAAGTTACAGGCACCTGTCTCAACTTGTAGACTGTTCGGCATATGTCATACACAGGAAATTCAGAAAAACAGATAATGTCGAGGACAAAACACTTTTCGATAGATTCTACAGTATTCTCGAACCCACATTACTCAAACGTAATGGCAAAACAGAAGGTTACGGCATCAAGATTTATCCAAAATAAGTGCGGAGGTGAGCAGTTCAGGCACTGCAATCCCCCCGCTGAGTTGTCGTGAGACAGCTCGCTTAATTATGTATCACAGTTCTCCTTATTAAACCTACGTCGTACACGACCCCAGCACTATAACGGCCTGAAACCGTTTTCAGGGATAGGCGACGACAACATGTTCATCAAGACCGGATTTGCCATCAACAACTACGACATCCAGTACTCGGTGGCGGCGCAGGTGCGCAGGGACGTCCTGAAGAAGTTCGCCGAGAACGGGGTGGAGGTCGATTACGAGAAGATCGTCATCCATCAGGCCGGACCCGGGGTCCCCGGAAAGACTCAGGCCCAGCAGGCGGACCCGGCCTGACCGGTCCGCCGTATGTCTCTTCCGGAACAACCGGCAAACATTTTGTCTCCGGGGGAACAACATCCCCCCTTCGGACAGCCGTCCGAAGGTCCTATTTCAAATACCAGGATTCAATGGAATCGAACGTGACCAACGGTACGCTTACACCAGACGAAAGAATAATGTACGCCACCTCGGCAGACTGCGACGACGTGGTGGACGAGCTCGGAAGCCGGCCCGAGGGCCTGACCCAGGAAGAGGTCACGGCCGCCCGCGTCCAGTACGGGAGGAACACCGTTACCAACAAAGACCGCCACCGGGTGGCCAGAAGGGTCTACCGCGCGTTCTTCAACGTTTTCGCGCTGGCGCTGTTCTGCTATGCATTCCTCGACATCGTCCTCTGCGGACTGGATATCGGGCACGACGGCATCATAGACCTTCTGGTCTGCGGTTATCTCGACGACTGGCTGTTCGTCACCATCATCGTCTCCCTGATCCTCATATCGGGAGCGGTATCGTTCATGCAGGAGACCCGGAACACCAAGGTCGCGGACAAGCTGATCAGCATGGTCGCCCTCACCATCACCGTCCGCCGCGACGGCGAGGAAGCGGAGATCGACTCCCGGGACCTGGTCGTGGGGGACATAATCATCATGGACACCGGGGACACCGTCCCCGCCGACGTCAGGATCCTGCAGTCCAACCATCTGAAGATCGACCAGTCCGCCCTCACCGGGGAATCCGACTCCGTCACCAAGACCACCGAGACGGACAGTCCGTCCAAACCCCTCCTCGAATGCGGCAACCTCGCCTTCATGGGGACCAGCGTGGTCGGCGGTTCCGCCGAATGCGTGGTCGTCAACGTGGGGAACGACACCGTCTTCGGCAGCATGGCGGACAGGCTGTCCGGCAAAAGGCCGAAGACCGCCTACGACATGGGCACCCAGAAGGTCGTCAAGCTCCTTCTGAGCATCATGGTGTTCATGCTCCCCCCGGTCATTCTGATCATGGTCGCCAAAGACCCTTCCCTGGACGGTATCCTCAGCGCCGTCAAGTACGCCATCGCCCTCGCGGTCGGACTCATGCCCGAGATGCTGTCCACCATCGTCACGGCCAACCTGGCCAAGGGCGCCATGGACATGTCGAAGAAGAAGGTCATCGTGAAGGACATGACCTCCCTCCAGAACTTCGGCGCCATGGACGTGCTCTGCTCGGACAAGACCGGCACCCTGACCCAGAACAGGATCTCCGTCAGGGCCTGCTGCGACATCTACGGGAACAACAGCACCACCGTTTCGCTGTATTCGTGTCTGAACAGCGGCAACCTCACCTCTTCCACCAACCAGATCGACTGGGCCATCGACGAGCTCGCCGCCGAAAGGGAGGATATCCTCGGGGAGATGAAGGGATACGAGTTCGTCGCCGACCTTCCCTTCGACTTCGTCAGGAGGAGGGCGACGGTCGTCATGAAGAGGCTGGAGGACGGCATCGACTTCGTGATAACCAAGGGCGCCATCCAGGAGCTGCTTTCCATCTCGTCCGCGTACGTGGACGACGAAAGGAACATCCAGCCCATCAACGAGAAGATCGTGAACGACATCCTCGGTCTTTCGGAATGGTACAGCACCAAGGGTATGCGCGTCCTCGGAGTGGCCTACAAGCCCGTCGCGGACGGCTCCTCCTTCTCCGCCGCGGACGAGAGCGATCTCATCGTCGCAGGTCTGATCGTGTTCATGGACCCGGTGAAGGATACCGCCGCCTCCACCATCCGGGACATGAACGACTACGGCATCAACGTCAAGGTCCTTACCGGGGACAACGAGTTCGTCACCCGCTACGTGTGCGACGAGATCGGATTGCTGGCACACTGCGACGACGTGCCCCGCACCCCGCTGGAGGAGGACATCTCGAGCGTATCGAGCGAAGTCATCATCGGCTCCCAGGTCGACGCCATGTCCGAGGAGGAACTGAGGGAAGCCGTGGAGAGGGTGAACGTGTTCGCCCGGCTGACCCCGGACAACAAGGCCCGCATCGTGACCGCCCTGCGTGCCAACGGACATACCGTCGGCGTGCTGGGCGACGGCATAAACGATTCCGTCGCCATGAGGCAGGCCGACGTGGGGATATCCGTGGACACCGGTGCCGACATCGCCAAGGAATCCGCGGACCTGATCCTTCTGGAGAAGGACCTGGGGGTCCTCAAGGACGGCGCCCTCCACGGAAGGTGCGTCTACTGCAACACCGTGAAGTACGTCAAGATGATCGGGGGGATCAACTTCGGATATATGTTCTCCCTGATCATGGCCTCTCTGCTGTTCGACTTCGAACCCATCGGCCCGCTGCAGATCCTGGTGTTCAACCTCTGCAACGACCTGGCCTGCATATTCATCGCCTGGGACCATGTGGAGGACGAATACCTCCGCGAACCCAGGAAGTGGGATACCGTGAATCTGTGGAACGTGTTCAAGGGATACGGTCCGATGTGTTGCGTCACCGATGTGATCTCGTGGATGTTCTTCGCGTTCGTGGTGCTGCCGCTGGTATGCGGCAACGCCGTGCCCACCGGGTGGGAGACGTTCGCCTTCGGCGACCATGCGATAACGGATACGACTTCGAAACTGGCCCAGCTGCCCCCGGAGATGCAGCAGGCCAACCTGATCGCGGTCGCCACCTTCCAGACGTGCTGGTGCATGGAGCAGTACTGGATGCAGGTCTGGGCGATACACATAGTCAGGAACAACAAGATCCCGTTCCTGCAGAGCTGGTCCGCGCCGATCCTGGTCGCCACGACATTGCTGGCACTGGCGTTCGGAACGCTGGTCTCCTTCACCCCGCTGGGAGAGGCACTGGACATGGTCCGTCTGCCCTGGTATGCGATAGCGTTCATGCCGTTCATCGGTCTGACCTATTTCGTCATCGCGAACCTGGCGAAGATGCGCACTTTGCGGAGATACGGGTATTTTGCGTGCTGAACGCATTTTCGGGCCGAAAGGCCCCGCGTGTCTACGCGGTGTCATTGTAAGGTTTATATGCCGTGCGCAAAATTTTGTGACATATTCGACAAATTGAGGAATCAATATGGTATGTGAAAAACAAACTTCGGCCGAAGGGGCGACCGTCGGCGGATCCCGGAAGTCCGGTTTCGGCTGGCTCGGGAGGCGTATCGAGAAAAGCAGGCTTTCCGACAGGGAGATCGACAGCATATTCGACTGTCTTCTCACCATCGTGATACTCTGCGTCGTCGTTTCGCTGTGTCTCGTCACATTCTCCGTGAAAAGGCACGTTCTCTCGATATTCCTCATCCCCGTCTTCTGCTACATCCTCCTGTCGTCGCCCGGATTCAACCTCCGTATGAGGGAATACAGGTCCCTTCTGGCGATCACCGACATACTGGTCTTCGCCGAGCTTCTCGGGCTCTGTGTGTTCATGGACCGGCTGTACTATTTCCGTGCCGACGACCTCATTCTCAAGGAGCTCCTCTCCCTGATCGCCGCCGCCGGATTCATCGGATATCTGGCCCGTGCCAGGATCATGTACTACCTGTCGGTGCCCTTTATCGCGGCGGTCAACATGCTGGTCATGTACGAGCTCGGATGTTCGGAACTCGAAATCGTCTCCATGGGACTGTTCGTCGTGGCGCTGTTCGCCTGGACCCTCTACGTCAATTCGTTCTACTTCGGATACGGAAGGGCGTTCGTCGACGGCGAGTTCGTGCACCTGCCCGACGACGAGGCGCGCTATATCACGAAGATGCAGCGCGTGGAGGCCAAGAGGCAGCGCGAGAAGTTCATGGCCGAGATGGAACAGAGGAAACGCTCTCAAAAGCAGAAATCCAGGTGAGGCCGGCCTTCAAGGTCGGTCCGCCTGGTTTTCTGCGGATTTTATTTTATAGGGTTGCTCTCCGCGTATGCGGGGAACACTATGGTTTTTTTCCTGGATTTCAAGAAATTCCAAGGATTACCCCCGCATACGCGGGGAGCACCATTCAAGGAAAAACGTATCTGCAACGCGCTCAGGATCACCCCCGCATACGCGGGGAGCACCGCCCCGCGCCCCCCGTCGCAACGACACCGACGGAATCACCCCCGCATACGCGGGGAGCACCGTTTGGACTTGAGAGACGTTAGCGCGTCAGTCGGATCACCCCCGCATACGCGGGGAGCACTGACGTACGGAACGTCCGAAATATTTTCCAACAGGATCACCCCCGCATACGCGGGGAGCACTCGGTCTTCTTTCCCGACTCCGGCTTGACGGGGGGATCACCCCCGCATACGCGGGGAGCACCCGTCGTGGAGCAGGACGCACGCAACAATCCCCGGATCACCCCCGCATACGCGGGGAGCACGGCCTCGTTGGCCTCGCGGAGGATCCACCCCGACCTAGACACATCTATTATATGCGCGCGAAGGGCCCGATTTTTTTTTGGGGTAGGTGACCACGGAGTTGGTAGTTCAGTTGTCCGATACCAACAATTACAA
>CAVIXW010000128.1:0-5387 GCA_963646785.1 Acutalibacteraceae bacterium
CAATATTTAACCTCTAGAATGTTATATCATATCAACACGGTGATTGCTTAGGAGGAAAAAATAAGAAATTGACCCCTCCGGCCGGAGGGGAAATGATTTTTACTTACCGATCAAAGGTAACCGGACTTCTGCAGAAGCATAAGGTCCTCGGTGCTGAGTTTCTCTCCGGCCTTGAACTTGTCGAAGATCTCCTTGGCTTCCTGCTTGGACTGTGCGTCTGCGCGCTTCTTGCGGGCTGCGGTCTTCTTGTTCTTGATGCCGTCGGCGGATTTGCTGATCTCGTGCACGGACTTGATCTGCTCGATGTGAAGCCTGTGCTCTTCGTCCGCGGCCTGTTTGCACTCGACGAACTTGGCCTGGGCCTCGTCGGCTTCTTTGCGGATCGCGTCTGCTTTCTGGTAGAGGGAAAGCATATTGTCGTGGGCGGACTGGGCCTGTTCTGCGGATTCGGCAACATCCCTGTGGGCCTCTTCGGCCTTGGATTTCGCTTCCCTGAGCTGAATGACCAGGTCCTTGATGGCCTCGTCGCCCTCTTCGGCTTTCTCTTTCTCTTTGATCTGCTTGGCAAGATCGGCGATCTGCTTGACGAGCGCTTTCTCTTTCTCGCTGGACAGGGACATGGTCTGCTGGGAGAATTCCATCCTCTCGAGGTCTTTCCTCATCTGACCGAGGGAGACTTCTCCCGCATCTTCCTTCCTCTCGGGCCTGAGCTCGTTGATCTTTGCACGGATTTCGGAGACTTTGTTGTTCCATTCGTCCCTGACGACCTTGGCATCCCTGACCTTCTGGTTGTAAAGGTTACGGGTCTCTCTTGCTTTTCCTGCCTCATCGACAAGATCGCGGACCTGAGCGTTGAGCGCATCCCTCTTTGCCTTCCATTCCTTGGTCTGGGCGTTGAGCTCGTCCCTGCGCTGCTTGTGTTTCTCCGCGTCACTGTTGAGAACGGTGCGCTGAGCTTCGAGATCCTCGAGTTTTGCTTTCTCCTCGGGGGTCGGTTCGACAGATTCCTCCGCAGATTCGGCCTCGACGGGCTGCTCCACGGTCTCTTCGACTGCCTGCTCTGCTACGATCTCTTCCTGAGATTCTGCCTTGGTAAATTCTTCGGTACTATCCATACAATTTCAACTCATTGTTCGATATTAACCATCATTCTGAAGGATGGTCCACTTCACGACTCCCAACCTTTACCACCTTTATAATAATATGGTAGAAAGTAACGATTTTTTTACCAAAAATAAGCGGAAAGACGCCCGGATCAGAGACAGTTCTCGAACTGGCTGCGGTAGAGTTCGGCATAGAATCCGTTCGATTCCAACAGGCTTTCATGGGTTCCGGATTCCACCATGCGACCGTCCTTCATCACCAGGATCTTGTCGCAGTCGCGTATCGTGGACAGCCTGTGGGCGATCAGGAAGGACGTTCTCCCGTCCGTAAGGCGTTCGACAGCGGACTGTATCACCTTTTCGGTGCGCGTGTCGACTGAACTGGTCGCTTCGTCGAAGATGATCATCGGCGCGTTTTTCAGGATCGCCCTTGCGATGGACAGTTGCTGCTTCTGGCCGGCGGAAAGACCCGAATTGCCGCCGATGACCGTATCGTATCCCTTCGGAAGGGTCGTGATGAAGTCGTGAATCCCGACGGCCCTACAGGCTTCTTCGATATCCCCGTCCGGAATTTCCGGGACGTTGAATCTCAGGTTCTCCCTGACGGTGCCTTCGAACAGCCAAGCGTCCTGAAGCACCATGGAGAACAGCGAGCGGACCTGGTCTCTGCGGAAGTCGGCGGACGGAACGCCGTCGATGAGGATGGATCCGCTGTCGACCTCGTAAAACCGCATCAGAAGATTTACGATCGTGGTCTTTCCGGCCCCCGTGGGCCCCACGATGGCCACTTTCTCCCCCGGCCTGACGGTCAGAGAAAAGTCGTGAATGACCTCCGTACCCTCGATATAGCTGAAGCAGACGTTTCTGAACTCGACCTCCCCGGAAATCTTGCCCACGGCGGGATTTTTATGCGACTCGTCTTCCATCTCCGGCGCATCGAGAAGTTCGAACACCCTCTCCGACGACGCCACGACGGATTGCATCGAGGCTACCGCATCGGTCAGCATGAGCAGGGGGCTGCTGAACATGCGGACATAGACGATGAATGCGACGATGACCCCGTAGGTGATGTCGCCGGAAAGGACCATTGCGGAACCGACGATGCATACCAGAACATATCCCAGATTGTTGATGAACATCATTATCTGGGGTATGGTGCTAGTAATGAACCTGGAACGGTAGGTGGTCCAGTAAAGCTCGTCATTGATCTCGCAGAACCTGCGGCGGGAGGCTTCCTCCCCGTTGTACGTCTTTACGATATCGTGCCCGTAGTATGTCTCTTCGACATGTCCGTTTATGAGGCCGAGATTGCGGGACTGCGCCGCAAACAGTTTCTGGGTCTTGCGCATGACGGTCCTGATCGCCAGGAACCCAAGTATCGGAGGGATGATCGAGATCACGGCGAGCGTCACGTTCGTATATGCCATCATCACCGTGCATCCGACCAGGGTCGTGAGGGCCGAAAAGAAAAGTGCGAAAGCAATGCCGCTCTGGTCCCCGATGACGTCCGCATCGTTGGTGAGACGGCTCATCACGTCGCCGGTGTTGCTGTTGTCGTAATAGTTCAGGGGGATACGGTCTATCTTCGCCGCGAGGTCGTTACGGAGCTTGTTCGCCACGCATTCGGAAACGTACGGGGTGACGTAATGCTCAACGATGTTGAGCCCCATGCCTATGGAATACAGCAGTACGCAGAGAATACCCAGACGTGCGATTTCGGGAATATCGATGGAACCCTCGCCGATCCCCCGGAAGATCATATCGGAGATGGATTTCAGGAACTGGGGTCCGATCACCGAACAGACGGAGGCGAATACCGCAAGAAGTATGCTTGCCGACAAAAGGAGCCTGTATCTGCCCATATAGTTCAACAGCCGGAGGATGGCGGCCTTCATGTTCGCGGGTTTTTCCGTACGTGCCCAGATGGGGCCCGCAAACCGCGGCGGTTTCTGCATTCCTTCGGAAAGTCTGCCGCCTTTGCTCTGCGAACGGTCCTCCGGAATCACTGTATGTCGCCTCCGAGCTGTGAAACGGCGAGATCGCGGTAGGTGCCACAGGACCTCATCAGTTCGTCGTGGGTGCCGATACCGACCGCACGGCCCTCGTCCAGAACCAGGATCTTATCGGCATCCAGGATGGTTCCGATCCTCTGTGCCACGATGATCACCGTACTGCCCCCCGTCTCTTTACGCAATGCGGCGCGCAGCTGACTGTCCGTCTTGTAATCGAGGGCCGAGAACGAATCGTCGAAAAGGTATATCTCCGGGTCTTTGCAGACCGCGCGTGCGATAGAGATGCGCTGTTTCTGCCCGCCGGAGAGGTTCTTGCCGTGCTGGGACACGCGGGAATCCTCCTTTTCAGGCATCTTCCCGACAAATTCCTCGGCTTGGGTGATACGTATGGCACGGCGCACGTCTTCCGAAGACCTTCCGACCGAACCGTCGCCGTAATTGACGTTCTCCGACACGCTCCCGGAAAATATGATCGAGGTCTGGGGAACGTATCCCAATTTTGCATGCAGGGCCTTTTGGGTATAGTCTCTGACATCGACCCCATCCACGGATACGGATCCGGAATCGGCATCGTAAAATCTGGCGATCAGACTTATAAGGGTGGATTTTCCGGACCCTGTCGGCCCGACGATGGCGAAGGTAGTGCCCCGTACGACGGCGAACGATATCCCGTCGAGCACTTTCCGGTCGGAACCCGGATACGAGAAGCTCACGTCATCGAATTTCACGGTACCTTGTTCGGACCCGTTCGTTACGGATCCGTCGCGGATCGAGGATTCCGTCTCCACGACCTCCGCGATACGGCGATACCCCACGAGTGCACGGGGAAGTATGCGTAAGATGCCGAAGAACTGCATCACCGCACCCAGGACCATGGTGGCGTAGGAACTGAACACTATCATGTCCGAGTACTTCACGAACTGCACTGACTGATCACTGATGGCGAGTATCAACGATGCCCCGACCCAGTATATGCCCAGACAGACGAAATTCATCATCGACTGGGAGATCGGCATTCCGAAGGCCATCACCTTATTGGCCTCCAGATTGTTGGCGAGAAGATCGTTGCTGGAGCGGGTGAATTTTGCTTCCTGGAATTCTTCGGCACCGTACGCACGGATGACCCTGATCCCGTCGAGGTTCTCGCGGACGGAACGGTTAACACCGTCGGTAAGCCATTGGACCTTTCTGAAATTCTTGCTCGCAAAATGGATGGTGATAAACATCACGGCCATGAGGACGAGTATGCCTGCGATGACGAGAAGACTCCATTCGATTGACGAATGGTATATCTTGCCGAGGGCCCAGACGGTGATGATCGGACATTTGATTGCCGCCTGCAATCCCCTGGCAATGAAATTCTGTATCTGGGACACGTCGTTCGTGGACCTGGTTATCAGACTTGCCGCAGAGAATCTGTTGATATCCTTCACGGAAAATGCCTGAACGTGATCGAACTGTTGCAAACGCATGTTGCGTCCGATCGAGGCGGACAGGTTGGCGAGGACGAATCCCGCACCGAAGGACAGAACAAGACTCATGAACGCACAGACGAGCATCAGGATCCCTTTCTCGACGACGATGTCCTTTTCGCCGAGAACTATGTGGTCCGTTATCTCCCCCATGTAATCGGGAATGGAGATATCCATCCAGACCTGCAGCAGGATCAGAACGACGGCAATGAGGACAAGCTCCCATTCGCGTCTCCCGATGAATCTTGTGATCATGCCCATACCCTCAAACCGATATCCGTTTCCTGCAGAAGCCGGAAACAAGTCGTTATGAGGTTCCCACATTATATATTCTACAAAATACAGATACTTCAAATTTCGTCGAAACCGTTTGTGCATCCGGGTACTGAACGAATCATTCCGACATTCGAATCCATCTCCTAACTGACCTGCTTCGGGCGCATTCGGAAGTCGGACAAAAAAAATGGGTTCGCATATGATATGACATAATTCGGACAAAAATCAGACAAAACCAACAAACATTATACAAAATGTATGCGAACATATATCAACATCATTCGGCTTAATCATCCAATTGTATTACCCCTAGTACAATTGGTGATTAAATGGAACAGAAAACAATGATGATTGCGGCCATCGCTGTGGTTGCTATCGTTATCATTGCAGGTGCCGCAGTTGTGGTCATGAAAAATGACAACAATAACAACGACGGTACCTCTGATAAATCCCGACCTAGACACATCTACTATATGCGCGCGAAGGGCCCGATTTTTTTTGATTCGGGCGGGCAGGGTTGATTT
>CAVIXW010000129.1:0-5220 GCA_963646785.1 Acutalibacteraceae bacterium
GTACCTGAATATGCAGTCAGTGTGGAAGCTCCGAACAGTCAAGTAAAGAAGATCTTCGCTCAGTTCAACATGCAGGTTCCCGCAAGGGTGTCCCTCAAGGACTTCTCTGTGAGCAGCTCATGAAATGTAGTGTTTAAACTGCTAGTAATGTAGGATTATCTTCTTTCTGAAACAGGGCACCCGAACGGTCAGTCACATGGTTTCGGTATGGTGTCTCTGGCCCACGGGACGGTGTCTTCGTACTCGGTACGGTCGAACGAAAGCCGCTCGGGGAGGCGATCGAAGAGACGGGATTCCATTTCGTGATCTGCTTTCGGATTTTTTCCGAGGATCGCCGAGCATACGAAACAATGGCCGAGGTCCCGGATCTCCACGAGCCTTATCGTGAACCCGGTCTCTTCTTCGAACTCGCGAACGGCACCCTCGGAGGGCGTTTCGCCTTTCTTGATATGGCCGCCCGGCATCTCCCACCCGTTCCTTTTGGGGTTCCAGACCATGAGGAACCTATCTCCCTCGAAGGCTACGGTGTACACGCTGCCGTCGGTGTCGTCCGCATTCATCTGCGTTCCACCACAATCATCATATGCGAATCTTCGTAAGGCTCCAGACGGCGCCTGTCGAGGACGGCGAGACCTCTTTCTTCCAGCCTTTTCAGCGAATGCTCGAAGATGGTGTCCGGATCTTTCGCCACATCCTCCGAACGGGCCTTGATGGCGACCATACCGAATCTCGCGTTGAATTTGTCCATATTGTCGGCAAGGATGTCCGATTGGTTTTTCTGTGCGACGTCCTGGTATACAATATCAATATCGGATACCATGAACTCGTATTCGGAAGGTCTGGTGGCGTCCGCCAGTACGGGGATCATATTGGGACGGGGCTCGCAGTTCCTGACAAGCTCGCGGAACATGCGGGGGGCGAATTCCACACAGTAGACCTTGCCCCTGGGGACCATGTCGGATACATGCGACGGAGTGGTGCCGCTCGATGCGCCCAGATAGAGGACGTGATCGTTTTTCCCGATCGGTACCTTCGTTCCTCCGTTGGCGATATACGCGGCAAGTTTGCTGCGCAGGGGGTTCCATTCCCTGTATTCCACGCCGTCGACCACAGGCGTGCGTTCGCCGTAAACACGGATGCCGGGGGCGGCAGAGACCGTGTATATCTTTCTCCTTTCAGCGAAGACGGTACCATCAGAGAACGCAAACGGTTCCATACCCTCCCCCCATTCGTTCGTCGTTCATAATCTCTTGCTGGGAAATTGTTTAAGAGCAGTTCGACGAATACGGTAGCATGGATTCCCTGTTGGAAACCCTTTCCGCCATCGCCGATGAGGTGAAAAGGTCCGTGGACCTCATCCCCTCTCTCGAGGAAAGAGGAAAGGATATCGAACTGGGGGCAGACGGCACCCCCACCTCCGAAGTCGACAAAGTGGCCGAGAACACGGTGCTGGATTACATCATCCGTCACAATGTTCCCCTGAACGTTCTCAGCGAAGAGATCGGGTTCGTGGATTATGGGTACGAGGACGTTCTCGTTCTCGATCCCATCGACGGAACCTCGAATTGCGTTGCCGACATCCCCATGTACACCATTTCTATGGCGGTCGGCAAAGGGTCGCTGGCACAGTTGCATACGGCATATCTCAGGAACCTGGCAACAGGGGACTCGATGTGGGCCGTCCGCGGCAAAGGGGCATTCAAGAACGGCAAGAAGATCGGCGTGCGCAAATTGGATTTTTCCAATCTCTTCATGTCCATCTATCTCGGCAACGGTGCCGATCCGAAGGCCTTCAAACTGTCGAAGATCATCAGCTCCACCCGTTCGTTCGGATGCGCATCCCTGGAGATGGCGCTGGTGGCGGAGGGGCAGTCCGACGGGTACTACATGAATTCGGAACGTTATTCCAGAGGGATCCGCGTGGTGGATATCGCCGCCAGCTATCTGCTGCTGAAGGAAGCGGGAGGATACATCTACGATTTGGAGGGCAACGTCTTCGATATGCCGTTGCGTCTCGACGTCCGTTCCAATTTCTTTGCTTGCAACCATCCGGACCTTTTCGATTATATCACGACAGGCGCTCCGTTTGCGAGAGACCGTCCCGCTTTCGGGCTTCTGGTGAATCCGAATATGCCTCAGGCAGAGGAGCTGCTCAGGCGCGCATATGCTGTTCTCAAAGATCAAAGACTGACTCTCGATAAGGCCGCGGCGGACATACTGGGACTTCCGGGTGTCGATGTGTCGGACATGGACGTCGATATCCTGGTTACCATCGGCGGCGACGGCACCATACTCAGGTCTGCCATGTCCACCCATGCGGCCATTTTGGGCATCAACGGGGGCGGGGTCGGATTCCTGGCGGAGATCGAACCTGCCGACATCGAGGAAGGTCTGGGACGTGCGATCCGCGGAGAGTACGTCATCGAAGAACGTTTCAAGCTCGATACCTATCTCGACGGGATCAAGGTCGAACCTGCCGTCAACGAGACCGTCATCCATACGGATTCGGTCGGGAAGATCAGGCAGTTCAGGATCTACGTGGACGACAAGCTTGCCATGGACCTGCGGGCGGACGGGATCATCGTCTCCCCTCCGACGGGCTCCACCTGTTACGCCATGAGTCTCGGATCCCCCATTGTCGATCCGAGGGTCAACGCATTCATCATCGTACCCATGGCCGCGTTCAAATTCTCCTGCCGGCCGTTCGTCGTTCCTGCCGATGCCAAGGTGACCGTGGAATGCGTGCTCGACAAAGGATGTCTGCTGGTCATCGACGGGCAGACCGAGCATGCCGTATCCGGAGGTTCGAAGATAGAGATGGTCCGTTCCTCCGAAAAAGTAAGGTTACTGATGTTCGGAAAGGATTTCTATTCCCGCGTGAGGGAGAAGCTGGTGAATGCATTATGAAGATCAAAGGAGTAAGCGTCGATTTCATCGACGGACTGAACGAATCTGCCAAATCGACATACCCGGACGAATTCATCTGCCTTCATCGGGCCCATGACGGCATAATCGACGAGATGGTGATGGTGCCCGGTACGATCTTCGGGGATTCGCATAGTTTCATCATGGACTGGATGGCACCTATCGATTACGCCCAGAGCGGTTCGGCCCACTCCCACCCGGGTTTTTCGGCCGAAGCATCCGAGGAGGACAGGGATGCGTTCAACCGTATGGGCGGAGTTCACTTCATAACCTGTCAGCCGTACGACCGTCAGAGCTGGAGGGTTTACAATTCCTGCGGGGACGAGATCAGTCTTCCGATGCTGTATCCGGACGGCAGCGAGGTATGAATCCCCTCAGATGCAGGAGTTCACCAGATCCTTGGCCTGTTCCAGCATCGTGATGAGATATACGACATCGGAGGATTCGGCGAACACGATCAGTTTTTCCGGGTTGTTCTCGGATTGTTTGATCGTGTATGTGCCGTGCTTCAGGATGATCTTCCAGGCAACTCCCGAGAATTCGAAATCGGCCACGTCGTAGTCGTCGATCTTTTCGCGGAGCCTGTTGGAGAACAGGGTCATGTTGCCGTCGAAATCCACGCGGAGGGTTCTGTTGGAGTAAACCGGGATGGCCTCCAGGAGGTTCCGGATGCTTCTCTTTCCGGCCAGCTCGCTCAATACCGCTGCGGCGAACAATGCGTCGGGGCAGTATCCGAGTTGCGAGAATATGAAGGTCCCGTCTGCGAGCGCACCGAATTCGGCATCGTTGGCCTTCATGGCCTTGATGACGGAATCGATATCTCCGTTGGCACGGATCAGCTTGCGTTCGGAAGGGCCCTCATCGGATCCCGGCCTCATGCCCAGGGGGTCGTAGAAAGCCTCCTCGATGACATACGGCGAGTCGAATGGAACAACGGCGACCCGGGGTTCGTAATACCTCAGCATAAGTGCCAGCAGCCTGTCTCCGGGGACGTCCGTTCCGCCCTCGTCTATAAGCGCCAAACGGGTTCCGTCGGAATTGAACGCGAAACCGATGCTGCCGATACTGGCATTGACGAAACTGGAGATGTGCACGAGATCGGATTTGTCGAGGCCCGGTGCGCGGGGGAGTTTTCCCTCCGTTTCGTGTGTGTTGAATGCGATGACCTCCGCACCGAGATTTTCGAGCAGACGCGGTGCTGTGAATGACGTGCTTCCGCATCCGCAGTCGAGAATGACATATCCCTGGGACGAAAGGCCTGTGGAAACCACCATTTCGATGTATTTTTTGTCGAGATCGGTGACTTCGATCATATTGCCCAGATGTTTGAAGTCCGGGAGCTGGGTCTCTTCGCTTTTCAGTATGTTGAATATTTCTTCCTCGGATAACGGGGCACCGTCGGCCGCATATGCTGTGATGCCGCTGATATGGCCGTCCCGATCGGGATTGCCCACCGATAGGATAAGATCGCATCTGGAACCAAGCGCGGTATGGATTACGGGGACCGGTTTCTTGCCCGTGTCGATCACATTCGCCCCGGCGGACAGAAGTCCTGAGATCAGTGCCTTCGAGATCATCTCGCTGCTCGGGTCCGAGTCGCGGGCCACCGCAACGGAGTGGTACTTGAGACCGAATCTTGTTCCGGCCGATAATGCATCTTCGGGCCCCAGATCCTTTTCCGCCGTCGAAACCAAAATTCCGTTTGCGAATTGTTCCATGGGTTCGGATAATGGTAGGGATATTTGTCATTGATGTTTGAACTCCAACTCCCGATTTTTACGGAATATGTGTTTCACGGGTCGGGATATAGGCCCAGCCCTATATCCTGCTCTATCTTCCGAACGTTAGCTGGCACTGCTTGAGTCATGACCCTTGTCCGCGTGGTGATGGAGACCATGGAACTATACTCGAACAGTATGTCGAGAGGAGTGTATTTCGAGGTCATACCCCTGTTCGCGATACATAACTCCATAGTCATGTACATTCCGAGTGCAAGGAATGTGACCAGATTGAAATCCCCGATGAACCGATTCGTCTCCCACGATGCATCCAGCTTGATCGATCGCCTGCCCCGAGAGGGGCTTGTCCCCCTTCGATGCGGCATTGACGGCGGACATCCCCGTCCTGAACGTGCTCGCCGTCTATCGCGAGCACGACTGGTTCCGAACGTCCTAACGGGATCGGGAATGCGTGACCGTCATCAGGGCCTCAGACCGGCGCCGGACGCGACGAATCCGTCACCGTTCATCACGGAATCGATCCTGACCTTGGGGACCTGGTTCCAGAACGCCATGC
>CAVIXW010000130.1:0-5167 GCA_963646785.1 Acutalibacteraceae bacterium
AAGTGATCGAATCGGGAATCGATACGGAGGCGAGAGCGGTACAGTCGGAGAATGCAAAATCTCCGACAGAGGTCACGCCCTCCGATATGACGACCGTGGTCAGACTGCGTTTGCTGATCTGCCACGGAGTGTTCCCGCAATAGGAGAACTGAGACCAATCCTGGCCGTAGGGGAACCAGTTTCCGAATCCGGTGAACGTGATCTTTTCGATATTGGTGCAGTCGTTGAAGGCAGGAGCTTCATTGTACATGACCGAGTTGAGCATTATGGGAAGAGTGAGTTCTTTCAACCCAGTGCAGCCGTCGAACGCGCCCCTCTCGATGCAGGTGACCGAATCGGGGATGGATACGGAAAAGAGGGCGATACAGTTATCGAACGCAAAGTTTCCGATGCTTGTGACGGTATCGGGGATCGATACGGATGCGAGCGAGTAACACCCGGTAAAAGCATACGACGGGAGAGCCGTGACCGAATCGGGGATCGATACGGATGTGAGGGAGGTGCAGTTACGGAATGCATACGGACCGAGAGAAGTTACGGAGTCGGGGATGGTTACGGAGGCGAGAGCGATACAATTGTCGAACGCAGAATTTCCGATCGAAGTGATCGAATCGGGAATCGATACGGAGGCGAGAGCGGTACAGTCGGAGAATGCGAAATCTCCGACAGTGGTCACACCCTCTGGTATGACGACCGTGGTCAGACTGTGTTTGCTGATCTGCCACGGCGTGTCCCCGTAGTAGGGGAACTGAGACCGATCCTGGCCGTAGGGGAACCAGTTTCCGGAACCGGTGAATGTTATCTTTTCGATATTGACACAGTCGTTGAAGGCCGGTTCTTTATCATACATGACCGTGTTGAGAGCGATAGGAAGAGTAAGTTCTTTCAGGCCCGTGCAGCCGGCGAACACACCCCACTCGATGTATGTGACCGTATCGGGGATCAATACGGATGAGAGGGCGATACAGTTATCGAACGCAAAGTGTTCGATGCTTGTGACGGTATCGGGGATAGTTACGGATGCGAGCGAGTAACACCCGGTAAAAGCATACGACGGGAGGACCGTGACCGAATCGGAGATCGATACGGATATGAGGGAGGTGCACCTATAGAATGCATAGGATCCGAGAGAAGTTACGGAGTCGGGGATGGTTACGGTGGCGAGAGCTGTACAATTATCGAACGCAGAATATCCGATAGATGTGACGGAATCGGGGATCGATACTGATGAAAGCGAGGTACATTTGTAGAACGTATAATCTCCGATAGAGGTCAGGTATTCGGGGAGGGTGACTGAAGTTAGGGAATTACACCCATAGAACACAGACCTGAGGGATTTGACCGAATCGGGGACTGATAAGGATGAGATAGATGTACAATCTCTGAATGCATTATCGCCGATATAGGTAACGGAATTGGGAATGGTGATAGAGGTAAGAAAAGTGCAACCGTAGAACACAGATTCTCCGAGGTATGTGACCGAATCGGGGATGTTAACGGAAGTGAGTGACTCGCAGCCGTAGAACCCGTAATCGCCGATCGATGTGATGCTGTCCGGAATGGACAGGGATGTTAATGAAGCGCAACCGTAGAAGGCAGATTTTCCTATATATGTAGCGGAATCCGGGATGTTGACGGAAGTGAGTGACTCGCAACCGTAGAACTCGTAATCAGCGATTGATGTGACGCGATCCGGAATGGACAGGGATGTTAATGAAGCGCAACCGTAGAACACAGATTCTCCGAGGTATGTGACCGAATCGGGGATGTTGACGGAAGTCAGGGAGGTACAACCGCGGAATGCACCCGATCCGATGGATACGACAGATTCGGGAATGGACAGGGATTTTAAAGAGCTACAACCATCGAACGTAAAGTCTCTGATAGAAGGATTCGCTTCGGTAAAAGTGATCGAATTCGGGATATTCACGGAAGTCAGGGAGACGCAACCGCTGAATGCACCGGACCCTATCGATGTGACGGAATCGGGGATGAAAACGGAAGTCAGGGAGATACAACCGCTGAACGCACCCGACCCGATGGACGTGATCGTATCGTCGATGCGGACGAATTTGATTTTATCTTTATATGTCTGCCAAGGTTGGTTAGTGGCAAGGTCTCTCATCGACCCGGTTCCGTATATCTTAAGCGTTTCGGTAACGGCGTCGTATTCATAATAAACCATAAATTGGAATCTGTAGTATGGTCCGTTGGGCCACTCCGTGTAAAACGGATGATCGATACCGTCGTATGCCGGAATACCTTCGCCGCATAGACCCCAATCCGAGCAGGATTTGATCCAGTTACCGTCGACATTCAAAAAAGTGGATCCGGCCAGGTAGGCAATTTGCGTAAGTTCGCTTGGAGCAGAAAAAGGATTCTCAGGAACCTTCCCGTCGACAACCACGACATTATATCCATAGAATTTTCCGTTGAACGCATTGTCTGAGATACTCGTAACGGAAAGGGGAATTGAAACCGAAGCGAGGGATACACACCCGTCACATGCATATGCGCCGATGGAGGTGACAGAAGGGGGGAAGAAGATAGAAGCGAGGGAGGTACAGTCCCTAAACATAGCAACCCCGACAGATGTGACGGAATCGGATATCTCGACAGATTTCAGGGAGGTGCAGCCTTCGAAAGCAGAATATCCGATAGATGTGACGGAATCGGGGACGGTTACGGATCTGAGGGAAATACATCTCTTGAACGCGGATCCCCCGATGGATTCGACCGAATCGGGAATGGAAACAGATCCGAGAGAAGTACAATTATGGAATGCGTAAGGTTCTATGGATACGACAGAGCGGGGAATGGTAACGGATACAAGCGAGGTGCAGTTGTAAAACGCAGACTGTCCGATGCTTGCTATAGGATCCGGCAGGGTAACTGATTTTAAGTAAATGCAACCTTCGAACGCATAAGGGGCGATCGATGTGACAGTGTCGGGGATTTCATAGGCAGCACCCGTCTTGGCCGCGGGGTAACGGAACAGAGTCGTTTTATCGTTAGAAAACAGAACGCCGTCGACCGAAACGTATGAACGATTTTCATCAGAAACTACAATGGATCTGAGCGAAGTACAGCCACTGAACGCCGAATACCCAATGAAGTCGACAGATTTGCCAAGATTTACCGTGGCCAGGGATTTGCAGCCACTGAATGCAGAAGCCCCTATGTTCATGACGGAGTCCGGAACGGTGATTGAAGTAATGGCGGAACACCCTTCGAACGCAGAGTCGCCGATGGATGTGACGGAATCCGTGATGACGATCGAGGTGATCTTGTCTTTCAGTGCGTACCAAGGCGCCTTATCTGCAGAATAAGAATCCATTTGACCGGAACCACGGATGGTGAGTGTTCCGGAAGTGGTATCGAATCCGTAATCGATGGATACATCATAATTATCAGAATGATCCGAAGTATCGGCACCAGATAAATCGACGCCCGCAATGGCGAAATATGCGGACACACAGACAAGCAGTGTGACCGTCAGTACGACAGAGTTCTTAACTATGGTTTCATCCTCGTAAACTAATTTGATGCTTGATAAACAATATTATAAACATATTGTAGACAAAATTTCGACAAACGGTCGAATGGTAGTATACAATCATATAATTAATTCGTCCCGAAATTCTGGTCGTCTTCGGATGTTGGATGATAGGTGCGAGTGATTTAATCCTCTGCAATATATTTTCAAGAACGTCTCTTCTTCACAACCGCAAAGGCCCCAACCGATGCGATGGCGACAACTAACGCAACGAAGAGATAGATAATCGTCGATCCGTTGCCTGAACCGGTATCGGAAAGGGACGGCGGGGGTGCGGGGAGCGTAGCAGAACTATATCTTATCCATTTGCCATCGATCTTCTCGAATGTCGATCCAGCCAGACCTGCAACGGTTTGTGAGATCTCGGATCCGCCGTCGGTGTCGTAGAACCTATAGGAAAACGCTGAGTATGCGATAAAGTTCACGGTGTCGGGAATGGTTATGGCGGTCAGATAAGTATTGCCCTGGAACGCAAAGGCACCAATTGAGGTTACGCTGGCAGGTATCTCGAACGAGGTGTTGACGTTTCCTGCGGGATAAAGTATCAACTCCGTCATGTATTTATCGTACAACACACCGTCCACGAAACGGTATTTCGAACTTTCCTCGCTCACGTGGATTGTGGTCAGAGAAATGCATCCGTCGAAAACGCTGTTTCCGAACGATCTGACAGAATCGGGGAGGGTAACTGAGGTTAGAGAGGTACAGTCCTTGAACGCAGAATCTCCGATTGAGGTTACTCCATCGCATATGGTAACGGTAGTCAACGTTGATCTGCTGAGCTGCCAAGGCGCAAATACGTAATTCGAAAGTTCGGAAGTTGTCCCGAAGACGGTATCGTTAAGGAATTTCGCGGCATTGCTGACAGAAACAGATTGGGTACCTCCTGTATTGTAGCCATACCATGTACCGCTGCCCGCTACGAAAGTGATCTTTTCGATATTGACACAGCCGGAGAAAGCGGGACCATCGTTGGAACCGACACAATCAAGACTTGCTGGAACAGTGAGCTCTTTCAGCCCGGTACAATCGGCGAATGAGGATGTTCCGAGCGAGGTAACGGAATCGGGGATGGTGACGAACCCTATAGCTGTAAAACCTTCGAACGCGTGATCGCCGACCGATGTTACCTTATCGCCGATGACGATAGAAGTAATGGTGCCTTTGCTAGAATCCCAAGGTGCATTGCCTCTGGAGTAAGACTTCATCTGTCCGGAACCGCCGATGGTAAGAGTTCCTGCGGAAATATCCAATTCGTAAATGACGCCTTCTCCGCATTCGCCTGAAACCCTGTCGGGATCTACCGGGGAAACGGATGTCTGTTTGATCCATTTTCCGCCTTTGTTGTCAAAGGTGGAACCGGCCAATTTTTCAACGGTAGGTTCGAGTACGATTTCACCGGCTGGGCCATAGAAGTCCATGTCAAAAGCACCCTCTTCGATTGATGTGACCGAATTGGGGATGGCGATGGATGCGAGAGAAGCACAACACTTGAACGCTGAGGATTTGATGATCTTGACCGCAGCAGGTATTTCGTATGAAGCATCTGTTTTGGCCGTGGGGTATTGAATCAGGACGGCCTTGTCTTTACTGAAGAGAACACCGTCGACC
>CAVIXW010000131.1:0-5011 GCA_963646785.1 Acutalibacteraceae bacterium
GGTTCGACTCCTGTTTAAAGTCTGTAATCCCACACTCGTTCTTATCTCATCCTGCGGCTTCGACATCAACCGACTTCAGTCGTTTCTACCCTAAATCCTGAAGAACCGAAAGTTCGACATTCCTATTCTCGATAAGTTGTTCGATCCTCGGACGGAGGTCCCTGGCACCTTTGACATATGCGTTCAGATACCACATGACGGCCGTCTTCCATTTCTGCTTGGCGTAGTATTCCTTTTCAAATCCTTCCGCCAATGCGATCATGGCCTCGGTGTTTCCCAATTCGGCATTCAGACGGTATGTGGTGAAGGCCGATTTCGACTTGACGTCCGAAATGGATTTCATATCGAGCAAAGCCCCCGCTTCCTCGGAGCCCTGGTCCTTTGCGGACCGCAACAGAATTGCGGCGTCCCGGTAACCGTATTTCTTGGTATCCGCAAGATATACTTCGGCCAAAGCGACCTTGGCCGGCACACATCCCATCCCGGTGGAGATCTTCAGCCATTTGACGGCGAAATCGATGCTCTTGAAGAACCCCTTCTCGCCGTTCAGGAAGTTCATCCCGATCTCGTACGGAAGCGCCGGGTCGTTGGTATTGCGGCCTTTGGTATATTCGTAGACAAGATCGTGATCCTCGGACTGGGTTGATTCCTTGATCTCGACCGCCGGCATATCCGGCACCTCATATTCTTCGGAAGTAAATGCTCTGGACATAGTATCACGCAATACGGAAGGGGATCTCCTTCCCTTCGCTAAAGAGTTTCATCGCAAGCAATGAATTGTAGACCATATCGCTGACCGCGGTACGGTAGTAGAACGCCATGTGGTGCGTCACCAGGATCTCCGGACGATCGCTCAGTCTGCCGATGTAACGGCCGCTCAGGTCCATACCGCCGCAATCCTTGTAATATAATCCGAACTCGTCTTCTATCACGTCGAGGAAGGCCTGGCCGACCTTCCCCGAATCCACGGCATCGATCAATGCATCGGTATCGATAAGCGGTCCGCGTGCTGTATTGACGACCATCACTCCGTCCTTCATCTTCGAAAACGCTTCGGCATCCAGGAAATGATGGGTCTCCGGATTGAGCTCGAGATGCAGGGTGATGATGTCGGATTCCGCCAAAAGACGTTCAAGGGACACGGATTCGGCCCCGGGGCAGGGATCTTTCGGTGTATGGTTCCAATAGAGAACCCTGCAACCGAAACCGGACAGATCGCGTATGACGGTGCGTCCGATACGTCCCAGACCCACGACGCCGACGGTCATCCGGCCCAATTCGCCCGAGATCTGCCCGACAAGACGGAAATCCCTTGCCGCAAACGACTGCATTATGGACTTCATCTTACGGACGCACATCAGTATCCCCATGACGGTGTATTCAGCGACGCCCTCGGGATCGTAGGTGATGTGGGAAACGGCCATGCCGACCTTTTTCGCATGTTCCAGGTCGATATGGTCATAGCCTATGGTGCGGGAGGAGATCATCCTTACTCCGCCCCGCATATACTGATCGATCATATCGGCGGTGATCGGAGAAGTTATTATCGAAATGAAGTCGCTTCCCGCCGCGAGACCGCAGTTGTCGGGAGTGGCCGGTTCTTCGGTCCAATCCAGTTCCAGACCGAATTTCTCTGCGAATTCGGTAAAGAACTCCGCCTCGTCGAAAGGACGGTAATTGTAGACGAAAACCTTCATGGGTATTAATCTCCACTCGACATTTAGCGTTTTTGAAACCATGCGCCGGAATATAGACCGATATTATTTTATGAACAGGCACGTTGTCGAGAATATCGCCACTGTGGCCTAGAGGTATGGCGCATGTCTTGTAAACATGCGGTCGAGGGTTCAAATCCCTCCAGTGGCTCTCTTCTCGCTCCGGCTGTTTCCACAGGCTCCGGCCCTCGGCCACGCTGACGTATGCGGGCCTGATAATCTTGTTCGAGGAGGATATCTCTTCGAGATGGTGCGCACACCACCCGACGGTACGTGCCATGGCGAACATGGGCGTGTACAGATCGCTGGGAATGCCCAGAAGCTCGTACACGAAACCGCTGTAAAGGTCCACGTTCGCGCACAGTGGGCCGGCGGCATCGTGGTTCTCCCGGATGATGTCGGGCGACAGATTTTCGATCAGTCTGTACATCCTGAATTCGTCGTTGCGGCCGTCGGCCTGGGCAAGTTTTTCGGCAAGGGAACGGAGGATCTCCGCACGCGGATCGGAATCGGTATAGACCGCATGGCCCATCCCGTAGACAAGCCCGGTCCTGTCGAAAGCCTCTTTGCCGACGATCTTCCTGAGATATGCGCCGATCTCTTCCGGATCGGTGATATCCGAAACATTCTCCCTGATGTTCTGCGTCATTGCCGAGACTTTCAGATTGGCACCACCGTGACGGGGCCCTTTGAGCGACATCAGCGCGGCAACGATCACAGAATACGTGTCCGAACCTGTGGAAGAGACCACCCGCGCGGTAAACGTGGAGTTGTTCCCGCCCCCGTGCTCCATATGGAGCACCAGCAGACGGTCTAGCACGATAGCCTCCAGGTCTGTGTATTGGTGATGGGGGTTGAGCATGCGGAGGATATTCTCGGCCACGGTGAGCTTGGGGTCCGGATTGACGATCAGGAGGCTTTCCCCCATATCGTAATGGGCATAGGCCTGGTATCCGTATACGGCGAACAGCGGCATGCTGCCGATGATGTTGATGCAGTTCTTCAGCGCCTTTTCGACGGACATATCGGAAACATCGCGGTCGTACATGGCGAGGTTCATGACACAGCGTGACATGGTGTTCATGACATCGTTGCCGTTCTCGCGAAGAATGACCTCCTTTACGAAATACGACGGAAGGGACATCTGCCTGTTGAGGTAGACGCGGAACTCGGAGAGCTGTTCCGCATCGGGAAGTTCGTTGAAAAGCAGAAGGTAGGCACATTTCTCGAAAAGTCCCTTCTCGGATCCCTGGGCCTCGATGAGTTCTTCGATCGGATAACCGCGATAGGCCAATCTTCCCCTGCAGGGTACGGGCCGGCCGTCGGCGACGGCGAAACCGGTTACGCGGGAGATGTTGGTAAGTCCTGCGACCACGCCTTTTCCGTCCCTGTCCCTGAGGCCGAGTTTTACCTGGTGCGTATCGTAAAGGGATTTGTCGAAACCGCTGCTGTCGCGACATTTACCGGCCTGTTCCCGGATAAATTTCTCATAATCGCTCATGTGCTCTCCTCGGATTATTTCGAATCCTGCTGATTGTATTAATAGTTTAGTTCTAAACTAAACTATTGTTATATATGTAGGAGATAATGCTCGTCTATGAAAGAAGGGGCGGAAGAGGCGGATACTTTCGAACAGCTGGAGGTTTTTTCGGATAAGATGAAAAAATGCATCAGATACCTCATCGCCCCGGGCCTTTCGGAGATGGGTCTGAAAAGCTACCATATCCTTATCCTGTTGCAGATCGAACGTCATGGAGGTCTGTCTCAGAAGGAGATCCGCGAACACGTGCCCTTCGACAAATCAAGAGTTTCCATGATAGTCTCCGAACTGACTGCCATGGGATTGGCGGTCGACGAGGGGATTGGTAAAACGAGTTCGATCCGCCTCACCGAAAACGGTTCCGCAGCCTGCGACACATTCCGCTCGAAGGTGAACCACCTGAACGGCGAGATACTGAGCGCCCTCGATGAAAAAGACCTTCGGGAATTCCTCCGCTGCATGGCAATCCTGAACGCCCGGATCGACGAACTCATCGCCCAACATGATCTGTGTTCCGGCCATTTTGCCGAAAATACTCCCGCAAAACATGATAGTTCGGACTGAAATTCTGATTTCAACTATTTTTGAAATGTTAAGGTTTCCTCAAGTTGTGATAGGATTATATACTCATTTCAATTATTTTTGAAATAGGTGTAACAAATGCCCAAAGTAATCGTAGACAACTGTGTAGCATGCGGTGCATGCGTTGACGCATGCCCGACCGAAGCAATCACCATGGACGACGTCGCTGTCATCGACGCCGAGAAATGCACTGACTGCGGTGCCTGCAT
Organism: Acutalibacteraceae bacterium; assembly: GCA_963646785.1. Lineage (GTDB taxonomy): Archaea > Thermoplasmatota > Thermoplasmata > Methanomassiliicoccales > Methanomethylophilaceae > Methanomethylophilus. The sequence goes on from CAVIXW010000131.1 coordinate 4,047, forward strand.
CGACGAGTGCCCCTCTGAGGCAATCGAGAACTGAAGGGATTCAGATGGTTTCCGTTATCGCAGACAAGTGTGTCGCTTGCGGTGCCTGCATCGACGTATGCCCCAACGATGCCATTACCGTCGACGACGTCGCTGTCATCGACGCGTCCAAATGCGTCGACTGCGGTGCCTGCATCGACGAGTGCCCCTCTGAGGCAATCGAGAACTGATTTTAAACTCATTTCCCGTACTTCGGTACGGGATTTCCTTTTTTGTTCGTATTTATTTGTTGCCGATAGAACGTTATGGTGGCCTGTCTCAGAAGGAGTTCCGCGAACACGTATCATTCGACAAATCTAGAGTTTCTATGATAGTCCCCGAACCGACAGCTATGGGATTAGCGGTCGACGAGAGAATCGGAAAAACGAGTTCGATCCGCCTCACCGAAAACGGATCCGAAACTGTGATACATTCCGCTCGGGTGAACCGCCTGAACGGCGAGATACTGAGCGCCGGATCGACGAACTCATCGCCCAACATGATCTGTGTTCCGGCCATTTTGCCGAAAATACTCCCGCAAAACATGATAGTTCGGACTGAAATTCTGATTTCAACTATTTTTGAAATGTTAAGGTTTCCTCAAGTTGTGATAGGATTATATACTCATTTCAATTATTTTTGAAATAGGTGTAACAAATGCCCAAAGTAATCGTAGACAACTGTGTAGCATGCGGTGCATGCGTTGACGCATGCCCGACCGAAGCAATCACCATGGACGACGTCGCTGTCATCGACGCCGATAAATGCACTGACTGCGGTGCCTGCATCGACGAGTGCCCCTCCGAAGCAATCGAGAACTGATTTAAACTCATTTCCCGTACTTCGTACGGGATTTACTTTTTTGTTCTGAATTTATAGGTTCTTCAGGGTTTGGGGTAGGTGACCACGGAGTTGGTGCCCCGATTATGACGGATTGACAAGTGCTC
>CAVIXW010000132.1:0-5008 GCA_963646785.1 Acutalibacteraceae bacterium
CCGTAGTTGTAGGTCCAGCCGTACCCGGAGACCTCCAGGGTACCGTCTGAAAAGTACTTGTAATACGTGTCAGGTCCGCAGACCCCATATTCTACAATTTCTGTAGCTGAAGAGTTGTCTGTTTCCGCATGGATCAAAAACATTACTGCGATTGTGGATGCGAGAACGGCCAGGATAACCAAAACGGTTCCGAGCCTGAACGAACTGTCCGATCCCGATCTTCCGTACATTTCACACCTCCGTTTGCAGATTGCAATGTTGAATTTTTCAACAGGGCCTCCGGTCTGGGTCTGCCCGGCAACCTCTGATCAAATGGTAGACAATATGTAGACTATTTGTAGAACTCGGAAAATCTATAAATATACGCAGTAATCGATTCATACTGGTTCAGAAAACCCCTGCGATCGACAACACCGATCCGCAATAATGCAACGCGTACCGAGGCACGTTCCTCACCAGTACGGCGAAAAATGTTCGGGCGGAAGGAAATATTTTCCGTGGAAGAAAATTTCTTTGATGTTGCATCCGAAGAATATGTTTTTCCCCAATTTTGAAAGATCGTCGGAAAGGACGATCGATTTTGCCACACCGGAATTCGTGTTCCACGGGGCCAGATGACAATTGCCGTCCCAGAACCACCACGGACGGGAGTAATCGAAAGGAACTCCGTTTCCGCGGGTGATGGTTACCTTATTGATGGCCGTGCAGCCTTCGAAAGAGGGATATTTTTCGTCGCAGAAGGGGCGCAGGCTGACGGGATAGGTAAGATCGGTCAGTTCCCCGCAGTTGTAGAAGGCGTGGTTTCCGAGAGCCACGACGGAGTCGGGGATCGCGAGCGAGGTGAGGTTCAGTTCGCGGAACGTATCGGATCCGATCCCTTTGATCCCGTCGGCGAAGTTGAGTTCTTTCAGAGAATCTCTGCTCCCGTACCAGGGGGTGTTCTGATACCATTTGTTGTTTGCGGGGTATGCATCATAATCCGGTCCGTATCCGTCCGTTCCGTAGGTAAGGTCGATCTTTTCGATCCGGGAACAGTCCGCGAACGCAGGAGACATATCGCTCCCGACGGTGTTGAGCGAGATCGGCATGGTGAGTTCCGTCACATTCCCGCATCCCGCGAACGTCGATGCACCGAGAGCGGTGATGCCGTCCCCGATGACGATCTTCGTGATCTCTGAGCGATAATCGAACCACGGCGAACATACGGTGCCGCCGTAATCGTAGGTACAGCCGTTTCCGGATACTTCCAAGATACCGTCCGAGTAGTCGTAATGTGCATCCGGGCCGCAACTGCCCGATTCGGATTGTGCTGCGAATGAATCGTCCGTTCCTGCATGAAGCATGAAGAATACCATCATCGCGGATGCGAGAACGGCCAGAACGACCAAAGGGGTTCCGGACCTCGACGGATTGTCTGATGTTATCTTTCTGTTCATTTTCAACCACGGTTTGCAACGGACAATACTGGGTTATTTCTTCTCGGGACGGAACTCCGAGCGTGAACCCATATCAATCTAATGAGAGGTGGATCGATTTCAATAGTTTATATATTGCTGATTAATTATATATACATTAACCAAACGGTCGCGATCCGCGCATCAGGCATAGCCTTGCGACAGTACGCCGACGGCATCGACCGTCGAAGCGCAAAGGTACTGCTGGTATTCCGTATTCTCTTCCGAAAAGCCGTCGACAGAAATTTCCGGTATCTTTCGAAACCGGATCACTTTCTCGACACGGGCGCAGGATTCGGGTACGCTTCCGAGTCCGGCAAAATGTACTGTCCGGTGACGGGATTCCTTCGGACCTCTACCACATGTATATAAAGATTTTTCATAGTCTACAAATAGTCTACACTTAGTCTACTGTCAAAATAAAAGGTTCGGCTGGCTTGCGTTCGAAGCACACTGCAAAGGCGGACCGTTGAACGACACACGGCATAACGGAGAGGGAAAGATGTACGGAAAACTGGAATCGGACAGTTCGTTGAGACTCGGAACGGTTTTGGTGATCCTGACAGTTCTCGCATCCGCGATGGCAGTGATGTTCCTGATCCACGCGGGAACGGACGATTCCTCCGCGGAAGTGGTCGAATCGGGCATCTGCGGCCCGGATGCACGCTACAACTACTACTCGGACGGTACGTTGGAAGTGACCGGGGACGGCTGGACGTACAATTACAGCGGTACCGTCCGCTCGCCGTGGTTCGATTATCGTACCGAGATCACGAAGATCGTCATCGGGGACGGCATCACCAACCTCGGCGCATGGACCTTCGTGGGATGCAAGAACGTGACCGAGCTTACCATGCCCATCACGCTCGACACCGTCGGAAGCGACCTGTCGTCCGCTTTCGCGGGCTGCTACAGGATCGAAAAGATCGACTTCACCTGCGGAACGGACGGATACGGATACGATTACGACGCATATTACGGCAACGACAAATGGTATCAGAACACCCCCTGGTACGAGAGCAGGGGTTCTCTCAGGGAGCTCAGCTTCGCCGACGGGATCAAAGGGATCGGGTCCGATACCTTCCGGGAACTGAACATAACCTCGCTCGTGATCCCCGAGTCCGTGGTGGTCCTCGGAAACCACGCATTCTACAACTGTACGGAGCTGACCGAACTGACCATCCCGGTAAGCCTCAATTCCTACGGCAACGAAAACTACCCCGCGTTCCAGGGCTGCACGGCCGTCGAAAAGGTCACCTTCACCCGCGGCAACGGGGCCCCGTTCGACTACAAGCACTGGAGCTGGGGATGGAGGGCGTACAATGCGCAGCTGGCCCCCTGGAACCTGAACTCCGGTGTTCCGAAGACCGTCGTCATCGTGAATAACGTCGACAGGCTGGGGGAGTTCATGTTCGATGCGTGCAATATCAGGGAACTTTCCCTCCCGGTAAGCCTCGATCTCTACGAGTCCAATGCGTTCAACGCCCCGTACAGCGGTCTCGAAAAGGTGACGATCACCAAAGGGAACGGATACGGTTGCGATTATCCCGGCAAATCCCCCTGCAGCTTCCCCTGGTACAAGGCTTGGAACATCAAGACCCTTGAGATCGAAGACGGCGTGACCCGCATCGGGGACAAGACCTTCGAGTACTGCAGCATAGAGAACCTTCTCATCCCGGATACTGTGTCCTCTTTCGGAATGATCGTGTTCTACGAGTGTACGATCAAAAATCTGACCATCCCGATAAGCCTCAATGCGGTGTGGCTCGACGATGCTCCCGCATTCCACTACGTGTCCGGAATCGAGAAGGTCGTTTTCACTCCGGGGTCCGGAAGGGGATTCGATTATGATGCATCCTGGGGAAACAACCGCGATTACAACTACACCCCCTGGCAGCAGAGCAGTTCCACCCTGAAGGAGATCGTGCTCGAGGACGGCATCACGCGCATCGGATCGAACGCGTTCCGCGAACTGCACATCACATCCATAGTGATCCCCGACAGCGTCAGGTCTCTCGGCAACCATACGTTCTATCTATGCAACGAACTGGCCGATCTGACCGTCCCGATCACGCTCGACACCGTTTTCTCGAATATCTATCCCGCATTCGATCAATGCAATGCGATATCGAAAGTAAGATTCACCGCGGGAGACAACGGGATCGGCTGGGACTATTCAAGATACCATTATCCTGTCTGGTGCAACGCCTCTCCCCGGGAGATCACGATCGTCCTCGACAGCGACATCGTGTTCGTGGGATTCAATATGTTCGGCGGACTGACCTTCTTCGGACCGGACGGTTCGGTCCTGAGCCATACCGCGGAAAATCTGAGGGGGCACGCTTTTACCGGATCCAACGGATACCTGTACCAGGCCGACTGCCTGGATTCCGATAACACCACCGGACCGAACCCGCATTCGGATGTCGACCTCGCGGATCTGGTTCTGGTCGCCGGGTTCGGTCTGATCGTGGTGGCGATAGCTGTTGCGTCCGGCATATGGATCCGCGAAGAAAACCAATGATCCGGCACGGGGAGATCGGACTTCCCGACGGAGGCGTCTCCGTCTGACAGGATGCGGGCGAGTTTGGGATCCGTGTGAACCGACTGTCGCAGACGAATGTGCCAGCTTTCTGATAAAACGACTGGAGAACACGCCCCCGAGGAAGGGAAACGGTTTGTGTTCTCTTCGGGGATGAATTGTTTCAGTATCTGCGATCGCAGCAACTCCAACAGACGGCGCAGACCGAGAATCTGATGATACCGGCCCCCCTGAACGCAACGGAGTAAGATGACAGGTGGTCGGTAACGAAGGTGGCGTATCCGTCAGAATACTCCGCATTCGCCGGATGCCTTGTCGGTATCCGCCGGGGGAACGGATGTCTGTTTGATCCATTTTCCGCCTATATTGTTGAAGGTGTAGCCGGCAAGGTTGGCGGCCGTCTGTTCGAGTTCTGTTTCTCCGGTTATATCGCAGAACTTACCGTCGAAGGCACCGTCGCCGATAGATGTAATGGATTCAGGGAGTGCTTCAAGGAGACCAGGTTCGATGCCATGGCCCACATCTACCTTATCCGGACCCCTGCCGCCTGCATCATTGCGATGCGCCCGCGCATCAACCCGTCTTCCCACCCTCCGGATCCCTGCACGCATCGATCGTCCCCCTCGGCGAAGGAAGCCCGCTGCCCGTAGGCCTCCGAGACCTTGCAGGCACCGATTGTTCCGAACGGTTATACCGGGGCCCTCTGACAGCCTGCATCCCCTTCGGAGCGTCCAGCGCCCCCGCATACAGCCGCCATCTCGGAGTATTCAAAAACAGGATATTGGGTAACACGAATCAAAAAGAAGATGTTACTGAAAAGCCACCAACTTTCATGTCACCTAGCCCGAATAATAATGATATAAACACATTGTAGACAAAACAAGGACAAGAGTGGGTTGATAATATACAAACTGTGAATTAACAACCCAAAACTTCAGGTCTTCAATAAAGGCAATAGTTTGTGCCGGGGTTTGATCCCCGGCAAAGAGTTTTCAGGAGTGTCTCCTCTTCA
>CAVIXW010000133.1:0-4997 GCA_963646785.1 Acutalibacteraceae bacterium
TTCCGATACTGCATCATGATGCCGTGTATGGTACCGAAATCAGGAAACTTATGATGCAATATCACTTATGTTTTAGAATACCAGGAACTGTTTCGGAGATTCGAACTGTCAGGTCAGTATAAGGTCCGATTTTCCTTCCAGGAAATCGATTATGTTCAAATGGATCATTCCGTCGCGGGACATGTCGAGTCTGTCCAGGGACATCACGAATTTGGGCGAACCGTCCCGGATGGGCGCGAAAGCACCGAATTCGCGTTCTATCGTCCTGTCGTCGGCCAGCAGGTAGGCTACCTGGATGAAGCACTTCTTGCCGTCCTTCACTGCGATGAAATCCACCTCGCTCCTGTATGTCTCCCCCACGTACACCTCGTATCCGCGGGAGATCAGTTCCTGGTAGACCAGGGTCTCCAGGAAGAAGGTGTCCCTGATGTCGATCGAATTGGTGTTGATGAACGACATCCCGTTGTCCAGAGCGTAGTATTTGGCGACGGAATCCATGACCTCCTTCCCCGCGATGTTGTATTTCTTCACTCCCTTGATAAGGAAGGCCTTCTCCATCCTCTCCAGATAGCCGTAAACCGTCTGGAGCGAGACGTACTTCTCGGACTTGTGCATCCTGTTGAGATAATCCACCACATTCTGCGCGGAGAATCTCGAACCGCTGTTGGCAAGAACGAACGATGCCACCCTCCTTAGCTTCTCGGCGGTGCGCTCGTTGTTCCTTTTGAGCAGGTCCTTCCTGAGGGTGGATTCGAAAAGGTCCCGGAGATACTCCCTTACCGCATTCTCCGAAGGCAGCTGGAAACGCTGCGGGTAACCGCCCATACGGAGATAGTCGCCGAACAGGTCCTCTCCCGATTCCCTCCCGGACAGTGCCAGATACTTCTCCGCCTCCGAGAAGGTGAACGGCTGGATCAGGAACTCCTTCGTCCTCCCAACGAGGAGCGTGGACAGCTCTCCGGACAGGAGCTCGCTGTTGCTCCCCGTGATGAAAATCGAACAGTCGTATTTCGATTTGAACGATGCTATGGCCTTCTCGAAATGCTTCACATACTGGATCTCGTCGAAGAAGAGATAGTATCTTCCTTTCCCGGACATCCTCTGGGTAATGTATCCGTTCAGGTCCGCGGCGTTCCTGATGAAATCGTAATCCATGTCCTCGAAGTTCACGTAGATCTTGTGATTGTCATCCGTGGCTATCTCGCCGCGGATCGCATTCAGTATGACGGATTTGCCGGCACGTCTCGGTCCGGTGATCACCTTGACGGTATCCCTCTCGTAATACGGTCTGATCCTTTCGAGATACTTTTCGCGGTTAAGCAGTTTCTCGGCCATGAGGAATTATTGGTTTGAAATTATTAAAAAATTTCTGGAAATTTCAAACTAATATTTGTGGACTGCATCCACTCATATTACTGTGCCAGCACATTTTATTCCGCGGAGGATACGTTGGTGTTTTTGGATGCGAAGTAGCGGATCGAACCTCGGCGTGCGTTCAGAATTTCTTCTTCTTGACAAAATCCACTGCGGCCAATAAAGCGATGACGGCAAGGATCGTGGCAAGGAGATATACGGTCTCCGGCCTCTCTTCGGAAGTACCTTCCGGGGAGGGGGAGGGAAGCGGAGCCGAACTCTGTTTTATCCATTTACCATCGATCTTATCGAATGTAAACCCGGCAAGATCGGCGGTAGCCTGTTCAAGCACGGTCTCGCCGTCGGTGTCGTAAAATATTGCGTTGAACGCACCATCTCCGATGGACCTCAGAGAAGCAGGCAGCGAGATGGTGGTGAGAGAGGTATTGTTCTGGAACGCATTGGATGCGATCGAGATTATGCCATCGGGTATCTCGAATGAAGGATCGGTGTTCCCTGCAGGATACCGAATCAGCTTCGTCATGCCCTTATTGTACAGGACCCCGTTCAGGCAGCAGTATTTCGAACTTTCCTCGCTAACTTTGAATGCGGACAGGGAGTTGCATCCGCCGAACACGCTTTCTCCTATCGATCCAGCGGAATCGGGAAGCGTGACCGATTCAAGAGAGGTACAGTCTTCGAATGCAGATTCTCCGATAGATTCTACGGAGTCCGGAAGGTCTATCGAGGTCAGCGACATACAACCCCTGAATGCGGATGCTCCGAGGGATATGACCGAATCGGGAATGACCACGGAGGCCAACGAAGTACAATCGCTGAAGGCGGAGTCTCCGATGACGGCGACCGTATTGCCGATGGTCAGTGAATTGATGGCGGAACAATCCTTGAACACGGAGTCTCCGATGGAGGTTACGCCCTCGGAAATCATGACGGTGGTCAGGACGGGTCTGCTGAGCTGCCACGGCGTGTATCTGTAATCGGACTCGGATAAATGTCCGGAGACGACGTCGTCGAATGTTCCCGAACAGTTTCTCGGAGAAGCCGTCTGGGAACTGCCGGTATCGTAGCCGTACCAGGTTCCGTCTCCTTTGGTGAAAGTAACTGTTTCTATATTGACGCATCCCGCGAAACAGGGATTCTCGTTGGAACCGACACAATCCAGACTTGCCGGAACGGTGAGTTCTTTTAGTCCGGCACAGCCTTCGAATGCGGATGCTCCTAGAGATTTGACGGAGTCTGGGATGGTTATCGATGCTAGGGAAACGCATCCTTTGAATGCGGAGGATGCAATGGCCGTGACGGCATCGGGTATCTCATAGGCGGTTCCTTTTTTGGCCACTGGATATTGGATCAGGATGGTCTGGTCTTTGCTGAAAAGAACGCCGTCGATGGAACGGTACGTGTGGTTCCCGTCGGAAACCGCGAAGGAAGCAAGGGATATGCAATCCCTGAACACAGCCTTGCCGAGAGAGCTGACGGACTTGCCGATAGTGACGGCGGCGAGATCGGTACAGCCTTCGAATGCGGATGCTCCGATCGTTTCTACCGAATCGGGTACGGAGATAGATCCGATGGATGCGATACCTTCGAACGCATGATCGCCGATCGATGTGACGGCATCGGCTATTTCGACGGATCTGATAGAATCTTTGTGGGAGAACCATGGTGCATTACCACTGGAATAAGATTCCATCTTTCCGGAACCTCCGATGACAAGAGTTCCCGCAGAAAGATCCAATTCGTAAGTGACATTCTCTCCGCATTTACCGGATACTTTGTCGGGATCTGCCGGGGGCACGAATACCTGTTTGATCCATTTGCCGTCGACTTCGTTGAAAGTGGAACCTGCCAGGTTTTCAACAATCGGTTCGAGTGAGTTTTCACCGGCTGGGTCATAGAATACCATATCGAAAGCACCGGCTTCGATAGATTTGACGGAATCAGGAATGGTGATGGATGCGAGGGAAACGCATCCTTTGAATGCGGAAGATCCGACGGTCCTGACCGTGTCAGGTATCTCGTAGGAAACCCCTGCTTTGGCCGCAGGGTATTGGAACAGGATCGTCTGGCCTTTGCTGAAAAGAACGCCGTCGATAGATGCGTAAGTGCTATTATTATCGGATACCGCATACGAAGCAAGCGACGGACATCCGCTGAACGCATCCTTTCCGAGTTTTGTGACGGAACTGCCGAATTTGACAGCGGCCAGAGAAATACAGCCTTCGAATGCGGAAACACCGACGGTCTCGACGGAATCCGGGAGGGTGACCGACCCTATGGTCGTAATGCCTTCGAAGGCAAAATCACCGATCGATGTGACGGAATCACCAATGAGGACCGAGGCGATGAGATCTTTATGGGAGAACCAGGGTGCTTTGCCGTTGGAATAAGATCCCATCTTTCCGGAACCGCCGACGGTAAGAATTCCTGTGGAGAAGTCAAATTCGTAAGAGGCACTTTCTCCGCATTTGCCGAATTCCTTCTGTCTGATCCATTTACCTTCAACGTAACCGAATACGGAACCGGCCAGGTTTTCGACGGTCTGATTGAGTTCGGTTTCACCGCTGGTATCGTAGAAGACCGTGTCGAAAGCACCGGTTTCGACGGTTTCGACGGAATCCGGAACGGTGAGGGATACTAGGAACTTCGGTTCACCGAATGCAGAAGATTTGATGGTCTCGACGGTGTCGGGTATTGCATAGGAAGTGTCTGCTTTGGCCACCGGATACTGTATCAGAGTGGTCTTGTCCTTGCTGAAAAGAACGCCGTCGACCGATGTGTATGTGCCGTTATCCTCGGATACGACATACGAAGCGAGGGACGAACATCCGCTGAACGCAGACCCGCCGACGGAGTTTACCGAATTACCGAGATTGACGGTGGCGAGTGATGTGCATCCTTCGAATGCAGATACACCGATCGTTTCGACGGAATCCGGGACGGTGAAGAAGGTGATTAAAGTGATGCCTTCGAAGGCAAAGTCACCGATAGAGACAACATTATCGCCGATAACGATCGAATCGATGAGACCTTTGTGGGTAAACCAGGGTGCTTCGCCACTGGAATAAGAGTTCATCGTTCCGGAACCGTTGATGGCAAGAGTTCCAGCGGAAAGATCCAATTCGTAGGTGACGCCTTCTCCGCATTTACCGAATTCATTCTGTTTGACGAATTTGCCGTCAGCTTTGCAGAAAGTGGAACCGGCCAGGTTTTCGACGGTCTGTTCGAGTACATCCTCACACGCCGGGTCATAGAAAACCATGTCGAAAGCACCCTCTTCGACGGTATCGATGCAACCCGGGATGGTGATCGATGCGAGGGAAGCGCAACCATTGAACGCGGAGGCTGCAATGGTCCTGACTGCCGCAGGTATTTCGTATGAAGCGTCTGCTTTGGCAACCGGGTATTGGATCAGGATGGACTTGTCCTTGCTGAAGAGAACGCCGTCGATCGAGGAGTAGGTGCCGTTATCCTCGGATACGACATACGAAGCGAGGGACGAACATCCATAGAACGCAGACCTGTCGATTGAATCGACAGACTTACCAAGATTGACCGTGGCAAGTTCGGTACAGCCTTCGAATGCGGATGCTCCGATGATTTCGACCGAATCGGGTATGGAG
>CAVIXW010000134.1:0-4968 GCA_963646785.1 Acutalibacteraceae bacterium
GGCTATCACAACGGCAAGCGTCGTTGACGATGAGGTGGAATTCTTTTGATCCGTCGTCTGTTTTACCCATCTGCCGTTATCGTAATGGAACGTCGAACCGGCAAGGTTTGCGGCGGTGGGTGCGAGTTCGGTAACTCCGTCGGTATCAAAGAATGCCGCGGAGAACGCATGATCCCTGATAGTATAAGCCGAGTTTTCGATCTGATACGGGATCGTGATATCGGTTGCGGTTCCGAAATAAGCGATCAGATAGTACGAGTTCCCGCTGAATCCGTATACAAATCCGTTCTCATCCGATTTTACGGTCGCATCGGAAGTTTTCGTGAAGAAATTGTTCACGTTTTCAAACCCGTAATTTCCGTTGCAGACATCGGTCAGCTGACTGAGGTTGATGACTTCGAACAGACGGTCGCAGGACAGGAACGTCCTATCTCCGATCGTAGTCAGCTTACTCGGAAGTGTAACGCTGATCAGATTGCCGGAAACGGCGAAGGAATAATTTAGCAGATTTGTGACGGTTTCGGGGATCACATACGAAATGTCGGATTTGCCGGAGGGATATTGCATCAGAGTGGTCACATCTTTATCGAAGAGCACGCCGTCGATCGAACAGTACATCGTATTTCCTTCGTCGACCGTTATCGCTGTAAGCCCTGTACAGTCCGTGAATGCCATAGGCGCGATATAGTTAACGGAACTCGGGATATATACGGATGTAAGCGAAAAGCAGCTGCCGAATGCATAAGGTCCGATCGATAAAAGGGTATCTGGGAGGTCGACGGACGGGACCGGACAGTTGAAGAACGCCCTTTCTCCGAGGTATTCGACAAATTTCGGTATGTTGACCGATTTCAGAGACGTACAGTAATCAAATGCGGAAGTTCCGATCACGGTGACACCGTCGGGGATGGTCACGGAGACGAGGTTGATACACTGCAGGAACGCATTGGATTGGACCGTCGTTACCGTATCCGGGATCTTATATGCGGTGTCGGTCCTACCTGCCGGGAACTGCAGCACGAATGTCATATCTTTGCTGAAAAGCACGCCGTCGACCGAGCAGTACAGCGCATTGTCGTCACTGACATTGATCGACGTAAGGGAAGGGCATTCGAAGAACGCCCAGCCACCTATCTCCTGGAGCGATTTTCCTATATTTATCGTGGTGAGGGACGTACATCCGTACACCACATAGTCTCCGACGGACGTTACATTGTCCGGAATCGTGATAGCGGTCAGAGAAGTGCATTCGTGGAACGCGCGGTTGCCTATCGTCTTGACGTTTTCGGGTATCTCCACGGATTTCAGAGAGATGCAGTTATCGAACGCACCCATTTTGATCTCGGTCACGGAAGCGGGTATCTCTATGGATTTCAGAGATGTACAGGCATCGAACACGCCCTGATTGAGTATCGTGATGCCATTGCTCAGTCTTACGGATTCCAGAGAATCACAGCTATTGAACGCTCCGTATCCGATATCGGTCACGGAATCGGGCATATCGACGGAAATCAGAGATGCGCAGTAACCGAATGCACCGTTTCCGACGGATTCGAGGTCGTCGCTTAAAGTCGCGGACGTGACGGCGGTACAGCTGTAGAATGCATAGTTCCCGATGGTCGTGACGCCGTTTTCTATGACGACCGTCTTGATGAGTGCCTTGTACGAATCCCAGGGCGATTGCCGAACGAGATAATCATACATCGGTCCGGAACCGCTTATGGTAAGGGTACCGTTTGTGTCGTCAAAAATATATGTAACATCATCGCCGCATTTGCCTTCGTAACTGGGTTCTGCCATGAGGTTCTCAGTACCTTCCAGTATGAAGTGTGCGGATACGCAGACCAATGCGACGGCGACCAGCAGCAACAATCCGGTGCTGCAACGGTCCGAGCGGAAATTCGGGGCGACGGGTCTCAATTCGATATCTCCTTTTTGTGTCTCCGATGCGGGTTCTGTGCGAAGATCGCATTCCTTTCAGATGACATAATAATACAATTGTAACCGCGATATTAATCATATTTTATCCGAATTTCACATAAATGGTAATAGAACCAATATTCGGGATCCGGAGTGTACTGCGAAGTCGGATGAGAAGTACTTCGGATCCCCGGTGCATGTTATGCTGCTGTCGATGGGGCCGATGTTCATGACCTGATCCGTCCGCTGATAACCGGGATAAGATCTGTGCAATATCCTCTCCGATATCCGGTCGAAAGAATATGTCAGATGCATCCGTTTGCCAAAACCAATTAAATAATATGTAGGCATCGAAATCTTATGTATTGCAGATGGTGCGGGACCGAAATTTCAGAGGATTCCCGTTTTTGCGGCAATTGCGGAAAATCGCTGATCACAGAACCGATACCGCCCGTAAACCCTACCATAACTGTGAGCCACTGTCAAAACCCTGCACCGACAGGTCCGCAGAAACAGGTTGACAACACGATAATGCCCCTCAACATCTTTTGCATAATTATGTGTTTCATCGGACTGCTCACTTTCTTTTTACCCATACTCGAAGCAAACGGGTACGACAGATCCGCAATGGAGTATTATACGATCGGATATAGCGGATCCGATCTGCTTATCAGTCATGATTTTAGCGACGGCGAGATCTACGGATCGTTTTCTTTATTTGCACGTATCGCTCCGTTGTGCGCCTCTTTGCTGTATGTGGTTGCTATGTACCTTTTCTACACCTGTTTCAATTATCGGCCCAATAAGGCAATCCCGACCCTCCTGTTCGTAATCCTGTTTCTTGGACTTTCGGTATCCATGTCGGTAAATTCAACCCCCGCTTTCGATAATTCGTATGTCAGAGAAAAACTCTCTCTGGGAATAGGTGCGAGGATCCTCGCTTGGGATACGGTCGGCGTTCTGATCCTGGGCTATGTTCTCAGTAAGAAACTGGCCAAGACAGATCTTCCGCAGTAACGGTCCGGTGATATCATTCTCGACGACATAATCGATTTCTTTGAAGAGTACATCGTAATAATCGTTGCCGCGCTGATAGTCGTCGGCGGCGGGTTGTTCGTTTACTTTGAATTTTATTCCGAACACGATGACAGCGATTCGTTTGAGCTGACGACGAACCAGACAACGATCGGCGTCGGTCAAAGCAAATATATCGTTTCCGGGATGGCCAAAAACAGCGTGATCGATGCCATGACCTGGTCATCCAGCGACCCCTCTGTCGTTACCGTCAGCTATATGCGGGGCTGCGACAACAATTTCGTTGTTTTGAACGGGATCTCCGAGGGAAGCGCCACGGTCACCGCATCATCAGGCGGATGCGATCGGACGGTTTCCGTCACCGTCTCCGCTGATACCCCTGCCAATGAGTTGAAGGTTTACAATCATTATTCGCAGAGCAAAAGGTATGCTCTTCTGGAAGGGGACGGATTCGAGGAGGGCGTACTGTCTCTCGCATTCAACCACCGGGGGATGCCCGTGATTTCGTTATGCGGCTATACCAAGGAAATGCTATCCAGGTCCCCGGCCAATATCGGTAATGCCATAACGGATTTCAAGAACGTGGGCATCACGCTGAAAGACATGACAACAGGCACGGTCGTTGCTTATGAACACTGGATCCCCTACGATTCGGATAATGATTATTCCTCGCCCATAATCATTCCCGATTCTTTTACCGTTGATCACCCTTACTCCGTGGACTACTCGATCACTCTGAAGAACGATATCAATTACCACGTGACCGGTACCGTCACCTATAAGGCGAACGATGGAAACGTCGACGGTACGAACATGTTTCAGAGGGTGTATTCCTGGAAATACGGGGATACCGCCTACTCCTTCGATATCCAGTTCCCCTTCGGGCTCTATTCCAGGTATCATGATAAAAACGACACTTACGTGGTCGGGAACAATACCTATTCCAGGAATTCGAAAGTCGCCGATTATGTCGAAACCTATTTCTGCCGCAGCAACGTCATAACCGGTGCGATCGCTGATGCGGTGGCAGAACAGTATAGGTTGACCTACGGCGACCATGCATCGCTCAAGGATCAGCAGTACGCGGATTTTCTTCTCGCATTCGTCCAGATATGCTGGACCTATGAGTATGATTACAACCAGTATGTCGGAACGACCACGACGGATGATGTTGATTACTGGGCTTTTCCGATGGAAACTATCTATTCCGGGATCGGTGATTGCGAGGACACATCGATCCTGGGTGCCACGCTCTTTTATGATGCGGGGTATAAATCCGGTGTCTATCAACTTCCGGGGCACGCAATGTTGGCGCTTCATATCGATAATTACGTAACTCCCGCAATGGACGAGTATGACGAGTATATGTGTTATTGTCCGAAGAACTCGAGCGTCACGTACTACGGGTGCGAATCCACATCGGAATATCCGAGTCAGGTAGGTTGCGCTTCATCAAGTCTGATCAGGGACGAACAGGGGAACTTATATCCGCTTAACAAGATGCGTCTCTATCTGATATGAATCCGCGATAATCCGTCATATCGATAAAGGGGATGACGTTCCAACGGCTATCGAAAAAAATCGCCGATGGGATGTCGTCCGTCGGCAACACCGATGCTATGCATCTCCGTACAGAGACGCATCTGTTTTTTACGCCCTCAACATAATGCGGTCCGCTGTCAATGAAAGAAAAGGACAAGAGGTTCAACAAAAGATTGATCGACGGTTCATCCAAATTATCTACTTTTCTGGATTCGGGTAGTTTATTGGATCCCGTGGATTCGGTTCAGGTTGCTGAGGAACTGAAATCCCTGATGGGTGATGCAAAGGATCGTTCCCGCAGTATCCTCTACAGATTGGGTCTGGTCAACCATGAGTTAAAGGACAACCTTCAGGCATTCGCTTCGAAATATGATTCGTTCGGGAACGACGTCGAGTGCCATAACGATGATATTCTTTCATTGAAGACGAAAGAGGTCGGGGAGATAGTCAATCCGGTCGAGGGACGCAATC
>CAVIXW010000135.1:0-4915 GCA_963646785.1 Acutalibacteraceae bacterium
CAATATTTAACCTCTAGAATGTTATATCATATCAACACGGTGATTGCTTAGGAGGTATTTTTTTAGTTACCTGTTGCGAATAGGTTAAATCAGAAACATAAATGACGACATATGAAACGGTCGGCAATTATCCTCTTCGTAATTGCGTTGGTAAGTGTGGTGGCCATATATTCGGAATCTGTTTCGGCCGACGACGAATATTCCACCACGGAATTTGTCTCGGGTAATTACAAATTCGAAATATCTCAGCCGACCGAGGTAAAACTTCTTTTATATATGGAACCCACAGACAACCCCGATGAGAGGGTGGAGATTCCTTCGACCGTTGAATTCGACGGAAAAGAATACTCCGTTGTCGGGATTGGGAACGGGGCATTCGCCAATTGCACGAAGGCCAAGACCATCGTCATCCCCAATACCGTATCCTCCATCGGAGATTCCGCGTTCACTTCAGATCATATCGAATCCTTCGAGGCAAAAAGCGAATATTATTTCAGTGACGAGGAGGGGGTCTTGTTCGAAGTGTTCGAAGGTATCCACAGTCTTTTCCGTTACCCTCCGGCCAGTGAAGATACCACTTATACCGTTAGCAGCACTACCTCACAGATCGCTGACGGTGCATTTTCCGGGGCTATACGTCTGGAGAAGATCTCAATCGGACCTTGGGTTTTCCGTATATGCGATCATGCATTCCGGGGATGTTTGGGCTTGAAAGAGGTCTCTTTTACCGGTTCGGTACCGGGCATCATAGGCATGGGTGCATTCTTCGGCTGTTCCAGCTTAACTTCGATAGATCTGCCCACCGAACTTGTCTCCATAGGCGATATGGCATTCGGCGAGTGTTCATCCTTGGAAAGTATCGAAATACCTGAAAATGTGACCTACATCGGAGAAGGTGTGTTCTACAGATGCAGTTCATTGAAGAAGATTGAGGTGGATGAGTGCAATACGAAATATTTTGTTCCAGATGGAATTGCTCTTTGCGCATTCGATTCCCAATCACGTATCACTTCATTGATCGCATTTCCTGCCGCATACGACGTTACGGAGTACACGATACCCGGGAATAAAGACGAAACTAGCAAAAATCCGGCACACCGTTATGATGTTCATATAGATGATGTGCAGGGGTATGCGTTCACTATGGCGAATATAAAGACGCTTACACTGTCTTCCAGTATGGCCTCGATTGGTATGATGGCTTTTGCAGAAATGACCCATCTCGAGAACATAGTTATTCCGAAAAACATTTCAAAGATTGATTACGGTGCGTTCACGAATTGTAAGGCATTGGAGAAGATAGATATCGGTGAGAACACAACATCGATCGGGACATTGGCGTTCAGCGGATGTTCTAAATTGAAGGAAATCATTTTGCATGAAAACCTGATTTCGATAGAGGACTTTGCCTTCAAAGGATGTACCTCTCTCGTCTCGATAGAGATTCCGAGTTCCGTCACCACGCTGGGCGGTTATATTTTCAACAACTGCACGTCTCTGGAATATGTGACGGTCTACTCGAAAGATGTCGATGCAGAAAATACCTTCATGCTGATCAATTCAGAAAAAACAGTCACTGTCGAATCCCACAGCGGGGCTTTGAAGCATCTGGGTGAATGGAGCGAGAACGTGGTCTTCGTGAATTTCGAAAAGAGAAACTTCCCCATGATGAACCTTGTCGGAATCGTTGTCTGTCTCCTCATTCTGCTTGTCATTCTGAATTTCTTAAGGAGGATCTGAGGTGAAAATTCCGTTCTTCAGCAATATGGCGTCGGTATTCCGCGACATCTATGATAACCGCATCATACTCTCGGCCATGATCAAAAGATCTACCGCGGGCCGTTACAAGAGCAGCGTATTGGGATTTGCCTGGAATATGCTGGCCCCCGTACTGACCCTGATCGTGCTCTACCTGGTGTTCACCACCATCCGCGTCCGTCCGATCCCCCAGTTCTGGATCTATCTATGTGCGGGAATGTTCCCGGTATCCTTCATGAGCGGATGTCTGAAGGGCCGGGCGATTCTCAACAATGCTTCTTTCATCACCAAGATGAAGTTCCCCCGCGAGATTACCGTGATAGCGGATACGACGATGCAGATGTTTTCGGTCGTTATCGTTTATCTTACGGTCATCGTCATCATTTTATCCTACGGAAACCCGATGGATTGGGCCGTGGCACTGGTGATCCCTCTCGTACTCTGCGTGATGTTCGTGTTCGGATTGGGGTGTTCGTTCCTCGTTTCCACGATATGCGTGTTCTTGCGGGACGTGGGGCATTTTATGAGCATCGCCATGCGTCTGGTGATATGGATCACGCCCACCTTCTTCCTGGCAAGCGAGGCGACCGGACTTCTGAAGACCCTTGTCTGGTACAATCCCTTCACCTACTTCGTGGAGGTTTTCCACGATCTCATCTATCACAACGTCATGCCCGACACATCCCAGGTTCTGCTATGCTGCGGTCTGGCGGCCTCTATGTTCCTTATCGGTTGGGCCGTCTTCGAACACTTTAAGAAAAGGTTGCCGGAAGTGCTCTGATGGGATCCGAAGTAGTCATCAGCGTCAAAGGAATGTCCAAATCGTTCCTGATCGAGGATCCCACGAATGTCTCCCGTCTCCGCAGGCTGAAGAAGTCCGAGTTCAATGTTTTCCATGATGTGAATCTCGAGGTCTGCCGGGGAGAAGCGGTCGGGATCATCGGCAGAAACGGTGCGGGTAAGAGTACGTTCCTGAAACTCATCTCGGGAATCCTGGAACCCGACACGGGAGAAGTGAAGGTGGTCGGAAAGGTGGCAAGCATCCTCGAGCTCAGCATGGGATTCCACCAGGACCTTTCCGGTCGCGAGAATATCATCATCCGCAGCGAACTCTACGGAATCCGCCGGGACGAGATCGCCACCAACCTTGCCAAGATCATAGATTATGCGGATCTGGGCGTTTTCATCGACAATCCCGTGAGGACGTATTCCTCTGGTATGAAGTCCCGTCTCGCATTCGCCGTGATGGTGAATGTGGATGCCGACATCTATGTGATCGACGAAGCTCTGAGCACCGGCGATGTCGCTTTCGCATCCAAATCCTCCGAACATCTTAAAAATCTGGTAAAGGCCGGAAAAACGGTGCTGTTCACTTCCCACAACACGGGTGCTGTCGAATCAACCTGCGACAGGGCGATATGGATAAACGAAGGTACGGTAAAAATGGACGGTCCCGCGGAGGACGTGTGCCTTGCCTACAAACATTCCATCACAGAATCGTTCGAGGCCACAAAATCCCTGGCGGAGGACGGGGCATCCGGTGCGATGTACCGTCTCGCATCATTCTACCGCGACGGTATGGGATGCACGCCGGACCGCGAACTGTATGTCGAATGGTTGCGTAAAGCTTCGGAGAAGGAGCATCCCGCCGCAATGACCGAATATGCCGACGTGCTCGCCTCGCAGGGTCAGAAAGAGCGCGCATGCGAACTGTACCGGCGTGCCGTCGACGGAGGAAGCTTCGATTCCCGCAGGAAATATGCCGAGCTGATCACGCAGGACATTTCGGAGGTCGAGGAATTCCGTTCTGTTCTGATCGATCTTGCAGGCCACGGTTTCCATTATGACGAATATAATTGCGGCTTGGGTTTTGTCCGCACCGCGATAACCGAACAGGATTACCTGACCGCCGTCGAATGGTTTAACAGGGCCATATCTCACGGCAGCATCGATGCATTATACCAACTCGCACTCCTTTACCGCGACGGTCGCGGCGTGCCCCGCGACATAAACAGGTCGATCGAACTGTTCGAAGATGCCTCGCGTCGCGGACATCCCCGTGCGGCATACGAATTGGCCCGCTTATACGATGCCGGTACGTTTGTCATGAAAGACAGGGAAAAGGCCTGTTCCTGGTATCTTTCGGGTGCCGATTCGGGTAATACGAATTGTATTTACCAGGCCGCGCGCTGTTTTGAAAAAGGTATGGGCACGGATGCGGATTTTGCAAGAGCAATCCGCATGTATGCCGATTTCGTCGTATCTACGATGTCTCAAATGTTCGTATCCGCATCGGAGACTCTGCATAAGAGAGGCGGCGACCGTAACGTCTGCAACAGACTCGAAGCCGCCGCATCCGACGGGGGAAATATCCGCGCCGCATCCAAAAAGAAAAAATTCGACGATCCCGAGGCCTATTTCAGCAAATGTTCGGAACATTCCGGTTTGATGGGTGCACCCCGTGCAAGACTTGCCGAATGTTATCTCGAAGGCATCGGTACAGAGAAGGATGAGGCCCGTGCCTTCGCTCTTTTCAAAGATGCCGCCGACGGACTCGATGCCGATTCGATGTATCAGGTCGGAATAATGTTCAAGGAGGGCATAGGCACCGAAGCTTCCGTCACTTCATACCAATATTATCTCCGGATGGCGGCCGATCGCGGCAACCGGGATGCATATTCGATCGTTTCAAAATGGGACCGTCGCAATGCAAAACGTAAGAAAGTCAACAAAAATCAGAGTTAATAAATGTTAAGTTTTTTTCAATTTTTTGGATTGATTTCAATTGTACGTGAAAAAATAACATTTTTGCCGATACATTGAAATACCTCGAACAACTCTTATGATTTGTCAAGATGGATTAACTCGCAAGAGCTAATTGCAGTTCGATGCAGCAATGCACCGGAGGCTTGATTGTGTTTCACCTACTGGTGATCCGGGAAACCGGGTCTGGTCCAGGCGGGTACACAGCCACAACTGGCTATAATGACGAATTATAGCAGGTAGCGACACTGGATCTAGGACCGCGAAAGTGGTCAGAGGTCCGATAGGAACCGGCGCCGAAGGCGCCAGGCGGGGTCGAAACCCGCTAGTGGTTCCTAGAGCATAGGGATCGGCACCGAAAGGCGCCAGGTGGGTTCGAATCCCGCTAGTGGTC
>CAVIXW010000136.1:0-4521 GCA_963646785.1 Acutalibacteraceae bacterium
CCTCAGTTCCGTTTCCGTCTCAGCCTTACTCACTACTCTCGGTTCGACTGTCTTCGATGGCAAATTCTATGATTTCAACGGTGAATCCGAACTTGAACAAACCGCTGTGAACCTAGCAGGGTCTTCGTTTAAGGATATTGATGGGAAATGGGTTAAACAGGCCTCTGATTTCGGCATATGCGGATATTCGTTTCATTGGGAGAGCGATTTTCAATGGACGAATATTTACCATAAAATCAAGGTATACGACCCCACGGTTTATTATGTGTACGATACGGTCACAGAAACTCTGAAGATACATGGATTTGGGGTCATATCGGATTTCTACGATCAGGCTGCCCCCTGGGATTCATATAAAGATTCCATCAAACACGTCATTATAGGAGATTCGATCACTGCTATCGGAAAATATGCGTTCGAAGGCTGTACGTCTCTTGTTTCGGTCTCCATTCCCGATTCAGTCACATACATCGGGATCAGAGCATTCCAGAACTGTGCTTCTCTGAAATCCGTCACGCTCCCCAATTCTCTCCCGAATCTTGAATATGGTTTGTTCAGGGGTTGTACGTCTCTGAAATCCGTCATCATCCCAGATTCCGTAACTTACGTCGGCTGGAATGCATTCGAGAACTGCACCTCCCTCACTACCCTTGCGATCCCAGATTCCGTTACCCAAATGGGCGAGTGGGTGTTCTACGGCTGCAGCTCCTTAAAATCCATATCCCTGCCCGATTCCGTCACAAACATCGGGCAGGCGATGTTCTACGGCTGTTCCTCTCTCGAATCTTTCGTCATCTCCGATTCCGTCGGGTACATAGGGTGGTATGCGTTCCAGAACTGTACTTCCCTGAAATCCATAACCATTCCGGATTCTGTCACATCTATAGGGTCCCACGCATTCTATTACTGTACTTCTCTGAAATCCGTCAAAATCTCCAATTCCATCACCTCTATCCCGGCATGTATGTTCTGCGGCTGTTCCGGACTCGCCGCCGTAACCATTCCCGATTCCGTCACCTCCATCGGCAGCAATGCCTTCTACGGCTGTTCTTCTCTTACCGCCTTAACCATCCCCGGTTCTGTCAGATCTCTTGGAACCTATGCGTTCGAGTATTGTACCGGTCTGACGGAACTCTCTATTCCGGTCGATCTCAACAGTGTCGGATCCGTCGAAAATCCGGCTTTCGATGGATGTACGAATATCGAAAAGGTAATATTCACGGGATCCGGAAACTGGTACGATTATGAAATTTCCGATTTTGAATACACTCCCTGGCAGATCGGCAGCTCTGCTCTTACCACAGTCATCATAGCTGACGGCATCACATCCGTCGGGAACTTCGCATTCGAGAACTGCACCTCCCTCACATCTATCACGATCCCCGATTCCGTCAAAACCATCGGGAACTCCGCATTCCAGAACTGTACTTCCTTTACAATGTTCATCGTCCCCGATTCCGTCAGAACAATCGGTGCATCCGCATTCTGTGATTGTACTTCCCTCGTCAATGTCAAACTCGGCAGATCGGTCGAGGAGATAGGACATAATGCGTTCTATGGCTGCACTTCCCTCGATTCATTCCATGTTCCCGCCGATAACACTGCATACACGTCCGTGTACGGTGTACTTTACAACAAGGATATGACAACACTGATCCAGTGTCCGGCGTCCTTTGCGGATACCGCCTATGTGGTTCCCGACACCGTCAGGACCATCGAATCCTTTGCGTTCCACGGATGCACTTTCCTTGCTTCCATCACCATCCCGGATTCCGTCACGTCTCTCGGAACTTCTGCCTTCAAAGATTGTATCGGTTTGTCGGAACTCAGCATTTCTGTAAATCTTAACAGCGTCGGATATAACGGAAGACCTGTTTTCGAAGGATGTGCGAATATCGAAAAGATCACATTCACGGGTTCCGGAAACTGGTACGGGTATGATTTCGCCGATCTCGAATATACCCCCTGGCAGATCAGTAGATCCGCTCTTGCCACGGTCATAATTTCTGAAGGTATCTCGTCCGTCGGGAACTTCGCATTCGAGAACTGTACCTCTCTTATGTCCGTAACGATCCCCGATTCCGTCAGTACTGTCGGGAACTTCGCATTCGAGAACTGTACCTCTCTTATGTCCGTAACGATCCCCGATTCCGTCAGTACTGTCGGGAACTTCGCATTCGAGAACTGTACCTCTCTTATGTCCGTAACGATCCCCGATTCCGTCAGTACTGTCGGGAACTTCGCATTCGAGAACTGTACCTCTCTTATGTCCGTAACGATCCCCGATTCCGTCAAAACCATCGGCGCATCTGCATTCGGCGACTGTACTTCGCTCGCAATTGTAGAACTTGGCGGATCCGTGGAACGTATCGAATTTAATGCGTTCTATGGCTGCAGGTCTCTTCTTTCTTTTACCTTTCCAGAGTCTGTCTCATCCATCGGATACATGGCCTTCGACGGAACATTCTATGATATCGATGGTGTGACCGTACTCGAACAAACCGCATCGAATCTGGCAGGCTCTACCTTCGACAACAAAGACGGAAAATGGATCAAACAGGCATCCGATTCCGCCGGCAGGATATACGGCAAATGCGGTACCGCCGTCACTTACGTTTTGGATCGCTCTACGGGAAAACTCACAATCGGCGGTATTGGACCGATGTTTGATTTTTCTTTCGGTACAACGCCATGGTATTCATGCAGGGATTCGATATCATCTGTCGATATAGAGAGCTCGGTAACCTCGATCGGGTCCTGTGCATTCTACGATTGTACTTCCCTTACCTCGGTCTCCATCCCCGATTCAGTCACCACTTTCGGAGAACAGGTATTCTCCGGCTGCACCACCCTAACTTCGGTGACCCTCCCTAATTTCATCAAATCCATTGGCAACTATACTTTCTGTGAATGTATTTCCCTCACGTCACTGACCCTTCCCGGATCTATCAGGTCTATTGGTTATGCCTCTTTTTGCGGATGCACTTCACTCACATCCATAATCCTCCCCGATTCCGTCGAGACCATCGAAGCATCTGCATTCCAGAATGCCACATCCCTCAACACTGTCATCTTCGGTAATTGTGTCAGATCTATCGAATCCTCCGCGTTCAAAGATTGTACCTCCCTCACGTCACTGACCCTTCCCGGATCCATCACATTCCTCGGAGACAGTGTCTTCGACGGCAAATTCTACGATTTAAACGGAGAAAAGGAACTCGAACCTACAGCAGCCAATCTTGCCGGTTCTACGTTCGATAAAGTCGACGGCAAATGGGTCAAACATACATCCGATCCCCCGGTAGACCCCGACAGGGTATCCGGCGAATGCGGAGAAGGTGTAACTTACGAATTGGATCTTTCCTCTGGAACTCTTACTATCAGCGGTCCCGGAAAGATGAATTCCTATTCCGACGGTGAAGCACCCTGGTTCTCCCACAAAGATGCCATTACTTCAATCTTCATCGACGATAGTATCACATCGATCGGCGATCATGCGTTCGAAGGCATAACCTCCCTCGAATCAATCTCCATACCAGATTCGGTCAAAACCGTCGGAGTATCCGCATTCAAAGGCTGTTCAAACTTAACCCAGGTCAAACTCGGCAGGTCCGTTGATTCCCTCGATATATCTGCGTTCGAAGGATGTTCGTCCCTTGCCTCGTACGCAGTGTCCGAGGATAACGACACCTATTCATCGGTCGAAGGCGTTCTCTTCTGCAAAGACGGAACTACTCTGATCCAATACCCGGTTGCCAAAGCAGACGCTTACTACGAAATACCTGCGTCGGTCAGGTCCATCGGATCTTCCGCGTTCAGGGGTTGCGCTTCTCTCGAATCTATCCTCATCCCCGAGTCGGTCACATTCGTCGAAGAGGGTGCTTTCGACATGGTATTCTATGACCCAGCTTGTGAAAACATACTTGAACCGACCGTTGAAAACCTGGCTGGTTTCACCTTCGACAGCAAAGACGGCAAATGGATCAAACAGGCATCCGTTCCCCCGGTAGATCCAGACAAGTTTTCCGGCGAATGCGGAGAAGGTGTCACTTACGAATTGAACCTCTCCGCCGGATCTCTTGCCATCAACGGTTCCGGAAAGATGAACTCTTATTCCGGCGGTGGGGCACCCTGGTTCTCCCACAGAGATTCCATAACATCCGTCGAAATAGCCGATACAATCACATCGATTGGCGATCATGCGTTCGCAGGTATCACCTCCCTCGAATCAATCTTCATTCCAGATTCGGTCGAAACCGTCGGAGTATCTGCATTCGAAGGCTGTTCCAACCTAGCCACCGTCAAACTCGGCAGGTCCATCTGTTCCCTCGATATGTCTACGTTCAACGGATGTTCGTCCCTTGCCTCGTATGTAGTGTCCGAGGATAACGGAACTTACTCATCGATCGACGGCGTTCTCTTCAGCAAAGACGGAACCACTCTGTTCGAATACCCGGTTGCCAAACCAGACGCTTACTACGAAATACCTGCGTCGGTCAGGTCCATCGGATCTTCCGCGTT
>CAVIXW010000137.1:0-4518 GCA_963646785.1 Acutalibacteraceae bacterium
GACTGTTCCAAACTCGCGTCTGTTACAATCCCCAACTCAGTCGAAACCATCGGATCTTCCGCATTCAGCGGCTGTTCATATATGACTTCGGCGAATATCTCCAACTCCGTCAAAATCATCGAATATTCCGCATTCAGCGACTGTTCCAAACTCGCGTCTGTTACAATCCCCAACTCAGTCGAAACCATCGGATCTTCCGCATTCAGCGGCTGTTCATATATGACTTCGGCGAATATCTCCAACTCCGTCAAAATCATCGAATATTCCGCATTCAGCGGCTGTACATCTATGACCTCCGTTACCGTGGGTAATTCCGTCACAACCATCGGATCGGATGCTTTCAAGGGCTGTACATATCTGTCTTCCATTGTCCTTCCTTTCGTCGAAACCATCGGATCATCCGCATTCAGTGGTTGCATCCATCTCACGCACGTTGAATTTTCCAGATCTCTCACGTTTATCGATCTGACCGCGTTCGACGACGTATTCTACGATAAAGACGGAGTGACGGCGATTCCGCCTGTAGCTTCCAATCTTGCCGGTTCGACCTTCAAGAAGATCGATGACAAATGGGTAAAACAACCCGTCAAAGGATCGAGCATCGCTGTATACATCATTGTCGGGATCATCATCGTACTGGGTATATTGGCCTTCATCGTCCGGGATATGAAGAAGAACGGGGACAGATCCGTCGCAGAATTCTGGGCCCGCATCGTTACATCCGTTAAGAAGAAAAGCTCCTGAAAACACCTTACCGGGGCGAATGCCCCGTAACCTCCCTATTTTCCGGACGGACTGCCGTCATCACAGATTACTTGCCAGTGTTCCTATTTTTGCAATCGGATTCCAATGTCTATATGGTGTCTACGCCTGTATTATAAACCACTTATCGGAATTTCAACCGTTTAAAGGGCGTATTATGAATAAATTATCCTTGACTGTTGTTGCTTTGCTCGTATGCGTGTCCGCATACGCTGTTTTTTCCGAAATCGATTCTTCGGATGCGGATTCCGAATATTCCGGCAAATGCGGAGATGATGTCACTTACGAATTCGACTCTGCCACGGGCGTGCTTTCGATAACCGGGTCTGGTGCGATGTACGACTATCCTTACGGCTCACACCCGTGGAATACCTATAGAGAGGATATCATAGCGGTCGAGATCACCGGAACCGTCACCTCTGTCGGGTACGGTGCGTTCTACGAATGTATCTCCCTCACATCCGTCTCCCTCCCGGAAACGATCGAATCCATCGGCGAACGTTCGTTCTACAAATGTTCTTCCCTCACCTCCGTGACCATCGGCGGTTCCGTCGAATCCATCGCTAACAATGCGTTCCAGTACTGTACTTCCCTCACCTCCGTGACCGTCAGCGATTCCGTCAAAACGATAGGGTACTCCGCATTCAGTTTCTGTACTTCCCTCACCTCCGTGACCCTCGGCAGTTCCGTCGAATCCATCGATAACAATGCATTCCGCGGCTGTTCATCCCTCGCATCAATAACCGTCAATGCGGAGAACGGAACCTATAGTTCGGCAGACGGTGTACTTTTCGACAGGAACAAGACCGAACTGATTCTGTATCCCGTATGCAAACCCGATACCGCATATACGGTACCTGACACAGTTAAATCCATCAGAGGCGGTGCGTTCTACGGCTGTACCTCCCTCGCATCCGTTACCCTCTCCGATTCCCTTATGGGTATCGGAGAGTACGCGTTCTACGGCTGTACCTCCCTCGCATCCGTCGACATCCCCGGGGCTGTCGATACCATCGGATACGGTGCGTTCCGCGGCTGTACCACCCTCGCATCCGTCACCGTCTCCAAATCCGTCGTGACCCTCGGAGATTATGTATTTTTCGAGTGTCCTTCTCTAACATCAATCACCGTCGATCCGGACAATACGAATTACAGTTCGGCGGACGGCGTGCTTTTCGACAAAGCAAAAACCGAACTGATCCTGTATCCGGCCAGCAAAACGGGGGATTCTTATTCCGTTCCCGATACGGTCGCAACCATCCGGGACTATGCGTTCGGCAGATGTTCCGAACTCGCTTCCGTGACAGTCGGCGACAATGTCACATCGATCGGAATCTGTGTGTTCGATAAAAGTACCTCCCTCAGATCCGTCACCCTCGGCAACTCTCTCCGTGAAATCGGGAAATCTACGTTCAGCGAATGTACCTCTCTCGCATCCGTCACCCTCGGCAACTCGGTGGAAACCATCGGAGATTCTGTATTCTTCGGATGCACCTCCCTCGCTTCCCTTACTCTTCCGGATACCGTCAAAATCATCGAATATTCTGCATTCGGCGGCTGCACCTCCCTCGCTTCAATCAGCATCCCCAAATCTGTCGAAACCATCGGAAACTTTGCTTTCCGCGACTGTACCTCCCTCGCGTCGATAACCGTCGATGCGGATAATGCGAATTACAGTTCGGTGGACGGTGTTCTTTTCTACAAGGACAAGACCGTATTGATACAGTATCCCGCCGGTAAATCCGATACTTCGTATGTCATTCCGGGAACTGTCGAAACCGTCGGCGAATATTCGTTCTACAGATGTTCCAATCTTGCCTCCGTGACCATCGGTAATTCCGTCACAACCCTCGAATGGTGTGCTTTCTACGGGTGTACATCCATTGTTACCGTCGCCATTCCGAGTTCCGTTATGTGGATCGATTCCGAGGCGTTCCGCGGATGCACCTCCCTTGCGGAAATCACGGTCGATGAGGGTAATGCGTATTACTGCTCGGTGGACGGTGTTCTTTTCACCATCAGCATGGACGAATTGATACAGTATCCCGGCGCCAAAGCCGATACCTCTTATACGATTCCCGATTCGGTAACGGTCGTCAGAGAGAAAGCATTCGAGGCCTGTTCCAATCTCGTTTCCGTAACCGTTCCCGGTTCGGTCTTGGAATTCGGATATACTCCGTTCTACGGCTGTGCCTCCATCGCGACGATACTCGTCGATACGGTCAACGAGTATTACTCTTCGGCTGACGGAGTTCTTTTCGACAAGGATCGGACAGAATTGCTGCGGTATCCCTGCGCCAGGGTCGATACCAATTATGCGATCCCCGTCTCCGTCACATTCATCGGACCGAATGCATTCCGCGGCTGTACCGCCCTCGCATCCGTCACCTTCCCCGCCTCCGTCAAATCCATATCCGAAGATGCGTTCGACGGGGACTTCTACGATACCGACGGTAAAACCAAACTCGAACCGACCGCCAAAAACCTGGCCGGACTCACGTTCGTAAAGGCGGGGGACGACTGGTTTATACCCGTCTACTCCGGCAAATGCGGAGACGACGTCACATTTGATTTCGATACGGCCAGCGGCGTACTCGTCATCGAAGGTTCCGGAAAGATGTACGATTTCACCGAGAGATCGGTGCCGTGGTATCCGTATCGCGGATCCATCCTGTCGGTCAGTATCGGCGGTTCCGTAACGTCGATCGGATCCTATTCGTTCTACGGCTGTTCCGAACTCTCATCCGTCACGATCCCCGACTCCGTCAAATCCATCGAATCTTCCACGTTCAGCAACTGTACCTCCCTGACCTCCATCGTCCTTTCTTCTGTAGAAACGATCGGTTCTTCCGCATTCGGCGGCTGTTCCAAGCTTGCCTATGTTGAATTTTCGGGTTCGCTCAGGTCTATCGATCCTACCGCATTCGACGACCGGTTCTACGATAAAGACGGATCGACGGCGATCACGACGGAGGCTTCCAATCTGGCAGGTTCGATCTTCAAGAAGGTCGACGGCAAATGGATCAAGCAGACCGACGGCAAAGAAACCGACGACAAAGGATCGAACACCGTCGTATACGTCGTCGTCGGGATTGTCATCGTACTGGGCATATTGGCCCTCGCCGTATGGGTTATGAAGAAGAACGGGAACTAATCCGTCGCTGATTTCTGAAACGCACGTAACGCGCGACAGGAAGAAAAACACCCGAAAACACCTTACTGGGGCGAAAGCCCCGCAACCTCTTGTTTTCCGAACCGACGGCCTTCATCGCAGATTATTCGGCAGTGTTCCGATTTTTGCAAACGGATACGATTGTCTATGCTGTGTCTACACCTGTTTTTTAACCAACCGATCGGTATTTAAATAGTTTGAAAGAGGTTGAATTATGAATAAATTAGCGTTGACGGTTATTGCATTGCTCGTATGCGTGTCCGCATACGCTGTTTTTTCCGGAATGGATTCTTCGGATGCGGATTCCGAATATTCCGGCAAATGCGGAGATAATGTCACTTATGAATTCGACTCTGCCGCGGGCGTGCTTTCGATAACCGGTTCCGGTGCGATGTATGACTATGTTTCCGGCGCAATGCTGTTTTAGAAAACAATTAATCTTACAGCAAAGACGCGCGAGAGAATATGAGTGAGCTTCGCGGATGCGAGCGAACGAATATTCTCTCGCGCGTGCAAAATCGGCTGTAGATTGATAAAAGAGGATACCTTACAGGATTTGAATATGAACCAAAAGGTATCCATTT
>CAVIXW010000138.1:0-4513 GCA_963646785.1 Acutalibacteraceae bacterium
GGCCCATGTGCATTCCATAATTGCATCTCCCTAACGTCCATATCGATCCCCGATTCGGTCACGGCTCTCCCGTCGTATGCATTTACCGGGTGTTACTCGATCGCTTCCGTAACCATTCCTGATTCCGTCACAAGCATTGGGTGGGGCGTGTTCGCCGGCTGTCTCGGCTTGAAAGAGCTCACTCTTCCCATAACACTCAACACGGTCATGTACGATGAAGCTCCTGCCTTCAACGACTGCGTCAATATCGAAAAGATCACGTTCACCGGTTCCGGAAACTGGTTCCCCTACTGCCAGGACCGGTCCCAGTTCCCCTATTATGAGGACACGCCGTGGCAGATCAGCAAACGCAGTCTGACCACGGTCGTTATATCCGACGGCATCACATCCATCGGAGCGTCCGCATTTATGAACTGCTCCTCTCTTACCGCCGTCAACTTCGGCAATTCCGTCGCATCGATCGCACCCTCCGCCTTTACGGGCTGTACATCGCTCACCTCCGTAACCATCCCCGATTCCGTCATATCCATCGACCCTACTGCGTTCGTGAACTGCACCGCTCTTGACTCGTTCGTTGTTTCCGGCGAGAATAATGCTTATTGTTCTGTTGACGGTGTTCTTTTCAGTAACGACAGGACAACTCTAATCAGGTACCCTATAGGTAAGCCAGATACCGCTTACGAAATCCCGAGCACCGTCAAGTCCGTCGTAGACAATGCGTTCCAGGGTTGTGGGGCACTCTTTATCACCATCCCCGATTCTCTCGCCTCCGTCGGAGCGAACACGTTCGGCAGCATACTTTATGACTCGGACCGCAAGAGCGAACTTACACCGACCGTTGAAAACCTGGCAGGATCCATCCTCAAGAACATCGATGGCAACTGGACCAAACTGATTTCCGGCATGTGCGGAAAGAGCGTCCAATACGGATTCGATACAAGCGACGGAACCCTGTTTATCAACGGTTCCGGGCAGATGGGTGCATATTATCAGGGCGCCGTGCCATGGGATTCATATAAAGACTCTATCAGGTCGATCGTCGTCGGCAACTCCGTCGCATCTCTCGGATCCTGCGCATTCTGCGGCTGTACGGCCCTCGTTACCGTCACTCTCTCCGGGTCCGTCACATCCCTCGGGCACTCTGCGTTCGAAGGATGTACATCTCTCGATTCAGTCAAGGTCCCGGATTCCGTCACCTCCCTCGGATCCCACGTATTCTACGGCTGCACCTCCCTCGCCGCCATCACCCTCCCTGATTCCGTCACCGCCATCGGAGACCGTGCGTTCTACGGCTGCACCTCCCTCGCCACCCTGACCCTCCCAGGTAACGTTCTTTCTCTCGGCGATGCTGCGTTCGGCGGCTGTACTTCCCTAGGGTCCCTCGTCATCCCCGATTCCGTCACATCCCTCGGACCGCATGCATTCGAAGGCTGTACTTCTCTAACCTCCATATCGATTCCCGATTCCGTCACAGCCCTCAAGGCCTATGTTTTCAGCGAATGTACCTCCCTTACCTCCATATCGATTCCCGATTCCGTCACATCTCTCGGTTCGCATGCATTCTATGGCTGCACCTCTTTGACTTCCGTCTCGATTCCCGATTCCGTCGTAATTCTCGGAGATTCTGCGTTCGGTGGCTGCATCACCCTCATCTCAATGACTGTTCCGGATTCTGTCGAATCGATCGGAAATAATGCATTCGTAAATTGCAAGTCCCTCGTCTCCGTTGCCATTTCCGAATCCGTCACATCTATCGGATCTTCTGCGTTCCGCGGTTGCACCTCGCTTCAATCGATCCATGTCAGCGAGATCAACACGAATTATTGTTCGGTTGATGGGGTCCTATTCAGTAAGGAAAAGGACATTTTACTTCAGTACCCAATGTGTAAAGACGGATCCGCTTACGAGATTCTGGGCACCGTCACGACAATAGGTCCTTCCGCGTTCGAAGGCTGTGTCTACCTTACATCACTGAAACTTGGTAATTCGATCGCCTCCGTCAGGGAAAGTGCATTCAGGAATTGTATCGCACTGACCTCTGCTGTCATCCCAGATTCGGTCACGTCCCTCGGGAATTACGCTTTTGATGGTTGCACTTCCCTCGCTCGCATCACCGTTTCTGCATCGATCGACTCCGTCGGAAAGTCCGTGTTCAACGGAAAATTCTTTGATGTCTCAGGTGAAAACGAACTCGAACCTACGGCCGCAAATCTCGTCGGTTCCACCTTCATGAAAGTAGGAGATAAATGGATAAAACAGTACTCCGGCACATGCGGAACAGATGTGAGATATCTGTTTGATATGTTTACTGGAATACTCACGATCAGCGGTTCCGGGCCGATGGATGATTGTTCTAAGGGTACCGCACCCTGGCATTCTTTCAAAAATTCCATCACGTCTGTCATAATCGACGACTCCGTTACCGCTATCGGTGCAAACGCATTCCGCGACTGTACCTCTCTTGTTTCGGTGACCCTCCCGGATACCGTAACGGCCATCGGAACCTCCGCGTTCTGCAATTGTTCGAAACTGCCTTCGCTGACGATCCCCGATTCGGTCACCTCTGTCGGAAGTAGCGCATTTAACGGCTGCACCTCCCTGACCTCCGTCGACATCCCCGATTCTGTAATCTCCATCGGTAATTTTGCGTTCCAGGGTTGTAAATCACTGATCTCCGTCGCCATTCACGGCTCCGTTATTTCGATCGCAGACTCGATGTGTCGCGAATGCACCTCCCTCACCACGGTCACCCTACCTAAATCTCTCGTAACGATCGACTCTTTCGCATTCTGCGGCTGTACCTCCCTGACCTCCGTCGCCATTCCCGATTCGGTCACAACCATCAAACCCTACGCATTCGGTGAATGCACGTCCCTGGCCACGATCACGTTCCCAGGTTCCCTTACATCTGTCGGAAAAGGTGCGTTCGATGGAAAATTCTATGATGCCGACGGTGAAAAGGAATTCGAACCCGCAGCTGAAATCCTGGCAGGAACCACTTTTGCGAACACGGGCGGCATATGGATAAAGCAGTCAACGCCCCTTTCGGAAGATTCTTCTGACGGACCCGGAAAATCCGGAGAAGATGCGACTCACGAATCAGGTATCATCGACGAAACAAGCAAAATCGGCGGTTCCGGATCAGACAGTTCCTGTTTTACCGATAAAGCATCTTTGTATTCGCGCCCCGATCATGTGATAGAGAGTTTCCCTTCTCCGACATCCGGACCCATCTCGGACCCTATTGCAGTCGGAGATAATGCGCACGACGCGACCATTTTTGATACTGATAGCAAAACGGAACTCGGACAATCCGTCGAAAACTTGGTCGAATCTGCCGGCAACGATTCTGATGGCAGATCGAACCCGCAGGCCTCCGATTCGTCCGAAGATGATCTTGAAGAATCCGGTAAATGCGGCGACAACGTCACATTCGAGTTCGATGGTTCTTCGGGAACACTCACGATCAGCGGTTCCGGAACAATGGATTCCTATCTTAATGAAAATGTACCCTGGTATTCCTACAGGGGCCTAATCAAATCGATCGTCATCGGCGACTCTGTTACGACGATCGGAGACCATGCTTTCGAAGGCTGCATCTCGCTGTCTTCTCTCATTATACCCGATTCCGTAACATCGATCGGAGATAATGCGTTCGCCCATTGTTCCAAGTTACATTCGGCAACCATTCCGGATTCGGTCACTTCTATCGGAACGTTTGCGTTCAAGGGCTGTACTTCTCTTTCGACCGTCAGCCTCGGCAATTCCGTTACCAACCTGGAGTCCTCTGCGTTCATGGATTGCATGTTGCTTGCTTCATTCGCTGTTTCCGAGGAAAACGATGCCTACTCTTCGATCGACGGCGTTCTTTTCAGCAAAAACAAGACCACATTGATTCAATATCCCGCGGCAAAAGCAGACTCTTCTTACGAGATCCCCGGATCCGTCAAAACCGTCGGTCCCTTCGCTTTCGAAGGTTGCATCTTCCTTACTTCCGTAACCATTCCCGATTCCGTAAAGAACATCTTAGACAACATATTCGATGCAACTATTTACGACTCGGACGCTGAGACCGAACTCGATCAAACAGTTGAAAACCTGGCCGGTTTCATCTTCAAAAATGTCGACGGCAAATGGATAAGATACGATCCTGTCTCGGACGATCCGTCCAAGGAATCCGGCAAATGCGGAGATGACGTCGCCTACGTGTTCGATACCGTTACCGGATCCCTCGCTATCGACGGTTTCGGACAGATGTACTCATATTTCGGCGACAGCGCACCCTGGCACGTACACAAAGATGCAATCACGTCGGTCGTTATCAGCGACTTCGTCACGAATGTCGGAGATTATGCGTTTGCCGGATGTACCGCTCTCGTTTCTGTCAGCCTCGGCGGATCGGTCGGAACTATCGGGGATCATGCTTTCGGCGGTTGCAACTTGCTTACCGCGTTCGTAGTGTCCGGGAAAAATAACGTCTACTGCTCAGTCGACGGAGTTCTTTTCAGTAAAG
>CAVIXW010000139.1:0-4497 GCA_963646785.1 Acutalibacteraceae bacterium
CTGTTACGATGCGCAACGCTTCGGGAATCGGGGCCGTTGCCCGCTATTCCACTGTCGGAAACAACGTGCTCAAGGAGTTCCGTCTATCTGAGGGGTTAAATGACGTCAAATTCAATAGGCCCCAGAACGTAGTATTCACCATATCAGAATACAACGAAGTATCTGGACAGTATGATCTGCAAATCATGGAAAAAAGACTGGGAAAATCCAATTACTGCGAACTTAACAATGGCAAAGTATACCTCGTCAACATGACTCTCGGCAAAAAACTGCAGTTCTCGTTGAAACCTGGATCATCCAGAACAGATTTTGAAAAGGAACTTCACTTCATGTTCACATTCAACAAATGGCTGAACAACCTCACAGTAATCAACGAACTCTGGGAATCGTACGAATCACTGAAACTTGATTGAGAGATAATTGGATGTTTGACCGTATTAACCTACGTCAAACACGAAGACAGCACTACATTCATGACAGTGTCTCGGCGATGAACTTCTCCAGTGGGAACTGGTTGAGTGGCTTGACCCCGAAGGTCCTGTAGACCTTCTTGACCTGAGCGTTCGGAGGGTACACGCGGACGATCCCTCCTTGCCCAATGCGCACATCAGGGACTGGGTTATCGTGACTTCATCGAAGAGAACGACCTCCGCAACGTCCTTTTGATGGGCGACAAAGCGTTCACGATCAAGGCCGCGGGAAACGCGGAGGTGCGCGAACTGCATTTCCTGAGTCCGATCCGCAAGAACTCCAAGGCTATCGGGAAGTTCGACCTCCGTGCGTACAACGGTTGTCTCAAGACATACCCCGGAGTCACGTACTGCGTCGTCCACGATGTCGAAGCGGGGGTGTTCCACTACTCATTCCGGGATGCGGAACGCGCTGCCGAGGAAGAGGTGGCGTACCTCCTCTCGAAGAGGAGATCCGGGAAGGGCATGGGGAGGATCTGAATCTCGCCAAGGAGGACTTCGGGACGATCATCTACCGGAGCGACCTGGATATGACGCCCGAACTGGCATACGACACCTATCGCCGGCGCTGGCTCCCGGAGCTGATGTTCGACCTGTACAAGAACACGGAAGGGTTCGACGACACGCGCGTCCGGAGCGACGCCTCGGTCCAGGGGGAGCACCTGGTGAACTTCGTCTCGACGATCATCTCGTCGAGGTTGATGGACCTCTACCTGAGGAAGGAACTGCTGGAGAAGAGGACCTTCGGGGAGGTCATGGACGCGCTGAGGCGTTCTCTGAAGTTCAGGAACAAGGACGGGGACTACGTGTTCCGGGTCCAGACCGACAAGGAGAAGGAGATCCTGAGAGCCTGGACCTCATGCCCAAACTGCCCCCGAAGAGAGGCCCGGGAAGATTCCGCAAGAACCCTCAGTGAACCTCGATAGTCCACGCTATTGGGAAACTGTTGTTTCTGCCAATTTGTTCTGCGTAGATGTCACGATGTATCTGCCCACTTGAACAGGGCGGGCGATTCCCGAATTCTATTCCGCAAAAATATTACATGTAACAATTTCGCGTAATTCAGATACTTTCCGAATCCATCAAAAATTCTATCAGACCGATCCTCACGATCCCGTCCTCGTCGTATCTGCCGCCTCTCCCGTCCATCGTGATTATGATCTTCCTGAAGGAATCCTTCATGGACAGATACGGACGTTTCTCCCTTATCTGGACGTCGCCGTCCAAGGTGTAAGCCGATTGGATATAGATCCTCGTGTTCCCGCGGTTGGCGACAAAATCCACCTCGCTTCCAATTCTCGTGCGCCTGCCTTCCTCCGACTCGGTCCTGTAGATCGTGCCGACATCCACATCGTAGCCCCTGCAGCGAAGTTCGTTGTAGATTATGTTCTCCATGATATGGGACGTATCGTTCTGTCTGAAGTGCTCCCTGGCATTCTTCAGTCCGGGATCAGCGATATAGTACTTCTTCTCGGAGTCGATGTGCTTCCTTCCCTTGATGTCGTATCTTCTAGCCTCCTCGAAGAGGAATGCTTCGCACAGGTAGCCGACGTAGTTCTTCACGGTCTTGTCCGTGATCTTCGAACGGCCGCGGGCGTTCATTGTGTCGGTGATCTTCTTTATGCTGCTGGCCGAACCGATGGAAGATACCAGCACATCGGTCAGGTCG
Source organism: Acutalibacteraceae bacterium (assembly GCA_963646785.1). Lineage (GTDB taxonomy): Archaea > Thermoplasmatota > Thermoplasmata > Methanomassiliicoccales > Methanomethylophilaceae > Methanomethylophilus. Next base: position 2,140 of record CAVIXW010000139.1, read on the forward strand.
CCGAGTTCCCTCACGTTCCTGATACGGTGCCTTTCGACGATGTCGGTGAGGTAGACTGTATCCATCAGATTGGCGAGGTAATCGGTCTTCTGCTTTTCGGACACGTACTGGAAGATTTCGGGCATCCCGCCATAGTCCAAGTACTCGCCGATGCAGTCGCGGGGGTCCGCGCCCTTGGCGTTGACGAATTCCCTGAAGGACAGGGGGCGCACCCTGATCTCGGTGCTCCTGCCCCTGAACTCGGTGACTATGTCCCTGGATAGGAACCTGGAGTTGCTTCCCGTGACGTAAGTATCCACGTTCCTGCGGTGGAGGAGACTGTTAAGGACCTCGTAGAAGCCGTCGACCAGCTGGACCTCGTCGATGAGGACGTAATATATTCCGTCGTCCCTTATCTTGGACAGGATGTCATCGTAGAGCGCGTCCCTGTCCCTCAGGGCGGCGTTCTCCAGGAGATCCAGTTCGTACCTCAATATATGGGGCGGGTCGATTCCGGATTCCAGAAGATGTTCGGCGAACAGTTCGAAGAGGAGGAACGACTTCCCGCACCTTCTGATGCCGCTTACGATCTTGACGGAACGCGTATGCTCGGATTCGATGAGGCGGTTGAGATAGTCGTCCCTTCTGATGATCATTGCTATTCCGAATTGTTAAATGTATAATATTTTCGGAATAGGAATCCGGTCAAAAAGAGCAGGAGGACGATTCGACGGATTCCCCGACCCACTTCGCCTGGTCCACGATCGACAGCACCCCGCCCCTCGAAGGATAATGGCCGTTGCGAACAGGGGGATTCACTCCTTCCCCAGCAGGAAATCCGTTATCCCCAGTTCCCTTATGCCGTCCCCGGTGACAGTATCTCCGGAATAATCCATCAGGATGACCGTCTTGGGGTTGCTGTCCTTTATCGCTCTCAGTGGGGCGAGTTCCCTGGTCTCGGTATCGTCGTCGTAGTAGCCCAGGCATACATGCCAATATGCCTTCCTTCCGTTCCTCTCGGTGACAAAGTCCACCTCCCTGGAGTCCCACCTGCCCACGATTATCCCGTACCCCCTGCGCCTGAGTTCCAGGTAGACGATGTTCTCCAACACCCTGCCCCTGTCCCTGCTGGCCATACCGACCGTATTGTTGCGGAGTCCGGGATCCACGACGTAATACTTCGGGGTCGGGCTGAGCGCGGTGGACCTCAGATCGTACCTGTCCGCGCGGTAGAACAGGCACGCGCCCTGTGCAACGGCAAGGTATCTCTCGACCGTACGCTGGTTCATGTGCAGCTCCCTGGCTATGTTCGTGGACCCTATCGGGTTACCGATGTTCAGCATGAGATGGGTGACCAGCTTCCCCAGTTCCTCCGGTTTCCTTATCTTCCCGCGGGTGACCATATCTCTGTACACTATCGAGGAATACAGATCGTCCAGCATCGCCGATACGGCGTGCTCCCCCAAGGCAGGATCTATGCCCGGGAATCCGCCTGTCGCGAAGTATTCCCCGAACACGTCCTCCGCCCTACGCCCGTTTCCCCTCAGTTCCGCGTATTCCCTGAAGGATAACGGCAGCATCTTCACCTCCACGTAACGTCCCGTGAGGAAGGTGGTGAGATCGGTGGAGAGAAGATGGGCATTGGACCCGGCGATGTATATGTCCGCCTCGGTATCCACCATCAGGGCGTTGACGGTCTTCTCCCAATCCCTGACCCTCTGTATCTCGTCCAGGAACAGATAGAAACGGCCTTTGGCCGGTACGCGGCCCTTCAGATAGGCGTTGAGGTCCGCATGATCTTTGATGCCGTCGAAATCGGAGGATTCCAGATTCATCAGCAGCATCTGTTCCTCGGATATCCCCTCTTTTCTCAGTCTGTCCATGAACTGAAGGAGGAGGGTGGATTTCCCGCATCTCCTGACCCCGGTGAGGACCTTCACGTGACCTCTGTCGTCGCGGAACGTCTCCAGTTCCGACATGTACGCCGGACGTTCTATCATCCTATCCATGATACCGCATCATCAGATGAGTATTTGAATTATTGTATTACAGTACAATTTTAGAGAAAAATCATAATGATTATTGTATTACGATGACTGAATACAGAGAGGTTCGGGAGATCGCTTCCCCTATTATCCTCTTCATCATATCATTCAGATATGCCCTGCTGCAATAATCCTCGTACGCCCTAAGGAGGTACTGCCGGAGGACCCGTTCTCGATCCCGTCCCGCGAGGGATATGCTCGACGAGCCCTACACGTGATCAAGGAACGCCACTCAGGGTTTTGATAAACGCCGGCAACTATATCCGGCATGTAAATAATGGCCCTTTCTGGTTTAGAGGAGGTGGGTATATCCCATCGATGATTCCTGAAACGT
>CAVIXW010000140.1:0-4461 GCA_963646785.1 Acutalibacteraceae bacterium
GATATCCATGTCGGCCATTCTTCTGGCACAGTCGCGCCTCAGTGCCGGATATATCGATCCCTGAACGACCCCGTTGATCATCATGTCCCCTTTCAGCACGACGGCTTCCCTGGTCCTTTCAAGGGTGACTTCTATCGAAGCGGCCGTCTGTTCCTCGGTCCAATACGGTTCGGTGAAGATGTCCAGGACGGTACCGATGTCGGTGCCTATTGCCTTCTGGAATTCCACTATTTCCTCGTTGGTCATCTCGACCTCGCCGTACATGTGGCTTTGGAACGTTCCGGAATCCGTCATGATGATCCCGGGGAAGTCCAGCATTTCATGGAGCCCCCTGGAACGGGCCTCCTCGTTGAGGGCCGGGGTGTTTTTGATGATATACGAGTTGGTAATCAGCGCTTTGAATCCGAATTCTTCGTATAACTCGCGGGGGAGGACGGTTTTGATCTTTGGATTGATCACGGGTAGAAGGGCAGGGGTTTCGATGGTACGGCCGGAAACGGTGGTGAATCTTCCGATACGGGCCATTCCGTCCCTTCTGAGGATTTCGAACATGGACCCTCATTACAGCAACCCGATAAAGTTGTTGCTGGGTGGAGAAAGGGTTTTGACGGGACCGATCACCGGAGCATGTCCTTGATGCGCAGTTTTTCCGCATCGGCGAATGCTTTCGAGAGGGCATTCTTCATCAGAAGGTCCGGGATATCCTCGATCACCGATATGTTCCAGTCATCCGGAGAACGTTCGAAAGAGACCAGCTGCACGGGTTTGTCTTCGTCAGGGACGAGTTCCGGTTTGCGTATCTCCAATCCGTCGAGGATCTCGTTCACCGACCTGCCGTTGACGATGATATCGTTCGAAGCACCGGCTCTGTGTTCCGACCTGAAAGAAGTGTTCACGCCGGCACATTTCATTTCGAACACCAGATCTTCCATATACTTTTCCATCTCCCTTACGGTGGTGCGTCTGCATTCCGCACCTTCGGGAACAATCGGATTTCTGGAGTGAACGTAGGTGATATCGACCAGTGCCATATGTTCCGAATCGGGTTCTACAATAAAATCGGCACGGTCGGACGAAGGGCATCCGAAGATCGATCCGCGGGTCTTTCAATCAGACGCCCTGAAGATTGGCGATCGCTTCGTCTGCGCGGCGGTCGCCTTGTTCGGAAGCTTTTTTCAGATATTCCAAGGCTTCGTCTTCGGAAGGTATGCATCCTTTTCCGTTCAGGATCATGATCCCCGTGAGGTATTGTGCTCCCGCATTGCCAAGTTTGGCCGATTCGGTAAGATATTCCAACGCCTTTTCGTCGGACTTCTCAGTACCGATCCCGTTGGTGCTGTAAAGACCCAGGCTGAACAGGGCATCGGATTTCACGTCTTCGTCTTCGGCTTTTTCAACTGCCAGCCGATACATCTCCCTGCAGATCGTGGGCGCATCTTCGCCACCCTTTTCTTCGTATAGGTAGGCATAGTTATAGGCGCAGCATCCGCTTCCTTTCTCGGCCCCCCATTTGTACCATTTGAGGGCCACATTGGAAGACGGTTCGATACCGTATCCGTTCTCGTACATCTGTCCGAGGACCAGCATGGCCGAGGTGGATCCCGCTTTGGCCGCGCTTTCCAGCCAATACATCGCGGACGGGACCGAAAGACCTATCGTAGCACCGTCGAGATATCTGAGGCCCAGGCCGAGCATTTCCTGCGGAGTGGTGGCCTTCTGCGGAGCGGGTTCGTAGGCAGGCGACTCTTTGTCCTCGCCTTTCAGATAGGAGATCGCCTCCACATCACCCCATCTTGCCGCCTCCAGGAAGAGATGGCGGGCGACAGGCTCGGATTGGCGGAGCCCCAGGCCGAAGGCATACATTTCCGCAAGCGACCGTTTGGCGAACACGCTTCCCTGTTTCGCGGCTTTTTTGAAAAGGATCGCGGCAGTTTCGCAGTCGCGTTCCACATCGAGTCCTTTCTCGTACATCGCGGCCAGATTGGCCTGGCATGAACGAAATCCCTGGAGATTTCCCTTTTGGAACGATACGACGGCCCCGTGATAGTTGTGGCCGTTTCCGAAACGGTCTTTGTAGATAAGACCCAGATTGTTGAATGCGCGGAGATCCCCGCTTTCCGCCGCGGTATTGTAATGCTCTATCGCGAGGGCACGGGACCTTTTGGCACCGAGTCCCGATTCGTAGATGAACGCCATCGCGGTGGTGGCCGGCCTGTAACCCTGGTTGAACGAACGTTCGTACCATTTGGCGGCCTCTTTGTAGCTCTGGGGTACGCCGTGGCCGCTCTCGTACATGGTACCGACCATGTATTGTGCGTGAGGGTGGCCTCTGAAAGCCGCTTTGCGGTAATATGCAAATGCCTTCTCGAAGCTCTGCTCTTCGCGGAGCCCGATCCGGAAATCGTCCCCGCGGCGGATAAGCTCCTCGGGGGTCTTGGGTTCGTTCGCACCTTTGAACACAGGTTCACACCGTCCGTCGTCGTTCTCAAATGAACACTTTCTGATGGGTATCAGTAATTGTTTATTATATATGTGCTGGGTATTGGATATCTATGTCCGTTTTAGACCGTGATTCCGAGTACAAGGTCGTCGTCCTGGTTAGGAACGATCTCAAGATGTCCAAAGGCAAGGCTGCCGCCCAGGCCTGTCATGCGGCCGTCTCATGCGCACTTGCTTCACAGAAGAAACATCCCCTGGAGTTTTCCGCCTGGAATTCCGCCGGACAGAAGATCTCGGTCCTGAAAGTGGATTCCGAAAGAGATCTGTTCGAGTTCAAGGCCATCGCCGAACAGCAGAAGATTACCTGCTGCATCGTCTGCGATGCGGGGCGCACCGAGATCGAACCCGGAACCTATACCTGTCTCGGCATAGGTCCCAGAAAACAGTTCGATCTGGATAAGATCACCGGCGATCTCAAGATGCTCTGAACTTCAGGCCCGTCTGTCGTTGAGGATCATGACCTTGAGTTCGTGGGCGGCGGCCCTGATGTCCTTCTGAGCCATGATCGCGGATACCACCGCAACTCCGTCGGCACCGGCATGGATCACGTCGAGAAGGTTCCCTCTGTTGATGCCACCTATGCCGACGATCGGTATGTCGACGGCTTTCCTAATCTCGTATATGGCATCAAGACCCAGCGCCTCCCCCGCATCGGATTTCGTCTTCGTACTGAATATCGGTCCGATTCCGAGGTAATCCGCCCCGCCTTCGACCGCCTTCACGGCCTCTTCGACGTTGGATACGCTGACCCCTATGATCATATGGTCGCCGCAGAGCCTCCTCGCTTCGGTTACCGGTATGTCGGATTGCCCTATGTGGACCCCGTCGGCACCCGCAAGGACCGCGACATCGACCCTGTCGTCGACGATGAAATACTTGCAGTGTTCTTCGGCGATCTTCTGCATCTCCTTCGCAACGGAGAGGAGCTCGCCGCCGTCGACGTTCTTCGCTCTGAGCTGGACAACGTCCGCCCCGCCTTCGTAACACAAACGTGCGGCTTCCACTTCCGATACGTTTCCGAGTAATTTTCTGTCAGTGACAGCATACAGTTCGAACATGGTCATTCTCTTTGGAGCAGCCTGTCGATCTTTGCGGCATCCAACGAATATAGGCTGTCGAGAAGGGCGACTTTGAACGAAGCAGGTCCGCCGACCTTTCCGCTGTCCGCGGCAATCTCCGATGCGATGTTGAGTACGGATATGGCTGAAGCGACAGATTCTATGTTCGGTCCGCAGGCACCGACATATGCGCCCACGACCGCGGACAACATGCATCCGGTTCCCGAAACGGTCGACATCCATTTACTGCCGTTTTTCAAAGTGATAACGGTTTTTCCATCGCTGACGTAATCCGCAGGTCCGGTGGCGGCAACGATACATCCTGTCTTCGATGCCAATGCTTTGGCGGCCTCCGCGATATCATCCGCACCTTTTGCCGAATCGACACCGCGTACTTCGCCGCCGAGGCCTGCCAGGATGGAAATTTCCCCCTGGTTGCCTTTGATGACACTTACTTTGACCTCGGCCAGTATTCTTTCGGCGGTCTCCGTACGGTATTTCGTGGCGCCGACGCCCACGGGATCGAGAATGACCGGGATACCTTTGGCATTGGCGGTCTTTCCGGCCAGGATCATGGATTCCACTGTCCTGCAGTTCAGCGTTCCTATGTTGAGGACGACCGCTGATGCGAGACCGACCATGTCGGGGACATCCTCCGCGGCATCGGTCATGACCGGCGATCCGCCCGCGCAGATGCATACATTGGCGCAATCGTTCACGGTAACGTAGTTGGTAATCATGTGGACCAGGGGACATTTATCAACCACTTTCTTCCTTATTTCCGATGTCGTAGACATGACCTGCCGATTCCCGTGTTCGTATTAAATGTATTCCGCATAAAAGTACGGGTGTTTCAGAAAGAAGATAATCTTACACTCAGAAGACTGAATTCCACTACTTAAAC
>CAVIXW010000141.1:0-4430 GCA_963646785.1 Acutalibacteraceae bacterium
TGCCTGTTACGAGGATGTGCCCGTCGGGATCGCCGTCATCGAATATCCCGACATCCCCGCGGATGATCTCACAGCCTTTGTATTCCCACCTATTGACATCCAAACGCATCGTTTCGAGAATCACGCCCCCATCGGGAGAAAAGATAGTATTATCATCAGCGTCGTTCATGAGAAATCAGCAGTCCTCTGTATTCTTTCATCAATCGAACACATGACTGCCACTTTTATGAATCATCCTGTCCAAGGATGATTCGTGCTTCCGATGTGGTTCCAAAAGACGTTTCAGGAATCATCGATGGGATATACCCACCTCCTCTAAACCAGAAAGGGCCTTATTTTTCTACTGGATGTCACTGTTTTGTCTACAACATGTTTATATTATGTTAATCAACCATCAAAAATAGTTTAGGAAGGTGAAACTATCCTTATGAAGTCATCGATATTGACCGTCACCCTGCTGGTTGCTTTATCAGCATTTATTATGCTAACCGATGCGGAATCCTCGGATGCGGATTCTTCCAATTATTCAGGTAGCTGTGGAGAAAATGCTACGTTTGAATTGGATGCTGCAACGGGTAAACTTACGATAAGCGGGTCCGGGCCGGTTTCCGACAGCTGGGTACCCGGGTATTCAGCATATAGCTCTTCTATTACCTCGATCGAGATCGGAGAGTCGATCACATACATCAAGAATGATACATTCGTTCGTCTCACGTCTCTCAAATCGATCGACGTCTGCGAGGCCAATGCGAACTACAGTTCGGCCGACGGTGTGCTTTTTAACAAAGATAAGACAGTATTGATCCATTATCCCGATTGTAAAGATGACTTTGCATACAAAATTCCCGATTCGGTCAAATCGGTTGAAAGGAACGCATTCTCCAATAACACCGAACTCTCGACGTTATATTTTTCCGATTCGGTCGAAACTATCGATTCATATGCATTCCAGGGTTGCACATCCCTTATCTCTGTCCAACTTTCCGACTCTGTCAGCTCTATCGGATACTCTGCGTTTATGGGGTGCATCAAGCTCCCTACGGTATTGATCCCCGAGTCTGTCACGTCAATCGGCGTGGGTGCTTTCGCCGATTGTGATTCGCTCAGGTCGATCAATGTCGAAGAAAAAAATCTTGATTACAGTTCCGACAACGGCGTGCTCTTCAACAAGGATAAGACCGTTTTAATACAGTATCCCAACGGTAGGTCCAACTCGTACTATGAAATTCCGAATAAGGTCGAAACAATCGGCCCGCAGGCATTCCACAATACCCGTTTGACCTCTATCACCATCCCGGATTCCGTCAATTCTATCGGGTATTCTGCATTCTCCGACAACACCGACCTGAACGAGCTTACGGTTCCGGCAAACATTGACTGCGTCGGTCAGAACGGATACCCTGCCTTTAACGGCTGTGTCAATATCCAAAAGATAACTTTCACCGGAACCGGAAACTGGTATCCGTATGCCGTTTCCGATTCTCAGAGTTCTTATAATGTATATACTCCATGGCAGTTCAGCAAGTCTGCATTGACCGCCGTTATCATTCGCGACGGCGTGACATCCATAGGGAATTTCGCTTTCAAGGACTGTACTTCCCTAACCTCCGTAATCCTGTCCGATTCCGTCAGATCGATCGGAGGTTATTCCTTCCTCAACTGCAGTTCCATAACAACTCTCGTCATCCCCTACTCGGTAACGGAGATAGGATACAGTGCCTTTAACGGCTGTACCTCTCTCGCGACCGTCAGTCTCAGCGAGAGCGTCGCATCTCTCGGAGATTATGCGTTCAAGAACTGTGCCTCTCTCGCATCTTTCGATGTTTCTGAAAAAAACAGCGGTTACTGCTCTGTCGGCGGCGTGCTCTTCAGCAAGGATAAGAGTATTTTGATTCAATATCCGGCCGGCAGATCCGATTCTTCTTATCAGATCTCAGATGCCGTCGTGTCAATAAGGAGCAATGCATTTTATTGCTGCACCGCGCTGGCTTCTATAATCATTCCGGATTCGGTCACCTCCGTTGAAGAATCTGCGTTCAAAGGCTGTTCCGGTTTGAAAGAACTCACCATTCCAGCAAATTTAGATAGTGTCCGGTCTAATGGGCACCCGATTTTTGAAGGATGCGTCAATATCGAAAAGATCACTTTCACCGGATCCGGAAACTGGTACGCCTATGGTCTGGACAAAACCCAACCGTCTTATTTCGAATATACACCATGGCAGCTCAGTAAGACTGTACTGACCGCCGTTATCATTCCGGATTCGGTCACTTCCGTCGAACAATCCGTATTCAAAGGTTGCAGCGGTCTGAAGGAACTCTCCCTTCCCGCAACCCTTGACAGCGTCGGTTCCAACGAGAACCCAATCTTCGAAGGTTGCACCCATCTTGAAAAGGTCACCTTCACCGGATCGGGAACATGGTACTCCTACGGTCTGGATAAAACCCAACTCTCTTACTACGGATATACCCCCTGGCAGTTCAGCAGATCTGCACTGACCACCGTTATTGTTTCCGAAGGCGTCACTAATATCGGGGACCGTTTATTCGAGAATTGTACCGCAATCGACACCATTTCCATTTCCGATTCCGTCACCACTATCGGAGAATTCGCATTCGGACATTGTTCTGCTCTGTTGTCCTTATCCATTCCCGATACCTTAACCGCCATAGGCGATTCTGCGTTCAAGGACTGTACGTCTCTGAAAGAACTTACCGTTTCCGCAACCCTCGACAGCGTCGGTTCCAACAAGAACCCGATCTTCGAAGGTTGCACCCGTCTTGAAAAGGTCACCTTCACCGGAACCGGAAATTGGTACTCCTACGGCCCGGATGAAAATAAGTCCTCCTACTACGGATATACTCCATGGCAGTTCAGCAGATCTGCACTGACCTCCGTTATTGTTTCCGAAGGCGTGACCTCGATCGGAGATTACACATTCCAAGATTGTATCAAACTCGATTCCCTGACAATATCCGGTTCCGTCACAGCTATCGGCAGCGTTTCATTCTACAACTGTGCCTCACTGGCCGTTCTCACGATTCCAGATTCCGTTACATCCATCGGATACAGTGCCTTCACGTTGTGTTCTTCCATTAACTCTCTGACCATTCCCGAATCGGTATCGTTCATAGGAACCCATGCGTTCCGCGGTTGTACCTCGCTCTGTTCCGTAACTATTCCGGATTCTATTGTATCTCTTGAAGATTCTGTGTTCCGTGACTGTAGTTCCCTTACCTCCATCACCATCCCCGATTCCGTCACATCGATCGGCGACTCGGTGTTCCGTGGCTGTACTTCTCTTACCTACATCGCCATTCCGGATGCCGTCGAGTCTGTCGAAAGCAATATTTTCGATGGTTGTTCAGCCCTCGAATCGATCAACGTAGGCGAAAATAATAAAAATTATAGTTCGAGCGACGGCGTGCTTCTGAACAGGGACAGGACCGTTCTGATCCGGTACCCTGTCGGCAAGACCGGTTCCGCATACGAGATCCCGAATACGGTCACGTCTCTCGGAACGGGGGCATTCAGCGGTTGCCAGACCCTTCAATCCGTCACCATCCCCGATTCCGTCACATCCCTCGGAGATTATGTGTTCCGTAATGCCGGCCTCGTCTCCGTATCGATTCCCGATTCCGTCAATTATCTCGGAACGGGCGCATTCTCCGCCTGTGCTTCCCTGGAAAAGGCGATCGTTTCCGGAACGATGGCCGCTATCGGAGAGAAATCGTTCAGCGGCTGTCACGTACTTGCTACCGTGATGCTTCCCGGGTCCGTCACATCCATAGGATCATATGCATTCGATGGTTGTGTCTCCCTTACTGCAATAACCCTTCCCGATTCCCTTAGGTCCATCGGAAATTCTGCGTTTATGGGATGTGCTTTACTCGGATCTATAAACATCCCCGATTCCGTCGAAACCATCGAAGCCTATGCTTTCGATAATTGCACCAACCTAAAAGATCTGGTCCTCCCTGATTCCCTAACCTCAATAGGCTCCCATGCATTCGACGGCTGCACAAACCTAAAATCTTTGGTCATCCCCAATCCCATAACATCCATAGAATCCTATGTATTCGACGGCTGCACCTCCCTCGCCACGATAACTCTTCCAGATTCTCTTAGGTCCATCGGAAATTCTGCGTTTTTGGGATGTGTCTTACTCGATTCTGTAATCATCCCCGATTCCGTCGAAACCGTCGATGCCCATGCTTTCGACGGCTGCACCAACCTCAAATCTATAATCCTTCCCGATTCCGTCAAGTACATCGGGGCATCGGCGTTCGGTCGTTGCACTTCTCTGACCTCAGTATCTATCGGTTGTTATCTGGAATCGATCGGAGACCATGCATTCGATGGGAAATTTTATGATATTTACGGTAAAAAAGAACTCGAACCGACGGTTTTAAATTTAACCAGATCCACAT
>CAVIXW010000142.1:0-4417 GCA_963646785.1 Acutalibacteraceae bacterium
ACTCTACGATGCAATGGTCGCGGTAAAGTTGCCCGGCATCATCGAAGCCGTCAACGAAGCGGATGCGGCCGGAATGAAACCCACCGACATCATCGACTCGATGGCGGCCGGAATGACCGAGGTCGGCGTACTTTTCCAGAAAGGAAGGCTCTTCCTGCCCCATGTTCTTTCCGCGGCGGCCGGAATGAACAAGGCTATGGAGATCCTCGGCCCCAAGCTGTCCGAGAGCGGTGCATCCACCGAGAAACTCGGCGTCGCGGTCATGGGAACCGTCGAAGGAGACGTTCACGATATCGGAAAATCAATCTGCTCCACCATGCTTCAGTGCGCGGGTTTCGATGTTCACGATCTCGGACGCGACGTACCCAAGCAGAAATTCATCGACGAGATCAAAGCGGGCGCCGGATTCTGCGGAATGTCCGCACTCATGACCACCACCATGACCGTCATGAAGGACATCATCGAGCAGTGCAAAGCCGAAGGCATCCGCGACAAGGTCGTCATGATGGTCGGCGGCGCACCCATCACCCAGATCTACTGCGACAAGATCGGTGCGGACATCTACGGAGAGACCGCGAACGAGACCACCGACAAGGCAAAGGCGATCGCCGTCGACGCCTGAAAAGGAGGAACCGAAATGGCTGAATACTACACAAGGTCCGGAGACGGACGCAGGATCAAGATGACCAAGGAGGCCATCTTCGAGGACATTCAGGCCGGAACCGCCGATGCCGCCGACATCGGAACGATCCCCGCACTCAACGACGACCAGATGGAGCACCTCGTGGACATCATCGTCTGCCAGGACCGCGTCGTCGGCGTCGCGCCCGGAAAGGAGGTCGTCATGACCTACGATATCGGTCAGCTCGACTTCACCGGCGACAACGGAAACTCCGGAAACGGAGTCGACATGGGAAGGCTGGAGGCCGCCCTTCTTCACGAGAGGGCGCTCGGAGCGGACACTTTCGAGCTTGCGAACTCCGACTACTCCATCAAACCCGTCAAGCCCATAATCTCCATGGAGAAGCAGACCATGGAGGAGATCCAGGCCGAGATCGTCGCACCCTTCTTCTACGGTGCGATGCCCAACATGGGTCTTTACTATGCGCCCGACGGACCCTATCCCAACCCCGCGGACCTCATGAGGGAATTCAAGATCGACGAGTCGATGGCGGCTTCCGAGGCCGCGGCGGCCCATCTCGCCAGGGACATCGAATATGTAGGAACCCACATCCAGGCCGCCGGTTCGGACGGTTTCAACTTCGACACTACCGGTTCTGCGGGAGATGCGGACTTCGTCGGAACCCTGAACGGTGTCAAAGCCCTCCGTGCGGCCTGTCCCGAGGCATACATCAATGTCGGTGCGGCGGGAGAATCCGTCATGGGTATCCACGGAATGATCGAATTCGAGGGAACGATCTGTGCGGGACTCTATCCGCACCAGCAGGCGCAGGTCGTCGCGCAGGCAGGAGCCAACGTCTTCGGAGCCGTCTGCAACACGAACACGAGCAAATCTCTCGCATGGAACCTCGCAAGGGCCGTGACCTTCATCAAGGCCGCCGTCGAGCAGTCTCCCATACCCGTGCATGTCGACATGGGAATGGGTGTCGGCGGAATCCCCATGAAGGAAACGCCTCCCGTGGATGCGGTCTCCCGCTGCAACAAGGCAATGGTCGAGATCGCAAACGTCGACGGAGTATAGGTCGGAGTGGGGGATCCCGTCGGAATGGATATCCCACACCTTATGACCTCCGGTATGCAGGGGATCAGGACCTCCGGCGACCTCGTCGCCCGTATGATGTATGCCAAGAACATGCGTCTCGACAAGGCGAAGGAGTATGTTGCAAAGAAGCTCGGACTCGACACCGTCGAGATCGCGGACGAATGCATCATGCGCGACCTCCGTGAGGAGCTCGGCATCGGAACCGTCACCGGTATCCCCGGTGCACCCCGTGGCATCGCCGCCAAGATGAACATCGAGAAGCTGCTCGACATCAAGATCAACAGCTGCGAGAAGTTCAGGCAGTCCCTTAAAATCTGATTAAGACGGGGGCTTACCCCTGTCTTTAACCAAAGTTGATCGGGGCCCGTATCGGGGACGGTACGGCCCTTTCTCTCCACTCTCCGGTCCCGGACGTGCTTCAGGCACATCCGGGACACATCAGATCTTTTTCAGATCCCAGCCGGTCCGGAACTTCTTCCGCAGTACGAAGACCGAAGGTCGTTTCCCACGGATCACAGTTCATCAATCCTGAAACATGTGCCAGATATCAAAATTCCAAAAAGTCAAATAGCTTCATCATTATCCGTAAGGGATAGTATGGGCGTGACCTTGATTCATAACGTAAAGGACCAATCCGTGCTTTCGGACATATCGAGAATGCTCGAAACTTCTCTTTCCAAAGAGATGCGCTACCCGTTCGAAGAGATGATTCCCTTTTTCAGGAAGGGGGAAATGCACCTTTACGCAGCATATTCCGAAGAGGTTTGCGTCGGATTCTCCGTGATCATCCCATACAGGAGTTCGCTTTATGTTCTGTTTCTCGTAGTGGACGAAAAACAGCGTTCGAAGGGATACGGGACCGCGATACTTGCCGCTTTGAAGAAAGAATACCCGGACCACTTTTTCGTTCTCGATTGCGAAGCGGACCGGGTATCATTCTACGAACGCTGCGGGATACGTGACACCGGATACAAAATGGAGTTCAGGAACACCGTTCTTTATGTAATGTCCGAATCGCAGTTGGATCTCGATGCTTTTTGGTATTTCGCCAAAGTCCTGGAGCCTCTCGAAAAAGACGACGACACCGAATTCGTTTGGATCGAGCCCGACGGAACGAGACACGTGATCTCCGATTGATCCGCAGGATCCTTTCCGGCCCCCGGGGGCCGGAAATAGTTTTGATTTTAATCGACCGGATCATTGGGAGTATGCGGGTTCTCCGTGCTCCACGATGTCCTGTCCGATAACCTCTTCGTCTGCGGTGACGCGGACCTTCATGAACTTCGAGATCACCCATATTATGGCATACGAAACGGAGAAGCAGAACACCAAAGTGATCAGGACCGAACAGATCTGACCCAGGATCAGGTCCGCTCCTCCTCCGAAGATAACTCCCGCAGGTCCGGGGACGTAATTTCCGGCAGCGTCTGCCGATCCGGTATAGCAGGCTTCCGCGAAGATACCCGTTGCTATGGCGCCCCAGATACCGCCCACTCCGTGCAATGCGAAGACATCGAGCGCATCGTCGACCTTGTCCGACTTGGAATGGAAGTACCTGATGGAGCAGTAACACACCAGAGCGCCGCCGATACCGATGACGAATGCGGCCGCGGTCGAGACATAAGCGCAGCCGGGCGTGATGGCGACCAGGCCTGCTATGGCGCCGGTGATCAATCCCAGCGCACCTACGCGTCCGGTGAGCGAGTACTGGCATACCGCCCAGGTGAGCAGTCCTGCTGCGCTGGCGACCATGGTGACGAAGCAGATGCGTACCGCCTGTCCGTCGATGAGGATCCCGGACCCGCCGTTGAATCCCAGCCATCCGATCCAGAGGATCATGGCGCCGAGGAAGGTCAGAGGTATGCTGTGAGCCCTCATCTTGCGTATGCTGGCACTTCTAGTACCAAGGAATGTGGCAAGTGCAAGTCCGGTCACACCGGCACAGATGTGCACCGCCGTGCCGCCCGCGAAATCGCGGACGACGAAAGCCTGGTCGAAGAATCCCCCTCCCCACACCCAGTGGGCCATAGGAGTGTACACGAAGACCCCCCAGAAAACAAGGAACCAGGCGATGGCGGGGAATCTGATCCTTTCCGCAGAGGCTCCGATGACGACGCATGCCGTTACGATCGCAAAGAACATCTGGAACATCGCAAATTCCAGCTCGGAGATCGATCCGTCGCTGATGTCCTCCACGACACCCTTCATGAATAGATGGTCGAGATTGCCGATGAAGAATCCGTCGCTGCCGAATGCGAGCGTGTATCCGCAGATGATCCATGTCATGGTCATGATGCCCGTTGCGATCAAACATTGGGCAATCATAGAGGTCAGGCTCTGCTTTCTGAGCATACCGCCGTAGAAAAATGCGATTCCGGGCACCATTGCAAAGACGACCACCGATGCCACGAGGACCCATGCGATGTCTCCGCTGTTGGTCGCGGAGGAATAATATCCGCTCGGTGCTGCCGAAGCATCTTCTGTGAGGAACAGGACTGCCGTTACGACCGCCAAGAACGCCAGTCCCGTTCCGAGTATTCTGATTGTGTTGTTCATTCGTTCATTCTCCGACAGCTTCATCAAGCCAATTCGTTCTGTCAGGCGTCCATATGGCGCATTGTATAAAAATATTTAGACAAATGTCTAACCAATATCAAAAATAATAGATTTTAATATAATATAAATTACATTTCA
>CAVIXW010000143.1:0-4323 GCA_963646785.1 Acutalibacteraceae bacterium
CTCGACACTGTTTTGGATGCTGTCGGCCGCGATAACGTGGTAGATCCCGAGAATACTCCGATCGATCAGGTCGCCGGTGCCGAACTTGCCGCTTCCAAAGGATTCAAAAGATTTGCGGTGACCGTTTCCCGCCCCGGGGACTCTGTTTCGATCCGTGAAAAGTACGGGGATCGGGCCCTGTTGATCGCCGTTCATACAAGCTGCGTTTCCGAGGAGGGGGCGCGCATGTTCTACGATAACTGCGATATGATCACCGCCTGCGCATCCCGCATTCTGAGAGAGATCGCATACGGCAGGGAAGACGTCCTCATCGCCGGCAACAAGGTGCCCATCATCGGTGTGACGGAGATCGGTAAAAAGCTTATTCTGAACAAATTGCATTCGATCGGAAGGGAACCGTGGGACAGGAAATCCCCTACGGACGACCCCCGTCCGTTATTGTAACAAAAATCCGTTATTAATAACAACCTACAAGTTATATATTCCGAATATCTTTATCAGAATGGGGATTAAATGACGAATGTAGGCGAGAGATATTTACCGGAGTGCATCGGGAACGTGAGGGTGGAGTTCTTCACGGTGTTCGGGTCGTTCGCTCTGGAGGCATGGCGCGGCACACACGACTGCAAAGTGACCACTTCTTCCGGAGGCATCAAACGCAGTGTCAAAGTGAAACTGGATGACAGCCAATGGTCTGCCCTCGTCGGTCCGTTGGCCTTATCAGGATTCTGGAAGTGGGACAGAAGATACGACGGCTTCGGAACCGATACCCGGATCACCTGGCGGTCCGGCATCATGACCGATCACGGGTGGTTCCGTTCCTCCGGCGACGGCTGCGGGCCCGACGGATTGTATGAAATGCTCAGAATGCTCACCGAGTTCACCGCATCCCTGGAAAACCGCAGGTCCGAATCCGCATCCGTATTTCTTTCGCCTCTGTTCGGAACGGGGATTGCCTGAGATATATATCGGAGAATGGAGATTTACCTCCCATGAGGAAGAACTTCGGTGCCGGCGCGGTAGTCTATCCGATGCCGGTCTACATCATCGCCTCTTACGGAGAGGACGGAACCCCGAACGCAATGAATGCCGCCTGGGGCGGGATCTGCGGCGAGAGCAGGATATGCATCTGTGTCGACAGAAGCCACAAGACCACCGCCAATATCCTTGCCCGCAAGGCATTCACGGTCAGTCCCGCCACCGTCGACCGTCTTGTTCCCTGCGACTATGTCGGAATAACTTCGGCAAACACCGTCCCCGACAAATTTTCGAGGGCGGGTTTCGCCGTCGAGAAAAGCGAGAACGTCGACGCACCGATGATCAAGGAACTCCCTGTCGCTCTCGAGTGCAAAATGGTCAGCTACGACAACGACACGGAGGTTCTCCTCGGGGAGATCGTCAACGTCTGTGCCGACGAATCCGTCCTTACGGACGGAAAGATCGACATCACCAAGCTAAGGCCGATCACGTACGATCCCGTCTCCCATGGTTATTTCGCCGTCGGAGAAAAGGTCGGAACCGCCTTCAGGGACGGAAAACCGCTCAAGTGAAACACCAGCTCCCGGTGCCCGGGAGCTACATTCTTATAAACAATACAGGCATCAGCGCACTATGGCGAAACAATGTCCCCGTTGCTGGGAGAAGATAACTCCGGGTTGCGAGAAATGTCCCAACTGCGGATTCGAGTTCGTTCGCGGCTCTTCCGCCGAAGGTAACGAAGGGATGGCAGAGCAGAAGCGCGCGATCTTCCCGATGGAGAAAAAGGATTCCGACAAGTTCGGTTTCACCTACAAATTCGTCTTCGCGCTCACTCTTGCCTGGGCAGTGCTGGCCGTTGCGGGAGGAGTATATCAGATCGCCGGCGGCTCGACCATCGGCGGCCTCGGATTCCTTCTTTCCGGAATACTGTCCGCGGCGGCGTTCTATCTGATCCGCAAGCTGGAGCATTACTTCGTGGCAAGCATCTTCGTGCTTGTAAGCGGTGCGGCGACGTTCCAGATCCCGCTGCTGATCGTGGCGCTTTTCATCTCGTTCCTGGTATACAGCAACAGCAAGCTGTTCAAATCGATGTGACCCTGCAGCCGAGACGTACCTCGGTTTCCGGGTATTCGGTCTTTACGATACCGAAGACGGTATCGAATGTCAGGTCGAGGTCGCGGGCTATTCTTACGCACCCGCTGCCGAGTTCGTAGCGGATGATCACAGCCTGCCGCGTCTTTTCTGTAATCTGGACGGGCCTGTCGGGGTTCGATGCGGTATTTTGCGAATTCCATCTGCGGGACTGGCATCCGGGGCATCTGTTGGGGGCGGGATTGCTCGAAAACCAGACATGTCCGCAGTTGCAACAGGTATGGCGGTGACTGTTTTTCCAGATTTTGCTCTTGCACTGCGGGCACCTCTGGGGCAGAGTGTCACGTTTCGGTTTCCATGTCGCACCGCATACGGAACAGACGCATCTGCCGGGCCGTTCCATGACGAATTCGGATAGCATACGTCCTCGATCGAATTGAAATCGTTGTTTCAACTACGGTTTTTCAATCGCCGTATAAATGATTTATAAATTGGTACGAACATTTTCAGGAGGTTCCGATCCGATTCCCTGCAGAGATCGTTTTTGAATCGACCGCCACAGAAACAAATCTTCTGCTCGTGCGATATGTGCTGACCTTAGAAATAAAAACAAGGCCCCCGGTTGGGGAAAAGGGTTTCAGTCGGCGACCGCGGAATGATCTCCGCTGTAGATGGTCAGGAATCCCGAGACGACGGAGATCGTGTAGTTGCCTGTCACGTCGGTTCCGGCGGAGTCCGTAACTTTGACGGTAACGGACATAGCATAAACGCCGACCGATTTGGGCAGGTCCGTGCCTTCGTAGGTAACGGTCACTTCGACCTTATTTCCGGAGGAAAGAGTGCCGACGACGGTATGGACAGGTTCGTATGTTTCGGGCAGATCGTCGGCCGATAGAAGCAGATCGTCCACGATGACGGTCAGGGAACTGTCCTTTTCCCATACGGCGTAGAGCACGAGGTTGTTCACCATCCTGACCTCGGTGTCGAGTGGGAAGTTCACGTTCCCGTTATCGGCACCTTTCTCGGTGTAACTCCATCCGATCAGAGTGTAGCCGGGCCGGGCGTATTTGGAGGAAAGGGCCACCGACTCGTCAACGGGATAAAGTTCCTCCTTTATGTCCTCGTTTAGATTGTAAACGACGTGAACGCTGGGATCGTCATGATCCCACTGAGCATACAGATTCACCACAGCGTAGGGTCTGCAGATCATTATATCCCCCGGATTATACGTAAGAGAAGACGCCCACCAACAGAAGTGAGAGAAGGGGCTGTAATCATTGTAGTAGGGGTTGGGGGCAACAGTGAAAAATCCGACACACGGGGATTGCCTGAAAATCCTGGTATCTTTGACCTCATTAACATATGCTATCTGTGCGATGGAACTGAAATCCGATGCTGGGGCCACTGTCAGGGTCAAATCGCAGAAAAATTTGGAATAATGCTCCTCGAAGTACCAAACCCTTCCGTCGGGGTCCCTTACATAATTTCCTACAAGTTCCTCGAGATCCGAGGTAATCCCCGCATCTGATATGAAGTCTGATTTGGAAGGCAGGGTGTCTCCCTCGGAATTCTTCTCCGTATACTCCTTGGAATATGTGGTCACGGCATGCGTATCCGGATCGATGTAATCCCATTTGATGGTCAGCGTTACATTATAACTGCAATCATTATCAAGAGGCAGGAAAAGATCGAGATCGGTGAATAGCGTTACGGCCTGTCCGAGAGAATAGAGCGCATCGTCATCGACGGAATCCTTGACGATCCATTGGTCGACATCAGTAATGGCGGATTGATACTCTGTATCGAACTTGCTTGCATCATACAGCGGCGTGTTGTACATACAGGGAACGGTCTGCGTGGCCGTACAGACCTGCGTTTTATCTTTGTAGAGATGATAGGTCACCGTGCAGGTTCCGTACATCGCATAATAATAGTAGGACCACGCCGTCTCGGCGGTGCCCCAGGGTTTGAAGGATGAATAGTTCGCACCGCTGTCGAACCAGACGGTTCCGTCCTTGTGGGTCCAGCAGGGGATGCTGACGCCGTTGTATGTCGCTTTCGGCATGGTAATGGTATATCCTGACGTCGTATCTCCGGAGACGGCGGCGACCTGGGTGAATTCGCCTCCGCTTAACATGTAAAGCAATACCTTGGAGGAACCGCTTTCCAGAATGGAGGCCGCGATGTCGCTCTCGGAGATCGACGTGCTAGTGTTGTAGATCACCTTGAGTTGGTCGCATCCCGAATATGTGA
>CAVIXW010000144.1:0-4299 GCA_963646785.1 Acutalibacteraceae bacterium
GAGGTGCAGGTGCCTGTTTGACCCATTTGCCTTTGACTTTATCGAATGTGGAACCGGCCAGGTCGGCTACTGTCGGTTCGAGTTCGTTTTTTCCATCCAGATCGTAGAATCTACCGTCGAACGCATCGTCTCCGATGGATGTGATAGATCCGGGGAGGATCAGTGTCGTGAAAGATGTGCATCCGTTGAACGCGGATCTCCCGATTGATGCGACGGAATTGCCTAGATCCAGTGTAGCGATGGAGGTACAGCCGTTGAACGCGTAAGAACCGATCGAATGGAGGGCATCGGGCAAAGACAACACAGTAAGGGAGGTACAGCCGTAGAACGCATAATCTCCGATGGACGTGACCGAATCTGGAATATCTGCGGAGACAAGTCCGGAACATTTGTAAAATGTACATGCCTCAATGGAGACGAGAGAACCCGACAGATGGACCGATGTCAAAGAAGCACAGTCGCTGAACACATAGGCTCCGATGGATATGACGGAATCGGGGATGGAGATCGATGTCAGGGAAGCGCATCTTTCGAATGCGAAGGATTCGATCGCACTGACACCATCACTGAGGAGGACAGAAGTAAGGGCTGTGCAATCCTGGAATGCGTACGATCCGACGGTTTTGACGGAATCGCCTATGACGATCGAGGTGATGGAATCTTTGTGGGTGAACCAGGGTGCTTCGCCGTTGAAATAGGAATCCATCTTTCCTGAACCGCCTATGGTAAGAGTTCCGGTGGAGAAGTCCAATTCGTAGATGACGCCTTCTCCGCAGTTGCCGAATATGTTCTGCTGGACCCATCTGCCGTCAATGTTGCCGAATTTGAAACCGGCAAGGTTGGCAGCTGTCGGTTCGAGTTCGTTTTCTCCGGCCAGACCGTAGAATTTGCCGTCGAACGCACAGTCTCCGATGGACGTAACGGATCCGGGAAGGATCAGTTTTTTGAGGGAAGTGCACCCTTCGAACGCGGATGCTCCGATGGATTCGACGGAATCTCCTAAATGCAGAGTGGTGAGGGACGAACAACCGGAGAATGCATTCCTTTCAAGAGTTCTGACGGAATCGGGGATGTTGACGGTGGCAAGGGAGACGCAACCGCTGAACGCGGAAGAACCGATCGATTCGATGGTATCGGGCAAAGACACCGCCGTAAGGGAAGTGCAGCCGAAGAAGGTTAACAACTCAATGGTCGTAACCGAATCGGGAATTGCCACAGAGATAAGTCCGGAACAGTTGTAGAATGTACGTGGTTCAATATCTGTTAAGGAATCGGGCAGACTGACAGATGTCAAAGAAGTGCAGAAACCGAAGACGTATTGTCCGAGCGATCTGACGGAATCGGGAATTACGATCGATGTCAGGGAGGTGCACCCTTCGAACGCGGAGGAATCGATCGAAACGACATGCTTGCCGATGACGACTGAGGTAAGTGATGTGCAACCGCTGAACGCGGTGTATCCGATGGTTTCGACGGAATCGCCTATTACGATGGACCTGATGAAATCTTTACGGGGGACCCAGGGTGCACCTGTATGAAATGATCCCATCTTTCCGGAACCGCCGATGGTAAGAGTTCCTGTTGAATAATCCAATTCGAAAGTGACCCTATCTCCGCATACGCCGTTTTCTTTGATCCAATTACCGTCAACGTTGCCGAATTTGAAACCGGCCAGATTGGCGGCTGTCGGTTCGAGTTCGTTTTCACCGGCCAGATCGTAGAATTTGCCGTCGAACGCGCGGTTTCCGATAGATGCGACGGATTTGGAGATGGATAATGTCGTGAGGGATGTGCAGCCGCTGAACGCGGAAGGACCGATAGATGCAAGGGCATCGGGCAATGACAGCACGGAGAGAGAGACACAACCGCTGAACGCGGAAGGACCGATAGATGCAAGGGCATCGGGCAAAGACAGCGAAGTGAGAGAGGTGCAGCTTCCGAACGCGTAAGGACCGATCGAATCGAGGGCATCGGGCAAAGACAGAGCCGGGAGAGCGGAGCAACCATAGAACATATAATTCCCGATGGACGTGAACGAATCGGGAACGGCTACGAAGGTAAGCCCGGAACAGTTGTAGAATATACCTGCTCCGAGAGACGTAATCTGAGCAGACAGATGGGCCGATGTCAGAGAAGCACAGTCTCTGAATGCATATGATCCGAGAACTTTGACGGAATCCGGGATGGTAATGGATGTGAGAGACGTGCATGATTCGAACGCGGAGAAATCGATCGAAACGACATGATCGCCGATAATGACGGATGTGAGGGAGGCGGTATCCCGGAATGCGGATGCTCCGATGGTTTCGACTGAATCGCCTATCACAACTGTTCCGATGGAATCTCTGCGTGAAATCCAAGGTGCGTTACCATCGGAATAGGAGTTCATTTTTCCGGAACCTCCGATAGTGAGAGTTCCCGTGGCGGGATCGAATTCGAATGTGACGCCTTCTCCGCATATGCCGGACACCTTGAACCATTTGCCGTCAATGTTGCGGTATTTGTAACCGGCCAGATCGGCGGCTGACGGTTCGAGTTCGTTTTCTCCGTCAAAATCGTAGAATTTACCGTCGAACGCACCGTCTCCGATGGATATGACGGATCCGGGGATGATCAGTGTTGCGAGGGATGTGCACCCGGTGAACGCAGATGCTCCGATGGTTTCGACGGAATTGCCAAGACCCAGTGTAACGAGGGATGTGCACCCGGAAAATGCATTGGTTCCGATAGAAACAACGGAATCGGGAAGAGAAACGGAAGCTAGGGAGGTACAGCCGCTGAACGCGGAAGAACCGATCGAAACGAGGGAATCGGACAAAGACAGTGAAGTGAGGGAAGCGCAGCCGTAGAATGCATTGTTACTGATGGACGTAACCGAATCGGGAATTGCTACGGAGGTAAGTCCGGAACAGTTGTAGAATGAACGATCGACAGATTTCAGGGAATCGGGCAGATCGACCGAGATCAGAGAAGTACAGTTTTCGAAAGTAGAATAAAGATATTCGACGGAATCGGGAATGGCAATCGATGTCAGGGAAGTGCATCCGGCGAACGCATAAATGCCGATGTACGTAACCGAATCGGGAATGGCAACGGAGGCAAGTCCGGAACAGTTGAAGAAAATACCTGCAGAGAGAGCCGTCAGGGAATCGGGCAGATGGACCGATATCAGAGAAGTACAGTTTTCGAAAGCATAAGGGCCGATAGATCTGACGGAATCTGGAATGGCGATTGATGTCAGGGAAGTGCAACCTCTAAACGCGGCGAATCCGACGGATTCGACGGAATCACCTATGACGATCGAGGTGATGGAATCTTTGTAGATGAACCAGGGCGCTTCGCCGTTGGAATAGGAATTAACCTTTCCGGAACCGCAAATGCTAAGAACTCCAGTGGAGAAATCCAAATCGTAAGTGACGCCTTCTCCGCAGCAGCCGGAAATATTCTGTTTGATCCATCTGCCGCCGATGTTGATGAACTTGGAACCGGCCAGACCGGCGGCTGTCGGTTCGAGTTCGTTTTCTCCGGCCAGACCGTAGAAGTTGCCGTCGAACGCATCTTCTCCGATATATGTAATGGATCCGGGGAAGATCAGCGTCGTGAGGGAAGAACAACCGCTGAACGCAGAAAATCCGATCGAATCGAGGATGTCGGGCAAAGACAGCGAAGCTAGGGAAGCGCAGCCGTAGAAGGCCATGTTACCGATGGACGTAACCGAATCGGGAATAGACAGAGAGGCAAGTCCGGAGCAGTTGTAGAATGTACCTGCCGCAATAGATGTGAGGGAATCGGACAGATGGACCGAGGTCAGAGAAGTACAGTCCCTGAATGCAAAAGGCTCGATATATTCGACAGGATCATCTATGGATATCGAGGTGATGATAGCACAGTAGGCGGACCAGGGCACTCCGCCGTAGGAATAACAATCCATCCTTCCGGAACCGCCGATGGTGAGGGCCCCCGTGGAAAGATCCAGATTGTAAGTGACACCGTCGCCGCAGCAGCCGGAAATGTTCTGTTTGATCCATCTGCCGCCGAAGTTGAGGAATTTGGAACCGGCCAGACCGACGGCTGTCGGTTCGAGTTCGTTTTCTCCGGACAGATCGTAGAATTTACCGTCGAAAACATTGTCGCCGATGAACGTTACGGTTCCGGGGATGACAATCGAGCTAAGAGGGGTGCAACCCTTGAACGCGTAAGAACCGATCGATTTAAGAGCAACTGGCAAAGACAATGAATAGAGAGAAGTGCAGCCGTAGAAGGTATACATCGCAATGGACGTGACCGAATCGGGAATTG
>CAVIXW010000145.1:0-4224 GCA_963646785.1 Acutalibacteraceae bacterium
GATTCTAGATTGCACAGATCCACCCCTCGCATTCTATGGGGCGGGCAGGGGGGGGATACCGCCATATAGGGTCAAATCGTTCCTTCACGCGCGTATAATGGATGTGTCTAGGTCGGGCTGCAAACGGATCGATCAAAATGTTCGGTGAGTAAAAATCCGAAGCGGGTTTAAGGCGTTTGAAGAAAATCGGGGCGATATGCCCCAAAAAAATCAGTGTTTTGCTTTGTATGCTTCGATACAGGCTTTGACGGTCTGTCTGGCGGCTTCCGGCCCTTCGATGGCTCCGACCTCGGTCTTCTTGCCTTCGAGTGCTTTGTAAACGGTGAAGAAATGTTGGATCTCTTTTCCGATGTGTTCGGGGAGCTGTGCGATGTCCGTATAGCCTTTGTACATGGGATCTTTGGGCATGACGCAGAGGATCTTGTCATCCTGGTCGCCCGAGTCGACCATCCTCATAACTCCGATGGGCCTGCATTTTGCGAGGGCTCCGGGGATGATGGGTTCGCTGCTGATGACGAGGACGTCGAGCGGGTCGCCGTCGAGAGCGACGGTTTTGGGGATGAGACCGTAGTTCCAGGGGTAGGCGGTGGAGGTGGAAAGGATACGGTCGACCGCGACGAGACCGCTTTCCTCATCGATCTCGTATTTCATTTTGCTACCTTTGCTGATCTCGATGAAGGCGACGAACTCCTCGGGGGAGATCCTGCTGTCCGACATGGTATCTACAATGCTTGCCATAGTCGGCATGATGTGAATTTATTATAAAAACCGTATCTGGAGCAGGCGGGCCCGGCATGTCGATCGGTTGCCGATCCCTGTTCGGTCTGCCGGAAAATACGAAGGCGATAGTCATTAATATGGTTTTATTGTTTTGTGATTGTTGGCTATTTAATCCAACACAGGTGCTCGCCGATGCAGATAAAGATTGATAACCTGGAATTCGGATATTCCAGTTCACCCGTTCTGAATGATATCACATTAGATCTCAGCGGACCCAAATTCGTATCGATCATGGGGCCCAACGGCGTCGGCAAATCAACCCTTATCCACTGCATCAATAAGATCCTCACGCCGAGGTCCGGCACCGTATTCATTGACGGCAAAGACGTCAAGGAGATAACCATCAAGGAACTGGCCAAGTCTGTCGGGTACGTGCCGTATTCCGCAAACGATACTTTTCCTCTGACCGTGGTCGACACGGTCCTTATGGGCAGGCATCCGCACAGCAAATGGAATTCGCTGGACAACGATCTCGACGTGGTTTACGATACTCTCAAAATGTTGGGAATTTCCCATCTCGCAATGCGTAATTTCAACGAACTGTCTGCCGGCCAACATCAGAAAGTAATGCTTGCAAGGGGTCTTGTGCAGGAACCCAAGGTGCTTCTTCTCGACGAACCGACCTCAAACCTCGATGTAAGGCATCAGCTCGACGTCACCAAAATGCTGAAAAAACTCTCCGTCGAGAAGGAAATACTCGTTATCATCATCAGTCACGACATCAACATCGCGGCCAAGTACTCCGATGAGGTCATCATGATGCACCAGGGGCGTATTTTCGCTGTCGGCCCTCCGTCTCAGGTAATCACCGAGGCCAATCTGAAAACCGTTTACGGGGTGATGGCCCAGATCATCGATGACGACGGCAGGCCGCACGTGATCCTCAAAGATGCGATCCCCATGGAACTGTCCGACGAGAGCACCGAAACCGTACGTTCCCCGATCATGGCCGCCATTCTAAGAAGAAAGCACGGAAGCAATGCCGAATCCGGCGATTCCGAAAGCTGATGTTTTCGCACATCCGACGATCGATCCGGGTATCTCATCGTCGGATGCGAAATGTGTTTTATCGATCTCAGGCCCACGCGCTTTTGCGTTGTTTGATAAGAATATACATGAACAACGGGCCGCCTATAAGTGCGCATATCACGCCGACAGGCAGACCGCTGACTCCGGTGACCTTTGCTATCGAGTCGGCAAAAACGACAAAAGCGGCACCGAACGTGGCGGATGCGGGGATAAGATAGCGGTTCGTCGAACCCACGAATATCCTGGCGACATGGGGGCCCACGAGTCCGATGAATCCGATGGTTCCGGTATAGCTGACGACGGCGGCCGTCATCAGGGAGACGATGACAAGGGTGACGATCCGGGTCTGGGACGCGTTCACTCCCATGGTCTGGGCGTTCCTGTCGCCGGCATACATGACATCCAGCTGTCTGCATAGGAACATGATCAGAACAGCACCGACCACGGTGAGTATCGCCATCACGGGCAGGCTGTCCCAACGTATTTTGTCGAGCGTACCGACCCTCCAGTGATATGCATCGGCAAGAGTTTCGGACGGTGCGGTTACAAGAATCACCTGGCATATCGAACTGAACAGGAACATAATGGCGATACCCGTCAGCACCATCGCGATCGGGGTCATTTTTTTGAATTTCGAGACAAGCAGGATGATCGCCAGCGGGATCAGCGAGAATAAGAATGCGTTACCCACGGTTCCGTCGAAGTTCCCGATCGGGATCAGGGTTATGTTGTAGGTAATGGCGATGACCGCGCCGAGAAACGCTCCAGACGATATTCCCATAGTGTACGGCTCGGCAAGAGGGTTGCGGAAATTGTTCTGCATCACGGCACCGGCAACGGCCAGTCCAGCACCGGTGATCAGGGCCCCCAGTGCTCTGGGAAGCCGCACGTCCCAGATATAGTGGTCATTCTGCGCGTCCGTTACGTTTCCGAGGATATGATCGAAGAATGTACCGATGGAATCCAGCATCGAAATTTTGTATACGCCGAATCCCAGTGTCGCCAACGTTGCGAAAAAAGCGACAACGATCATCGTTATGATGAACAGAACTTTCAGACGGTTCGACAGGAAGTAACCGGTTTTGAACGTATTGTTGTCCGGTATCAGTATACCGCCCCCGTGCGTTTGCTCTGCCAAACGATAAGTGCGAAGAATACGGGGCTGCCGATAAGGCCCATGATCACCCCTACGGGGATCGAATATATCGTGAGTGCGATATAATCGGATATCAGCAGCAGGGCCGCTCCGAAAGCCATGGAGATCGGAATAACGTATCTGTTGTCGGAGCCGATGATGAGTCTGACAAGGTGCGGTGCTACCAGGCCCACGAAACCAATGATCCCAGTGTATGATACAACGGCAGAGGTCATCACGGCCATGATAACAAGACTGAACAGTCTGAATTTATGGACGTCCACACCCATACTGATGGCACTGTTGTCGCCGGTGGCCATTATGTTCAGTTTCGGAGAAAGATACATGATGACGATCGATCCGATGATGGTGATTACCAGCATCACGGGCACCGAACTCCAGGTCATATTATCCATGGATCCGGTCTGCCAGATGTAGGCTTCCTTCAGAGTGTCGGGGTCGGCCAGGACCATCATGTAGGTCACCAGGGAGTTGAAAAAATAAGATATCGCGGTTCCGGTCAGAATCAGCGTTGCCGGAGTCATTTTAACCCGTTCGGATAAAACGATCACTATGATAGCGGGGATCAAAGCTCCGAGAAACGCATTTCCGACAATTCCGCCCTCTCCGAAAGGTGTGGCGAATGTGAAGCCGACGATCAATGCGGCAACAGCACCGAAGCATGCTCCCGATGAGATACCCGTGCTGTACGGATCTGCCAGGGGGTTATTCATCACGGGCTGCATAAGTGCGCCGCAGATCGCAACGGATGCTCCGGCCAGGATAGCAACCAATACGTGGGGGATCACCCTGTTCCAGATGTATCTGTCGGCCCACCAGAATCTGGCTTCCGAAACCCTGTCGTAAGTACGGCCGCAGATATGGTTCCAAATGACCTGGTACGATTCCCTGAGAGAGATCTGATCATAGACGGATAATGAAAAAAATCCGATGATCAGTATAATAACCGCGATCGATACGACCAACAGCAACAACCTGCGGGCGATCATATGATGGTATTCTTCTTTCAGCGAACCATCGTCGCCGTTTGTGTACGTCATAAGAAATGGTGGGCCCGAAGGCCCAAGGTGTTTCAGGCGTTTAGTGCGTTCACGTAGTCGTCGTAAGTGATCAGTGTGATCACGGAATCAAGGCTTTGTCCGTCAAGCGCACCGAACTTTCCGTCGACAAACGTGTTGAACACGGAATTTGCCCAGTCTCTGGAGAAATCGTTGGGGTAGAGAACATGTGCCATGTACGCCAATTTGACTGCACCCGGC
>CAVIXW010000146.1:0-4129 GCA_963646785.1 Acutalibacteraceae bacterium
GACCGCGAATCGGGCGACGGAAGACATGATATCCTCATGAAAAGCAAATTCCCGAAATATCCGAACATCGTTGTGGAAATTAAGAAGGCAGGTTCCGACGACAGCGAAGCTGCCGTCGACCGTCTGGCACATGAAGCGTTGAAACAGATTCGTGAGAAAGATTACTGCAGGGGTCTGAAAGGAAGGACATTGCTGTACGGCATCGCCTTCAGAGCGAAAACCGCCACCGTCCTTCTCGAAGAGAGCGTTTTATGATCATCCGAGTCCGGGTCTTGCCATAAAGGAGTCAACTCCTCGGCCCGATCCGGCACATCATAATATGATAAACAACAGCGACCCTATGACCGCACCGATCAATGATGTCGAGCAGTTGTTGATGTACTTGTCGATGAAGCCTTTGTTTTCCAGAAGAGCACCGAATAAGCTATCCGCCACATTGCCGACCATACCGGCGACGAAAGGTATGACGAAGACGAAGTTGGAAATTCTGGTCATACCTACATCGCCGTAAACGAAGAGGCAGGAGATAAGGGAAAACAATAACGTTCCGATCATGGCGGCCACGAAGCCGTATGCCGACACGCCCCCGTTCGGTCCCGGTTCGATCCGGCGGAGGGTGGTGATCATATAGGTCTTCTTGGCCCACATCCCCGTCTCGCTGGCAACCGTGTCCGAAGTGGACACGGCCAATGCGGAGATGAATGCGATCACCAGGAGATCCGAGGGTCTGAAGAAAAATACTACCGCTATGATCGTGGGGATCAATCCCACTCCCAGAATATTGCGGATGCTTCTTTCTCCGGTCTTCCCTTCCTGAAGTCCGAGCGCGATCTTGTCTTTCAGTCTCCACTTGGTGGCAAGGAACGCGATGACCGGGAATAGGAAGAAGACTAGGTCCCACCACAGATCCGCACAGTAGCCGATGATCTCCGCAAGGATGAATGCGACGACCGCACCGCCCTTGGTCAGGAGATTCTTGTGATATGCGAAAAGCGAAAGTGCCAGAGGGGCCAAGATAAGAAGTATCAGTTCCAATGCTCCGTCCATTTTCAACCCCCTTCAGCGTAGTTTCTCAAGCAGTTTCGTGGCATCCGAAATGCATTCGGAACGGTCGGTCTGCGGCAGGTACATGACCTTTCCCTGACGGTAAAGCGTGACCTCCTTTCCGTTCCAGTCGAACACCAGGATCATCTCGTCCTTCTCCTTAATCGTGCAGCCTTCGGATCCGATGATCTCCGCCGCACGTTCCATGTCGATGTCCATGATATCGGCGGAGATGGCCATCAGCGCCTTTCCTCCGCACAGGCGTGCGGTGGTGAACCTCATCGGAGAGACCCCATCAGTTCTGCGGACCTTTTATGGAAATCGTCGAGAGAGCCGGTGTTGGCGATCATGTGATCGCAAAGTGCCAGAACATCTCCGGAACCCCAGGAGAGCTCTCTCGAGTCCCTTTCTTCGAAGGCCTCCCGATCGGCGGGGGCATCCTCTCTCGCGCGTCTGACGAGCCTTTCGTATCTTACCGACGGAGGGGCATAGATCCCCACGGTCACCACTTCTCCGCCGAGGTTCCTGAAGGAGCGGATCTCGTCCATGCTCCGGCATCCGTCGATGATGAAAAGCTCCTCTCCCTTCATCTTCTCCACGGTTCTCTTGGCCCAGATGTCCTTTCCGTATTTTTCCCGTTCCGAACTGGCGAACTCCCCCATCGGGATGCCTTCGGCCTCGGCGGAGGATCCGGAGTACCGTTCCCTCACGGCATCTCCCATTCTGGCGAAAGGGATCCCCGCGGCCGTGCCGGCCGACAGGAACTCCTCTTTGCCCGCTCCGGGCATGCCCGCGACAACGATCAGCTTCATCAGATCAGATTGTCCGAGATATTGTTGAGGATGCGGTCGCAGTACACGCACCTCAGCGTAGGCGGGCAGCGCTGTTCCACGAAGAACTTGGGGGAGACCGGTTCGCCTTTGTTGGTGATGCAGCAGGGGTTGCTGCACTTCACGATCCCCGTGACCACGTCTTCCAGCCTGACATCGAACTTCTCCGCGATGTAGTAATCCCTGATGATGGAGATGGTGGCGTGGGGTGCGATCAGAGCGATCTTGCTGACCGAGATGGGGTCGAGCTCCATGTCCTCGATCTTGACGATGTCCTTCCATTTCTCGTTGTGCTTGGTGGTGGATACATGGATCCCGATGCTGATCCCCGAGTCGATGTTGTTCTCGTGGACGCCGAGGATCTTCAGTACGTTGAGGGACTGCCCGTCGGTGATGTGGTCGATGACGGTACCGTTCCTGATCGGGGGGATCTTGATATCCTCTACCTTGTCTCCGAGCATCACATCTCACCTCCCATGATGGCGCAGAGGATGGCCATTCTGACCGGAACTCCGTTGAAGGCCTGCTGGAAGTATTTCGCGTGGGGGGTGCTGTCGACCTCGGTCGCGATCTCGTTGACCCTGGGGAGGGGGTGCATGACGCTGAGATCGTCCTTCGCCTCGCGAAGGATGGAATTGTCGATGCGGTACGTGCCGGCCACCTTCTGGTATTCCGAGGGGTCCGGGAACCTTTCTTTCTGGATCCTGGTGACGTAGAGGATGTCCGCGTCGGGTATCGCCTCCTCCAGGGAGGCGGTCTTCCTCGGTTCGCAGCCCTTTGCCCTGAGGGCGCTCACGATGTCCTCGGGCATCTGGAGGCTTTCGGGGGCCACCAGGGTCAGTCTGACCCCGAACATGGTCAGGGCCTGGGCGAGGGTGTGGACCGTTCTTCCGTACTTCAGGTCGCCGACCAGGGCGATGTTGAGCCCGTCCAGGGATCCTTTGGCCTGCCTCATGGTGAAGAGGTCGAGGAGCATCTGGGTGGGGTGGGAGCCAGCCCCGTCGCCGGCATTGATGACAGGTTTCCCGGAAACGTCCGCAGCGAGTCTGGCGGCACCTTCGTAAGGGTGCCTGAGGACTATGCAGTCGCAGTAGGAGTCCACCATCCGGATGGTGTCGGAAAGGGTCTCGCCCTTGGCGATGGAGGTCATGGACATTTCGGAGACATCCATTACGTGGCATCCGAGCCTGTACGCCGCACTCTCGAAGGAGAGCTTGGTACGGGTGGACGGTTCGAAGAAAAGATTCGCCATGATCTTTCCGTCCAAGGCGCGCTTGGTCTTTTCGCCACGGGCGTAAGGCACCATTTTCTCCGAGAGGTCAAGGATATATTCAATCTGCTCTCTGTCGAGGTCGCGGATGGAGACCAGGTCCTTGTTTTTGAAATCCATGGTTCCGCCATTGTATATTCGGCTTTAAACGTGTGCCTTGCAGGCCGGTCCGACGGAGATTAAAAATGCAATCACGCATTCTGCGGAGTATGGCACTAGTCGCATTGAAATGCCCCCACTGCGGGGGAGACATCCAATTGGATTCCGATAAGGAATTCGGGTTCTGCATGCACTGCGGAACGAAGATAATGATCCAGGAAACCGTGAACAGAATGTCAAAATCGATAATTCGGATAGACTGAGCAACCTCATCGACATCGCCAAGAAACAGATCGGCTCGGCTACCGCGTCCGATTTGCATGATATTTCCAACAAGATCCTCGAATTGGATAGTAAGAATCGGTATGGGTGGTTCGTCAAAGGTGTCGCATACGCAAAGGATGCGAAGTGCGCCCCCATGTACGAGGCATGGTGTAATGCCGTAAAGGAGATGTCTGCCGAGGAATATTCGGAGTACAGATTGGATTTTGTTAACTATGCCGCTCTCGCATCGGTCGGTTTCGGGGTCGAAAAGAAAATAAACGGACTTCCGATCGATTTTTTGTATGAAATCTATGATAAGGAACCCGATGACAGATCATTCGAAATAGATGTCATGATCACAATGGCTGTAACAGGATATTTCTGTGAAGATACCTCGTATAACAGTTTGGTCAACGCTTCGCAGATAGTGAACGCCTCGCTTTACGTAGAAACAGATTTATCGGTATTTCTTTCGGAATTCGAAGTCTTAGAGAGTCTTTTCCGCGAGATATACACAACAAGGTATGCTTTCGGCGTTGACTATGGTAGAATATGGTCAAACGGTTTTGGGGTAGGTGACCACGGAGTTGGTGCCCCGATTATGACGGATTGACAAGTGCTC
>CAVIXW010000147.1:0-4086 GCA_963646785.1 Acutalibacteraceae bacterium
AAGACGGGCTTCTCGCTCGAGATGATACATACCACATAATCGGTGTGTTAGAGTTCAAAAGCCGATAAAAAACCGGGGATCGTCAGCGGGAAAAGTTATTTCCGATACAGAACGGATACCGAGGCGATCCCATGAAATCTAATGTCCTGAAACAATACCAGAAATCCGCCGGACCCAAAAACAATGCTGGAACGGGAACCCCCCAGCCCGGCGAAATATGGTGGGTTTCCAATCTCGAGGGAATCAAGGACCGGCCCGTTCTGATTATGGGCCATAACGGGAATACGTATTCTTACAGAAAATGCACCTCGCAGCTGTCGCCCACCAGGAACAGGTATGTCATCGAAGACTATCTCGAAGCAGGTTTGGACAAACAGACCTATGTTGATCCCGAGATACGCAATATCGACAGAAACCGTATCGTGAGAAAGATCGGCGAACTTTCGGATTACGACCGCGGAAAGTTCTTTTCCGAGACTTCGGTATGAACCGGGATATGCGGTACCGCAATCTTTGCAGAAGCGGTACCGTTGCTCCCAGGAACCGTCGAAGAACCGATAAGCGAAATCACTTCAGCAGACGTCTGTTCAGTTTCTCAATGTCTATGAAATCATCGCTGTTGAACGGGGTCAGTTCCTGATTCGCATTCTCCGCGTCTTCGAGGAGTTTGCGGTCGATCTCTTTTCCGGAGCACAGTCCGTTCGAGAGCGATACCTCGATGGATGCGAAGTACTCTGCGATTTTGCTGAGATCGTCCGCAGATCTGAGCGGGAATTCGATTCCGATTTCGTATTTGCGTTCGATGATCATTTCGACGGTTCTGTCTGATGGTATTTGTTCCATTTCTATCACTTCTTCTTTGCTGTACTTGCCGATGTCGGTTTGCGTTTCGGTGGACTCTTTGGGTAGTGGGGATTTTTATGGTCAAGACATCCTCCCGAACCCCATCGCCGTCGATAATCTCCGGGGCGGATACAGAGAGAAGCTTATCGGGGTTTAAAAGCATGGTATATCGAATCGGCCAAGCGTTGTTCGATACGGATCCGGGATATGCGGTACCGCACACTATAACTGTAATCCTTTCTTTATATACACCCGGCCCCGGATCGATACTGCATGAGTATAATTTCCAAAAGATCGGGCACGGAACCGGGAACGGCATCCCTGGACGAGAAAGACGGATCACTGAACATTTACTGCAAAGGCTGTACGCAGTTCCCGGACCCTTCCGCGGCGAGATGCATCAGCTGCATCTGCGAAGCGATCGGCGCCTGCGGAACATCCGAAGTGATCAGGCTGACGGGAACGCGGGAAATGGAACTGTCGGGCGATGCCGCGGAAATATTCTGCGACCTGGCAAGACTCTGCAGGCCCATGGCCGGCATCACCAAGAGAAAATGTGCTGGCTGTCCGCGTTCACCGGAACAGATTTACGATTCGGTATGGTCCGAATTTCCGGACCTGTCCTTCGCCAAGGCCTGTTCCAGACTGTATTCCGACAGCGGCGACGGACCCGAATGCGCAGGATGCCTGCAGAGGACGTATCTGACGCTTACCAACTGCGATGCGGAACTGAAGAAGATCGAGGACAGGATCGCCTCCGTCGCGGGGAGGAAGATCTGATGTTCGCGGTCAAAGAACCCAAAAAGCAATCCCACGACTGGGATACACCGACACCGTCGGACAACGTTCCGTACTTTTCGGGGCAGAACAGCGTTCCCGCCCCCCAACCGATCATACAGCGCTCGGGCATGATGGATAATTTCAAGAAGATAGTCTCTGCCAACGTCCGCACCAAACCGAGCTATGCGGATTGCTGGCTGGTCGGAAACGTGGGAAAGATCGACGTGATCGAGGAATACGACACGCCGAGCGGGCACGTGGCGATCGGTACCGCGCCCGACGGGGAATACGAGTATAATCTGACTCCATTGGAATATACGAGTTCCGAATCCCTCAATTCTATAATTACAGAGATCATCGATTCGGTGAAAAAAGAATTCAGGACCAACGGCGGACGCTGCGACAGGTTCTACATCGACCGCATGACAAGGGACCTCCTCTCCGAATACGAAGAAACGCTGGGACTTTCGAGCGGAGGCAACGCGGCGGTGCTGGAAAAGACGATATCCGGAATATCGGATATCGTTTACCGGTATACGGTCGGGCTCGGAATATTCGACGCTCTTCTGTCTGACCCCAGACTGGAGGACCTGTATCTCGACGCCCCCTGCAACAGCAACCGCATCCACGTCACCCTTTCGGGCATAAAAGGGAGCAACGCGCACTGCAGATGCCGTACCAATCTTGTCGTGGACATGAAAGAGGTGCAGAGCCTGATCTGCCATCTGAAAAAGGTCAGCGGGCTGCCGTTTTCGGAATCGAACCCCGTTCTGGAGACCGACATGCAGGGATTCGATGCCAGGGCGACGGTGGTCGGTTATCCCATGAGTCCCAAAGGGGAGGCGGTCGCGATAAGAAAGCATTCGAAATCCCCCTGGACCCTGACGAAATTGGTTGCCAACGGAACCCTGGATGCGGACACCGCGGCCAAGCTCTCCTTCCTAGTCCAGAATCACGCAACGTTCCTGGTCTGCGGAGCGAGGGGCGCGGGGAAGAGCTCGCTTCTTTCGGCACTGATGCTGGAATTCGTGAAATCGCAGAGGATCATCTCTCTCGAGGATACGCTGGAGCTTCCGAACGAGTACATGCGCAGGGCTGGATACAAGGTCCAGTCCATCCTGATCGACGACCGTATGGACGGCGATGCGGTCTCGCGTTCCAACGAGGCGATGAGGCTTTCTTTGAGAATGGGCGAATCGGCATTGGTCGTGGGGGAGATCAGGGGTTCCGAAGCCAAAACCCTTTACGAGTGCATGAGGACCGGCCGTGCGGGCAGTTCCATCATGGGTACGATCCACGGCGATTCGGCCAAGACGGTTTTCGAAAGAGTGGTGCACGACATCGGGGTTTCCGGCGAATCGTTCATGGCAACGGAGGTCCTCATTACCATGGGGACCGTTCTGGACCGTAAAACCGGGGCGCAGACGAGGAAAGTAACGGAATTCGTCGTTACGTCGGACCGTATCGGAGAATTCATCGATATCTCCGGAGACATCGATTTCAACGCACCCGTCATGCGCCGCGCGCTGTCCGTAAGCGGAATGTCCCGGGAGGAGGCCCTGGCAGAGATCGAAGCCAGGTCCAGGATAAGGGCATTCCTGGCAGATACGGGCAAGAAGCACGGCGAGGAATACTGGGGTTCCGAATGGATCTGCGCCTCGAACGAATACGTCGCCCGGAACAGCGGAAAGGACGCCGACAGCATATTCAACGGATTCAGGAACAAGTTCGAGACGGAAACGGGGATTAAAGAGTGAAACGTTTTACCCGGGCCCGCCGGAGGACATCACCGCGGATCTCGGGAGGATCCCCGGGGTCCGCTCAAGGAATATATCCCGGATGCCGGATATGCCGGCGGGCGGAACAGCCGAAACACTCGATTCTTTATATGACGAAAAAGATTGTATTCATCGTTGGCGCCTAGACGATATGCGCGAACGGCGTTCCGGTAAGGCATTATCCGTTGCGACGGGGGATATATTGAACGCAGGTAGGGAAAAGCGGAAAGCGCCCCCGGAAGAATACTCCGGACCCCGCCGGAATCGAACGTACGTGCTTCCCGGCGAAAACCGGAACTGACGTTCTATCGATCGTATACTCGGAAGGAAAAGAGGGGATGAGATGGTAAGATTCTACAAATGCAACTGCTGCGACCGCATGTACGTCGGAGACGACACTTTCAACAGGACCTGTCCCGATTGCGGAAATCTCGGGTTCGAGGAGGCCCAGCGCGTAAGATACTACAGATGCGCCAACTGCAACCGCATGTACGTCGGAGACGACACTTTCAACAGGACCTGTCCCGATTGCAGAAATTTCGGGTACGAAGAGGCCCGGAACGTAAGACACTACAGATGCGGTAACTGCAACCGAAATTCTGCTGTGTAGGTAATCACTCCTCTGAATCTGCAACAGCCATGATATCGAATGAGAGCTGACCTTTCAGGGCCTGTTCAGGCACCT
>CAVIXW010000148.1:0-3861 GCA_963646785.1 Acutalibacteraceae bacterium
CCTCTTTGGCAACCGGGTATTGGATCAGAGCGGTTCCGTCTTTGCTGAAGAGAACACCGTCGATAGAGGAGTAAGTGCCGTTATCTTCGGATACGACGTATGAAGCAAGCGAAGTGCAGCCTTCGAACGCAGACATATCGATGGAATCGACGGACTTACCGAGCTTGACGATGGCAAGACGAGAACAGCCTTCGAATGCAAAGTCACCGATCGATGTTATGGAATCGCTTATGATGATCGATGTGATGGCATCTTTGTTGGAATACCAAGGTGCATCGCCTTCGGAATAAGATTCCATCTTTCCCGAACCGCTGATAGTGAGAGTACCAGTGGAGAGATCCAGTTCGTAAGAGACGTTCTCACTGCATTCGCCGGATACTTTGTCGGGTTCTGCCGGAGGAGTCGGTACCTGTCTGATAAATATTCCGTCGACTTTGTCGAATGTGAAACCGGCCAGGTTTTCGGCGGTATAATCGAGTACGGTTTTACCGTCGGTATCGTAGAAGACACAGTCGAAAGCGTCCTCTTCGACGGTTTCGACGGAATCCGGAATGGTGATCGACGAGAGGGAAGTGCAACCTTCGAACGCGTGCCCGCCGATCGACGTGACGCCCTCTGAAAAAACAGCTGAGGTAAGTACGGACCTGCTCAGCGACCACGGCGTATATTTGCTGGCATTGGCATCATAACCGAACCAATCCCCGTTTCCGACAAACGTGATCTTTACGATATTGGTGCAACCGTAAAAGATCGGTATTCCCGTAGGTCCGACACAGTCGAGGTTCGCCGGAACGGTGAGTTCTTTCAATCTGACACAGTCATGGAACGCATAACCTTCGATAGAGGTGACACCGTCGGAAATAATGATGATCCTTGTACTTTCGCCGATTTGCCATGGTGTGAATTTATAATCTGTAGCATCATATTCGTACAGTTTTCCGGTTCCGGTGAAAGTAACCTTTTCGATAGACATGTCTCTGCCGAAGGCGGGATCTTGGTTGGAAACAACCGTGTCGAGACCGGCAGGAACGACAAGTTCTCTCAGGGCCGTACAACCGCTGAATGCAGAGGCTCCGAGGGATGTGACCGAATCGGGTATGGTAACGGAAGTAAGTGCATAGCAACTTCCGAATGCGGCCGCTCCGATTGACGTGACCGAATCGGGTATGGAGACGGAAGACAAAGAGCCACAACCCTGGAATGCGGAGGCTCCGATGGACCTGACCGAATCGGGTATGGAGACGGAAGACAAAGAGCCACAAGACTCGAATACGGAGGCTCCGATGGACGTGACCGAATCGGGTATGGAGACGGATCTGAGGGAGGTACATAGATGGAACACTCCGTCGCCGAGGGATGTGACCGAATCGGGTATGGAGACGGAAGTAAGGGACGAACACCTGGTGAACGCTTTCGTACCGATGGTTCCGACCGAATCCGGCAGGAAAACAGAAGTGAGGGACTTGCATCCGTCGAATGCGGATTCTCCAATAAACGTGACCGAATCCGGCAGGGTTATGGAAACCAGGCCCGTACATTCGTAAAATGCTTTGTACCCGATGGATTGGATCGAATCGGAGAACGTAACGGAAGTAAGGGAGTCGCACCTATAGAATGCCTGTTCCCCGATCGAAGTTATGGAGTTCTCTATTTCGACCGAGGTGATCAGCGATTTGTACGAAACCCAGGGCCGAATATCGTATATAATAAACGGCATTGGTCCGGAACCGCTCAGCACCAGAGTCCCGGTCCGGTTGTCGAAGGAATATCTGATGTCGTTGCCGCACGTACCGTATGCGAATTTGATCCATTTGTCGCCTATGTGGTCGAAAGTCGATCCCGCCAGGTTATTTGCAGTCGGCACAATTTCGGTTTCGGTGTCTGTTTCGTAAAATTTGCTGCTGAACACATTCTCTCCGATGAACTTGACGGATTCGGGTACGGTAATGGATGCCAGGGAAATACTTCCGTCGAAGGCATAGCTTCCGATTGTCGTGACGGTTTTCGGTATTTCGAAATCGGTATCCGCCTTACCCGCAGGATAAATGAACAGAGTTGTCATGTCGATGCTGAAAAGGATGCCGTCGACCGAACAGAAAGCTGTGTTCTCATCGGATACGACAAACGAAGTCAGTGCTTCGCAACCGTTGAACGCACCGTCTCCGATCGATTCTGCAGATCTGCCGATATAGACGGAAGCGACAGAGGTACATCCTGCGAACGCAAAGGATCCGACGGATGATACCGAATCGGGAATGATCATGTGGCTGACCGACGAACAGCCTTCGAACGCATAGTCCCCGATGGCAGTGACCGAATCGGAAATATCTATCAAAGTGATGGCATCTTTATGGGAATACCATGGCGCACCGCCGGCAGAATATGTTTGCATGGGCCCCGTACCGCGGATGGTGAGCGTTCCCGCCGTAGCATCGAAAACGTAACTGAGTCCTTCGCCGCATTTGCCGGATTCGATCGAGGGATCGTCATCAGAGAATGTCTGTCTGACCCATCTGCCGTCGATATTCTTATATCTATATCCAGCCAGATTTTGAGCGGTCGGTTCGAGTTCCGTTTCGCCATCCAGGTTGTAAAACGTTCCGACGAACGCACCTTCTCCGATGAACTTGACGGATTCGGGAATGGAAATGGAGGTCAGCGAAATACATTTGTCGAATGCGAATAACCCGATCGAATCGACGGATTGGGGGAGGTAGACGAAGGTTAAAGACGAACAGCCGCAGAATGCGGAATTTCTGATTGATGTGACCGAATTCTTGATGAGAACTGATTCGAGGGACGTACAGTTTTCGAAGGCACCGTTTCCGATAAATTTGACAGAATTCGGAATGACGATCGAAGTGAGGGAATTACAACCGCTGAAGGTATAATTCCCGACTGCAGTAACGAACTCGGGGATCGTCACGGATGCGAGAGAATTACAGTTATCGAACGCATGTTCCCCGATGGTCGTGACGGAATCGGAAAGAGTTATGGACGCCAGGGCGGTACAGTTATCGAACGCGGAGATCCCGATGGTCGTGACGGATTCCGGAATTATCACGGAAGTCAGGAAGGCGCAGTTGTAGAATGCACCCGTTCCGATCGATGTGACAGAACCTTCTATGCTGACCGAGGTGATAGAATCTCTGTACGGATACCACGGAGTCGAATCAACGGGATAATCAAACATCGGCCCGGTACCGCTTATCGTAAGTGTTCCCGAGTTTTCATCGAATGCGTAAGAGACGTCGTTACCGCACATTATTGAATCCGCCGGATTTTCTTCGGACGATTTCCCCTTGATCCATTTGCTTTCTACGCAATTGAACGTAGAGCCGGCCATATTTTCGACGGTTTGGTCAAGTACGTTTTCACCCGCCGGATCATAGAAGATCATGTCGAAAGCACCGGTTTCGACGGTTTCTACGGATTTGGGGATTGTTATCGAGATGAGGGAAGTGCAATTTCTGAACGCGGATGATACGATGGTCTTGACCGTGCCGGGTATTGCGTATGAAGCATCTGCTTTTGCCTCTGGATATTGGATCAGGACGGTCATGTCTTTGCTGAAAAGAACACCGTCGGCCGAGGTATACTCTCCGTTATCCTCGGATACCGCATACGAAGCAAGCGACGAACATCCGATGAACGCGGTCTTACAGATGAGGCTGACGGACCTACCGATGTTGACGGAAGCGAGGTTAGAACATCCTTCGAATGCATATT
Organism: Acutalibacteraceae bacterium; assembly: GCA_963646785.1. Taxonomy (GTDB): domain Archaea; phylum Thermoplasmatota; class Thermoplasmata; order Methanomassiliicoccales; family Methanomethylophilaceae; genus Methanomethylophilus. The sequence continues at coordinate 3,730 of CAVIXW010000148.1, forward strand.
CTCCGATCGTTTCGACGGAATCCGGGATGGTAACGATGTCGATGGCAGTGATGCCTTCGAACGCGTGATCGCCGATCGATGTCACGAAATCGGCTATTACGACGGACCTGACGTAATCTCTGTGGAGGAACC
>CAVIXW010000149.1:0-3783 GCA_963646785.1 Acutalibacteraceae bacterium
GTGCTGCCGTAATGTATGTCCTTCGGAAAAAAGGGGTTCCCCGCGAGAACATAGTCATCTACACCGGTTTTTCTGTATGGAAGAGTTCCGGATTGGCCTGTTCGATGTGTCTCCTTCTGCTGGATCCGTTCCCGGAGGCTGCACTGGTCTGTACGACTTCGGTAGTGGTGGAGTTTGTGTGGTTCGCCGTAACAAACAAATCGATCGCGAAATACTGGCCGGCCGATGACAGTCCGGTAAATCCCCGGGGATCTCTAACCGGCGGTTATCAGGATTGATGTTTTCCTGCATCGATCGCTTTATCGCGACCGATAACCGGATTTCGAGAGCGACTTCGATTTCCGGAGTAAGGCCCACAAAGATGTTTTATAAATCTTGGGCTATGGGGCATCAACGCGGAAGTGGCACAGCCTGGACCAATGCGCCGGACTTGAAATCCGGTGGTGATTCACCTCGGGAGTTCGAATCTCTCTTTCCGCGCCATTTTCATTCTTCATCGATCAGATTGAATCCGATCAGAACAGACGCAAGTTTTCCATCGTCGCAGAGACCCATATGTTTCCTCATCATCAGATCGGTCGTCGGTGCGGGGCTGCAGGATACAACGTCCTTGCATCCGTTTGATTCGTTCAGTTCCGGGAAGGAAACCGGAGGCATCACGAATTTGGCCGGTTTTTCGGTGATCTTGTCGGTCATGACGACAAATCCGTCCGAAAGCCAGATGACGTCATCTCTTTTTTCATAGTCCGGAATGGTCCAGGGGAATACTTCCACTCCTGCGATGGTGTCTCCGGACATCATGATTACCGTGGGCTCGGGCGGAGGCCTGAAACGGGGATCTTTGATTATACCGATGATATGTTTGCGTTTGAACGCTTCCTTCACACCTTGGTTATCGACCGCAGTACCGCCTGCGGCCATGACCGACTCTTCTTCTTTGAGCATCTGAGAGCGGATGTCGTCATCAAGGACACAGGCATCGCGGACCCCGCGAAGGGATTTGCAGATGGCAAGTGCGTTATCGATCGTTTCCTGTTTTCCCATGGTCTTTCACCGTCCGGGTTTATGCGGATAGTATCATAATGCCTGTATATACAATTTAAAGTGAATCTTCCAACTCGTTTTCGATATCGCATATCCTTTTCTCGATTTCGGACCTGGTTATTTCGATCCGAGTCGGAGTTTTCTTGTACAGTTCCGTCAATTGTTTTTCGTAGAGCCCCAGCATGTCCCTTACACAGAACAGCACTTCGTACTCCGACGACAACATTTTTTCAGTACCAGCATCCCTGTGGTCCATACTTCTCTTTCTTATTCTGCACACATAAAAGAGCAGTACTGCAGTTAGCACAGCAGTACACAAAAACGATATTTTCCGGGGTATCGGCAAAGGTCTCCGGGCGGTTGCGCCCGGAAAAAAAGAAAACTGTTTCAGGAACGGTAGTTGGCGAGGTTGTCTATGTCCTCGATCGCTTCCATGTACATCTCCAGAGCGGCTTCCTGGGCATGGATGGTGTGTATGAGGATCATGGCGATGTTCAGTTCGTCCTCCGCATCGCTGATCTCGGTAGTTTCGGAGGCCGAACGGATTTGCCTGAGAAGGGCGTTTTTGCTCACGCGGTTGTTGTCCTCGGCGAAAGAAGCGAGGGTGGTAAGGGCCGACATACCGTATGTCGTCTCGTTGATGAAACTGAGGACGGCATCACATATCTGCGGATTGTAATCGAAGTTGATATCCTCCGCCATGTTCAGGAACGCGACGTTCAGTTTCTTGGTGTAGTAGAGGAACGATGTGATCCTCGGGACCTTGGCATCGGAATTGATGGTCGAAGCCTGGAAAATGTCCATCAGATCCTTTATGGTTGCATCGGTTTTTACCTGGAACGTACCGTAGCTGTTCTTGCTGCTGGTCAGGAGGGAGTTCTTCCTGGCGAGATACATGTCGATCGCGGGTTTCACGATCCTGTTGTGCCTGCCGATGGCCCTTTCCTCGTCCCTTTTTGCTTTGCGCCCGGATTCATACCAGGTCAGAGCGTCCATAGCAAGCAAACCTATCAGGAATCCGAGAACGGTATCCGAGAAGTTGAGAAGGTGCCAGTAGACATCGTTATTGGTGTAGCTTGTGTCGCCCGGACCGAAATTCGCCGATTTCCACACAAGCAGTATGATCTCGAGGATGATGAACGCGAAGATGAGGATCACCGACGACAGGGCCATCATCTTGAGCATGGAACGGGTCTCGAAAGCGGCCGCGCTGCGTCTTTTCGCATTAATACGACGTTTAATCTTATCCTTTTTAGAGTTCTTTTCGGCTTTTTTCTGTTCCTTTTCTTTTTTCTTGACTTCGGCCAAGGCCTTCTTTTTATCTTTTCCGTCTCTCTTCGAACGATCAAGACTTGACATCATATTCACCTCCAATGATCCTGCGGACCTCATCCTGGGTTTCCTGCGGCGTTCCGCGGGTGTTGACCAGGAAGGTCGTACACTCCGAGAACAGCTTTCTGAAGAATTCTTTTCTGATCGACATGCGGAACTCGTCCCGTACGATCTGATGCGGGTTGCACAGGTCATGTGCCAGCATATATTCGAGTGCCTCCTCGGGGGACAGGCTTCTACTGATCCTGTCGTCCGCATTGTCCCTTTTCAAAAGAATGACATACCTGAGGGAGGCATCGATCGCGACGGAGGTATTTCCGGTCACCCATCTGATATTGGCAATGCCTCTTCCCTTGTTATCGAATCTGACGTTCCGAACCAAGGGCTTGTACATGTTCCAGACATCGCCGATGTCCGCATCGATGTAGCAGTTTTTCTCGGATCCCCTGATCGAAGGTCTTCCCGAACCGAAGGTTACGAAGAACCAATCGTCCGTTATCAGACGGGAGTTCGCATCCCTCAGGAGTCCCCACGACTGTGTCGTCTTTCCGGTCTTCGACGGAGCGATAAGGGCCACGCCGACGCCGTCGAAGTCGATGGCCGCTCCGTGGATCGAATAGGTGTCATGGATGCCTTCGAGAATGTATCCCGAAATACCAAGAGCAATGCTTTTGACCCATCCGTAATAATCGAAATTGTACAGGAACGCGGTGAAGGTATCGGGATTGAACTCGACCCCCAGAGGTTTCTTGGGATCTTTGACGCAGATGATCCTGGCATGCGGGCGGACCATATCCGACGGGGCGTAGAAGTTATCCCGCCACATATCGATATGGGTTCTGTCTTCCGTGAGAAGCTCGACGCAGATCCCTGCAATGTCAGCTTTGGCACTGAAGAGCATCGAAGGAGCGTAAGCCTCCCTGAGGCCCCTGCATACCGATTCTGATATGACAGTGGTTTCATAAGCCATATACTGACCGTATTCTGGTTTTTGTATAATTGGCTTTCTTGCTTTTCTGCAGGCCCCCGCAACCCGTGTTCCGTCGGACCGTCGTTCAAAGAAGGTCGGCACGGGTCAGGATATCGTCTTCTTATCCTTGCCACAGCCGGAACCTGATGGCAGAGGTCCAGGGAGTAAACGATGTCGGAATCCGCCCAGCTCTCGGATACGGCTCCAGTATCCGCCTTTTCCAGATCTTCGATCAGTATCAGGTCCGCATCCGGGGGTGCATCATCCGAACGGCCGCACATCATTCCCTTTTCTGCGGCCACCTTCAATACGAGGTCGTCAAGGGCCTTCCGGCCCATACGCCTTCTGCCTGCCACCATTTTCGAACTTCGGGCTGGGTGAGCAGAAAGTTGGTGGCTCCGCAAAACATACATTACCGACATTACAAACCTTAACTT
>CAVIXW010000150.1:0-3737 GCA_963646785.1 Acutalibacteraceae bacterium
CTTGGCCGTTCGATTAAGAGTCGAACGCTCTACCTAGCTGAGCTACAGGCCCCGATGTAAGGCGACTATCGAGTCATCATTAATAAATTTATGCTAAACTCGTGCCCCACTCTCCAAATGGTGTATACATTGTCAGGTTCGATACATCCCCCTTTCAGGATCTCATGGACTTGGGTCTGGAGACGTCCCGGGGGTGCGGATAATGGCGTCTAAGCAACGCTCGCGCATATGCATACGTAAGAGATCTGAATATCATCGCTGTAGCGAATCCGGCGAGCTTGCCGCAATACGTCTGTCTTCAGCATCGATAAATCCGGATCACTCAGATATGAAAAAAGCCATTCGGATCCACGATCGGTCGGAACACCCGGCATTGCTGCATCCTCTTTTGCACAACCGGCATGTGCATACAGAATTCCCATGCCGGATTTCGGCATGTTGGGGATCGACCCCCTATGATTGCTTGAAGAACCAATCGATTTTGAATCTGGTTGTATACCGATAATGTACAGTTTGTCATCATTTCGTCTACGATATGTTTATAGTATCATTAATTAAGTCTTAATTCGGTTTACGAAGGTGAAACTATTCTTAAGAAATTAGTGATGTTAACCGTTGCCGTGCTGATAAGCGTGTCCGCATTTGTAGTTTTGAATAATGCGGAAACCGACTGTTCTTCTGCCCAGATCACGGAGACCGGCCGTTGCGGAGACGATCTGACATATTCTCTCTATGCCGACGGAACATTGGTGATTTCCGGAAACGGAGAGATGTACGATTACTACGAGAATTCCACCCCCATGATAAAGTGCCGCGAAAACGTCACGAAGATTGTCATAGAGGACGGCGTCACTTCGGTGGGAGAATGGGCTTTCCGCGGGTGCGTGAACGTCAGGGAGCTCATAATGCCCGGATCGATCAACAGCGTGAAATCCGATGCACACGCCGCGTTTGCAGGCTGTACCAACATCGAAAAGGTCAGTTTCACCGGAACCGGATCCGTATACGATTACGATGCGTACTCTGTCAACGATCGCTGGTACCAGAACACTCCCTGGTATCAGAGCAGAGCGGTTCTCAAGGAGATCAACTTCGCCGACGGAATCAAAGGAATAGGGTCTGATGCTTTCCGCGAACTGAACATAACATCGATCGTGATCCCCGACTCAGTTGCGGGTCTCGGAAACCACACCTTCTACAACTGCGAAAAACTGACCGATCTGACCTACCCGATCAGCCTGAAGCCTTTCAGCAACGATACGTACCCGGCATTCAATGGATGTAAAGCCGTTCAGAAGGTAACCTTCACCAACGGAAACGGAGTTCCGTATGATTACGATTATGTGGGTTTCTATGGCGGCTCCGGCGCGGATCTGGCTCCCTGGAACATTAACCCGGATGTCAGCAAGACCATCGTCTTTTCGAACAGCGTGGAGAGATTGGGAAGACATATGTTCAATGTCGATAAACCCAACATCAAAGAGATATCTCTGCCGATAACCATCGCCTTTGACAAATCGGAATATGCTTTCCAGGGGTTGAAGGGCGATCTCGAAAAGGTAACCGTCACCAAGGGTACCGGTGCGGATCGTGATTTCGGATCGAACTGCAAGGAGGCCGCTCCCTGGAATTCTGTTTCCAGCGTCAAGACGGTCATCGTCGAAGAGGGCGTCACCCGCATCGGATGCGGTACTTTTCAGGACTGCACCATAGAAAATCTCGTTCTTCCGAATTCGCTAGTTTCTTTCGGATACGGAAATTCTTTCCAAAAATGTACGATCAAAAATCTGACCATCCCGATAACCGTCAATGCTACATGGATAGACAATACGCCTGCATTTAAGGAATTGACCGGACCCGAGAAGATCACTTTCACGCCCGGAGATACGGGGATGGGATTCAACTATAACGCGAACGAGGGCGGAAACAACCGCTACCTGTACACGCCCTGGTGGATTTCCAGAACGCTGAATGAGATCGTGTTCGAAGACGGTATCAAAAGAATCGGCAATTACGCATTCTATCATTGTAAGAGCATCACCTCGATCAAAATTCCGGATTCGGTCAAATCGATAGGCGTCTCGGCATTTTCAAACTGTACGTCACTTACTTCCGCGTATATCGGAAAATCGGTAACCGAACTCGGCGAAGAGGCCTTCGGATACTGCACGGCTCTTGCCAATGTGACCTCGTGGGATTCCACAAACCTCGAACAAAAAGCATTCGTCGGCTGCAACGATATCAAAATGGACATCGGGGATGCTTACTTCACCGTTGTCTTCAAGGACGGCGATACTGTCTTCCAGACGTCGACGGTACGTTACATGACCCTTCCCGAGTATACAGAAGCTGTTCCGACCAAAGATCCCACCGAACAGTATACCTACGAGTTCAGGGGATGGGATTCCGAAATCACCGAGGTCACCGGAGACGCCACGTACACCGCAGTGTTCGACGAGATTCCCAGGGAATACACCATCACCTTCATGAACGGCGAAGATGTCATTCAGAAATCCAAGGTGCCCTACGGAACCGTTCCACCGTATACCAGAGCACCTCCGACCAAGGAAGCGACCGCCCAGTGCACCTACACATTCATGGGCTGGAATCCCGAGGTCGTCGCCGTGACCGGGGACGCGACATACACCGCAGTGTTCGACGAGACCGATACCGAACCCGTCGAAAAGTATACGGTCACATTCATGAACGGCGATACGGTCCTCGAGTCGTTGGCCGTCCCCAAAGGGGAGATACCGGAATACCACGGAGAGGTTCCGACCAAAGATCCCACCGAACAGTACACCTACAAATTCAAAGGATGGGATCCCAAAATCGTCGCCGTGGCCGGGGATGCCGTCTACACCGCAGTGTTCGACGAGATCGATCTGAATATCGAGCCCGCCGAAGAGTATACGATCACCTTCATGAACGGCGATACGGTTCTCGAGACCTTGACCGTCCCCAAAGGAGAGGTACCGAAATACTCCGGAGAGACTCCGACCAAGGAGTCCACCGAACAGTACACCTATGTATTCGCAGGATGGGATTCCGAGATGGTCGCCGTGGCCGGGGATGCCACTTACCGTGCGGTCTTCGCGGATTATGCCAAGGATGCGAAGGAAGCAACCATTCTGGCCGAGGACAGAGACCGCGTCAGCATCTCCGGGGAAGCCATGGACAGGATCAATACGGATCTATGCAACGGAACCCTCGAATCCGTCACTGTCAGGATGGACAACGGACTTCTCACTCTCGGTCCGCAGGCCACCTCCGGCATTACCGGAGACGTTCGTGTCTCCATAATCCGCGAGGATCGGCCTGGGATCCCTGCCGAGGCCCTGAAAATGATCGATGGCCGCCCGGTATACGATATCTCCATAGCTTCTGCCGACGGAAACACACATCAGTTCCACGGCAATCTTACCATCTCGGTGAAGTACGAGCTCCGCGAGGGAGAGAATGCCAAGAATGTAAGCATCATCTACCTCAAGGATGACGACTCATACAGTATCCTCGACGCGGAGTATTCCGACGGATATGTCACATTCTCAACCGACCACCTGTCGACTTACGCCGTTGCGTTCAATGATAGCAAGTATACAGTCACATTCATGAACGGCGATACGGTCCTCGAGACATTGACCGTACCCAAAGGAGAGGTCCCGGAATATTCCGGAGAGGTTCCGACCAAAGATCCCGCCGAACAGTACACCTACGAGTTCAAAGGATGGGATCCC
>CAVIXW010000151.1:0-3737 GCA_963646785.1 Acutalibacteraceae bacterium
ACGTTTCAGGAATCATCGATGGGATATACTCACCTCCTCTAAACCAGAAAGGGCCAAAAATTGTTCTGCCATGCCGTGGCATAACTCTCTTTGGCGGATTCAATCGCAAATAATTCCTCAACCGTAGCTACAAGATGATCACGATATAGGAGGAACATTCCGGAAATGCGTGCCTTAAGTGTCTTCCATATGAGCTCTATTGGGTTGAACTGAGGAGAATACGGAGGAAGGAATATGAAGCGGATATCGAGTTTTTCAGCATGTTCCAACACCATCGAAGAGTGAGGGATGGGGCCGTTATCGATCACCATGAGGATCCTTTTCGATCCGTTCGCTGCGCGAACGGCATCGAGAAAGGCACACATGTCCTCGGCTTTGGACCTTTCGGGGCAATAGGAGACAGATATTCCTTTGATGGCATAGAATCCGAAGACATTCGCATTGATGCGATCGGAATTCACTTTGCGTGTCGGTTTATGAAGAGACCATAGCCGGGCAGTACGGACACTGATCCTCTGTGCAGATTCATCAGGAAAACCGAATACGATTTCTTCGAAATTCACAGAACCCAGCGCATTTCCAAGTCTTTTTTTAAAATCGTCTCAGCATTTTCCGGGCGGCGATAATCGATATCATACGGCTTAGCATGACGGAATCCCATTTTCCTGAGCATTTCACGGACGTGTTTCGGTGTGAATTTTATCTGAAAGGTCCGTTCAAGGTAAGCTCCGGCTTCAAGTGTTGTCATCATGTCCCTGTCGACCGCTGATTTGAACATCTCTTTCTGCTCAGGCGTCATCTTCGCGGGCTTTCCGCCCGCGAATTTCGGTTCCAACGAATCCCATCCGGATTCGTTCCAAGCCTTCTGCCAGTTATACCCTGTCTGAACCGTGATGTTTTGAATGTTAGAAGCCTCGACAACCGAGTAGCCCAGATACCTGAGGCGGATGAACTGAAGGCGTTCGACCATCTTTGCAAGCTTCTTCGATTCGGTCCCGAGAGTTTTGATCTGCTGATTTATGTATTCCAGGTTGACTGGCTTTGAAATGTCGATCTGTTCGACTCCGACCATAATTGGGAAATACATTTATCATTCAAATAAGTTAGGTTCGTGACTATAATGTCTCACGCCTACGGATCAATATTTTATCACCACATTTGTAAAAACTAACTTCATCCCCTTCATTCAATCCAAGTCTAATCGCTACTGATTAGATTATCGTGATGCTAGAAAATACAATATCAACTGGGAACCCATGTCGAATCTAAAGAAAAATGACCCTCACGTTGTAGAATACCAAATAAAATCCAAACCGAAAATGAATACAGCAAATAACCAATTCATATCATCAAACAGAAAAGAAGTTGTTAAATCACATAGAGATAACAAGAGAAGGTAAAATGACAAAAAGAATAAGTGAAAAATCAGTTAAACTGATTAAAGAACATCTTAATGAATTGAACTTGGTCTTTCCATTAAACGATGAAGATGGGGGCTACAAAATTCTAAAGTTCTTTGAGCAACTGGATGCAGATATTGGTGAATTAAGATTGGAAGGTAAAGTGGTTAGCAAAGACCTTATCGATGATGTTGGACAAATTATCACAGAGTTTGTTAACCCCGTTGATCCGATAGATTATGAAGATCTTGAACAAAGATTAAAATCAGCATAAACAACTCAGTAGGATTAACTTCCCGTTAGTATCCCATCTTTCTTGCGAAACAAAACAGCGATCCCTCCGAAACTCGGAAGAGGCATTGACCGGCAGGGGGATTCTACGATGTATTAAGGTCTGTTAAGCGGTTGATGCACGTGCATTAAACCAGACTGTAGAACCGTTGGAAAACCAGACCGAACCGCCTACCAGAAATTTTCAAACTGATCCGTTATCACAAATTAGCCTACGATGCTTTGAAAAGTATAACTACATGAGTCTTTGACAGGTTCATTTTTAAACAGTTTCGATAGTTCTCCCTTTCTTTATAAGCAAATCCACGAGAAAAGGGCCAATGTTAAAATAGTTTGTAGTCATACTTATATCTACAAATGTCAGGGAGATGGGTCATGACTTATATCCACGTGCAAAAACTGGTACTGGAAGGTGGAAAAATAAAGTCCGGAAGCGCATCCGTGATGGAATCCGTCTACGAACCGAACAAAGACGGCAGTAAGAAAGGTCATTCCAAGCATGTTCAGAGAGAGAAGCTCGGGAAGGTCATCTGGCTCTCCGAAGACAGGCGCAAAGGAGTGTTCCTTTCACCGACCAGAGGGCTGGTGGAGTACTGTGCCGACTGCGACGGGTTCGAGGAGGTCCAGCCCGAAGACGAACGCATCCAGGGGCTGGGGCTGTTCCCGGAGCCCGAGCGTCACGTCTGCTTCGGTGATGCGTACCTCGTCCTCGGAGCGATCCACAGGTGCGGATATCTGCGTCTCCTCAGGGGGATGTTCTCTTCGGAGGAGGAGTTCCAGAGGTTGCTTGCCCACATCGTGGGCAAGCTGACCAAGAACGGTTGCAAGGCTCCGCTGGACGTGAGGACCGCGAACTCGTTCGCATCGTATCTGGTGCAATCCGTTCCCGTCCGGTCGCTGAGGTCCGACACCAGGTTCTTCGAGATCATGGGCGGGGATGGCGTGAAGGTCCGGTTCTTCAAGTCCTTCGTGGAAATGATGAGGAAGACCCATCCGGGATTCGGGAAGGCCTGCTATGTGGACACCACCCCCCTCCCGAACAGCATCGAGAACAACCCATTCAACGCCCTCAGCAGCCACGGAATGGGTTCCGTGGGCATCATGTCGCGCCTGGCCCTCGTCATCGACTCCCTCACCGGGCTCCCGATATGGTTCGAAATCGTCCCCGGGAACCGTCTTGACTTCACGATGCTGAGGAAGGAGATGGAGGACATCCAGGAGACCCTCGGGATCCGGCTGGAATCGTTCGTGCTGGACGCCGGCTACGTATGCAAGGAGATGGTCGGGGCCTTCGACATCGACGAAGCAAAGAGGGAAGGCGGCAGGACCATGGTCGCCAGGATGCCGGCGAAGCGCGGACACCCCTTCAAAGAACTCTATTCCGGGTCCAAGAACCTGTTCAACAACGGAAAGTATGCCTTCGCGAGAGAGGGACACCACTATTTCGGGATCAGAAGGGAGGTCACGGTGTTCGAGAAGAAGATCCACACCTATGTGTACCTGGACAAGAACAATGCCGCTTGCCGCTTCGGCAAGTGGCTGACGGACTCCGACAACAGGGAGGAGTTCGATTCCCTGACTGACAAGGAGAAGACCTGGCGCACGCACAAGGACGGCTTCTTCGTGCTGATCTCCAACATAGAGGAGGCGCCGGACAAGATGCTGGACAGGTATTTCGGGAGGATGACCATCGAGGTCACGTTCAAGACCGTCAAGGAGTATCTGGAGATGCTCCCTCTGTGCAAATGGTCCGACACCACGGTGAGAGGGAAGATCCTGTGCGACGTCGTCGCACACATATGCTACTCCGAACTCAGGTCATGCGCCCTGAAGGCGGACATGTCCGTGCCGGAGATGCTGGGGGCGGGTCAGGGCGTCTCGTGCCTGAGGAAGGATAACGGGTTCGTGGTCGTGGACCAACCCAACCGTCAGGCCAAGGCCGCATATGCGGCCTGCGGGCTGTCGATCCCGTCGAACATCTCCCTGGAAGATTACGCGATCGAGATGGGGCTGTGATGTAGTCATACTTTCACGCGTAACGTAGGA
>CAVIXW010000152.1:0-3642 GCA_963646785.1 Acutalibacteraceae bacterium
TACAGTTCTGGAACGCATACCACCCTATGTACCCGACGGAATCGGAGATGACGAAGGATTCGAGAGAAGAACAGCCGTAGAACATCGCCTGTCCGATGTTTGTGACGGAATCGGGCAGGGATATGGATTTTAGGGAACTGCAGCCGTAGAATACCCACTCGCCCATTTGGGTGACGGAATCGGGGATGGCAAGGGAAGTGAGGGAGGCGCAGTTCTCGAATGCTTCCCAGCCGATGTAAGTTACGGAATCCGGGATGATGACGGATTTCAGAGATGTACAACCCCTGAACAAGCCGTATTCCAGATTCGGAAGAGATGGGGGGAGCGTAATAGATTTCAGAGAAGTACAGTTCTGGAATGCTCTGATCCCGATGTATGTGACCGAATCGGGAATGGAGACAGAAACAAGAGACGTACAGCCTTCGAACGCATATTTTCCGATAGCTGTGATCGAATCCCCTATAATGACGTGTTTGATGGAATCTTTATATGAATCCCAGGGGGCTGTCTGTTCGTCGAAGTCCGAAATGGCCCCATATCCCAGTATCTTAAGTGTCCCGGTGACCTCATCGTACCTGTAATAAACCGTGGGGTCGTATACCTTGGTTTTATGGTGAATGTTCGTCCATTGAAAATCATCCTCCCAATGGAACGTATATCCGCATATACCGACACCGGAGATTTGTAGAACCCATTTGCCTTCAATATTCTTGAACGAGAACCCTGCCAGGTTCACGACGGTTTGCTGAAGTTCGGTTTCACCGTCGATGTCGTAGAATTTACCGTCGAACACAGTCGATCCGAAAGAAGCGATCCGTGCGGAAATAGAAATGGAAGTGAGGGCTGTGCAGCCTTCGAAGACATAGTCACCGACCGATGTGACGGAATCGGGGATGAGGGCGGAAGTGAAGGATGTGCAACCTTCGAAGGCATAATCGCCGATAGTTCTGACCGAGTCAGGGAATGATACGGAACTTAGTGAGGTACATCCTTCGAAGGCATAGTCTCCGATAGAAGCGATCGAATCGGGAAGAGATACCGCGGCGAGAGATGCGCATCTGTAAAATGCGAAGTTTCCGACGGATGTGACGGCCCCGAGGATAAGAACCGATCTGATCGAGTCCCGATCGATATTCCAAGGCGCTGAATCTTCAGAATAATCTTCCATCGATCCGAATCCGTGTATAACAAGAGTGCCGGTATCGGCATCGAATTCATAATTGATTTCGGTCTTGAACGGATCCTTTATCGAGGGTGATGAAGCTTGCTTGATCCACTTGCCGCCTATATTCTTAAATTCGGATCTAAATAAATTCAGAACCGTCGGTTCGAGTTCTTTTTCACAGGATTTATCATAAAATTTCCCATCGAACGCATGGTCTCCGATCGATTCGATATGGCATCCCAGAGTTATGGAGGTCAGAGAAGTGCATTGTTGGAACGCCGATGATCCGATATCTGTGACTGAATCGGGGATAACCAGAGATTTGAGGGAAGTGCATCCCGAAAACGCAGAATTTCCGATGTACGTGACGGAATCGGGAATGGTCACGGATTGAAGGAACCGGCAATCGCTGAATGCACCAGTTACGAGAGACGCGACCGTATTCGGAACCTCATATGCGGAATCGGTCTTGACAGCAGGATACCGAATTAAAACGGTCCTGTCCTTGTTCAGAAGCACGCCGTCGCTCGAAATATAATTTTTATTATTTTCGCCTACGTTGATCGAACCGAGAGCCAGGCAACCGTCGAAAACATTGCTGCCGACAGACGCGACAGCATCCGGAATGTCGATGGAGGTAAGGGAACTGCAACCGCTGAAAGCATGGGATCCGATGAATGATACTGATTCGGGAATGACCAGAGAGTCAATAGAAGAACACTGTGCAAAAGCACCATTTCCTATCGAAGTAACGGAATCCGATATCGTGACGGAGTCGAGTCTGATACAATCCCGGAATGCGTTGTCTCCGACCGAGGTCACACCGTCGGATATGAGAACGGTGGTCAGGGTACTGTTGCTGAGCTGCCAGGGAGCATATCCGTAATAAGAGGGCGGATTTTCGTCCGGACCATAGACGTACCAATTTCCGGATCCGGTGAAAGTTACTTTTTCAATGTGGGTGCAACCTTCAAATATCGGATTCTCGTTGGAACCGACGCTGTCAAGGGTTGCGGGAACAGTAAGTTCTTTCAGGGCGGTACAGTCCTTGAACGCAGAATCGCAGATCGATGTTACTGAATCGGCAATTACGATGGACCTGACATAATCTCTGTGGAAGGACCAGGGTGCTTTGCCGTCGGAATAGGAGTTCATCTTTCCGGAACCGCCGATGATAAGGGTCCCGGTGGAGAAATCGAATTCGTAAGTGACTCCTTCTCCGCACATGCCGACCTCGTTCTGTTTTATCCATTTGCCTCCGTGATGCAGGAACGTGAATCCGGCCAGATTTGCGACGGTTTGTTTAAGTTCGGTTTTATTTTCAAAGAACTTTCCGTCAAATGCACCGGCCCCTATGGACGATACGGAATATGGAATCGATACGGAGGCGAGAGAAGGACAACCTGAGAACGCAAAGTCGCCAATCGATGTGACCGAATCGGGGATAGTGATCGATGCGAGGGAGGTACAACCTCCGAACGCGGAGGCTGCGATGGTCCAGACTGTCGCAGGTAATTCGTAGGAAGCGTCTGCTTTGGCCGCTGGATATTGGATCAGAACGGCTTTATCTTTGCTGAAGAGAACGCCGTCGATCGATAAGTAGGTACCGTTATCCTCGGATACGACAAACGAAACAAGCGAAGTGCAACCTCCGAACGCAGACTCACCGATGGAATCGACGGACTTACCGAGTTTGACGGAGGCCAGGTTGGAACAGCCTTCGAATGCGGAGATTCCGATGGTTTCGACCGAATCGGGTATGAAGATAGATTCAATGGAGGTGAAGCCTTCGAACGCATGATCGCCGATCGATGTTACGGAATCTCCAATTTCAACGGACCTAATGGACTTTCCGTAGCAGAACCACGGTGCTTCACCGACGGAATAGGAGTTCATCTTTCCGGAACCGCTGATGGTGAGAGTTCCTGTTAAAAGATTCAATTCGTATGTGACGCTTTCAGCGCAATTAACTGATTCTTTTTGTACGACGTATTTGCCGTCTACTTTGCCGAAGGTCGAATCAGCCAGGTTTTCGACGGTCTGATCGAGTACGTTTTCACTGGCTGGGTCATAGATGACCATGTCGAAAGCACCCTCTTCGACGGTTACGACAGAATCAGGGATGTTGATGGATGCGAGTGATGTGTAGCCTTCGAAGGCATTGGCCCCGATCAAATTGACGGAATCATCGAAAATGACATTTTCTCCGCAATATCCAGAATAATTAAAGGAATCAGATGCCGATGATTCCGCACAAGATAACATAACAAATGCGGAGGCAACGATCGCCAATGTAACGATCAATACTGATTTCTTATGTATGGTCTACACCACCAACTGTATCAGGTGGTTAATTAACATAATATAAACGTAATGTAGACAGTATAGCGACAGATTATGGAAATTAATAAACAATCTGTAACATAAGTTTCCTGACAAAGGTACCATCAATTTCTGAGTGAAACAGGGCAATCGGC
>CAVIXW010000153.1:0-3615 GCA_963646785.1 Acutalibacteraceae bacterium
CAAGTTGGGAAAGTGTTAGTAGAGTAAATTTTAATAACATAAAAACTATTAGCTCATTGCAGACTGTTCCATCTGCCACAGGGTCATCCGGCCACTGATCGTGTGTTCGACTAAAAAAGGCCAGAGTACAGTGATTCACAATGGAACCAAAAACCGATCTTTTTGATCTGTTTCAGAAATTCACCACTCAGGACGAGTGCAACTACCTCAGCGTTCCTCTGCAGACTGGTAGCGGAAAAACATACACCTCAGTACAATTCATGAAGGACTTCATCGAGGACCGCAAAAAACCCGAAAATGAAAGACAGTATCCGTTCACGAGGATCGTCTACGCCACCGGATTGAAGAACAATCTCCCCTGGAAGGACCTGAAAGGGGAACTCTCTGAGAATGATTTCAACAGTCATGCCCTCGTTGTAAAACCCAACCACGAATCCGTCGAAGTGGGATACGGGGCTTGCAGCGAATATAAGAGAAGGCAACTCGACGGTCTGGATATCCCCAGCAAAAGAGACCTTATAGCTACTCTCGAGAAACTAGGCAACGCCAGGGAGCAACTCCAGTATTCACTGCACCTATATTCCGATCATGTGCCTAACGAAGACGAGAAACGCTACAAGGCACAAACGATCCAGTTTGCCAGGGACACCCTGAAAAGTGCTGAGGAGAACTTCAAACAGAAGGAATCCGAATTCAGGAAGGATATCCGCCGCACCTTCTTCAAAGCGGTCAACGCCTACCTTTCCGCCAACTCCGAGAAACCCGAACTGGCTGAACTATCTGCAGAAGAGAAGGTCGAATACGCTCGCAATACGCTGATGAACTCCAACGAATGGAAATGGCTCGAAGATCTCTATCCGGTCAGCCAGACCTTCAACCGCGATGTTATCTTCATGTCCGTTACCAAGCTGATCCTGAGTTATGATACAATCGTAGGGCCCAAAAACCTGCTTTACAACTCCGATTTCACCGACAATACACTCTTCATCATTGACGAGGTGGATGCCGCCAAGACAGCCATCATCTCCAATCTGATGTCCAACGAAAACCTGCGCAAATACCGTATCGATCCCACGGAGATGTTCAGGGCCATCCTCAAAGCACTTCACGATAAGGACAACCACCCGGAGAACTTCTACGAGGTCTACGGAGAACCGGACAACGACCGCCTGAGGACTTTCGCGGACGACGTTACCAAGCAGGCGGAAAAGATGGCTCTGGAAGAATACAACCTTAACAAAAGATTCTTCCTCGAATCAGGCGAGAGCCAGAGATATATCTTCCACGACTACCGTGCACTTACCATCTCCGGAGGCCTGCCTGTTTATGCTCCGAAGGGCGGAAAGAACTGCCTCGACCTTGATTTCAAGGGGGAGGCCGATAAAGAGATCCCGCTGGAAAAGCTGTTCACCTCACTGAACAGGTTCTTCTCCTTCTTCGCATCGCTTGTGCGCCAGCTGGCGATCAACCTCAAAAACCGTGAAGAAGGCAATGGAAGGATCTGTCCGCTGGACTTGGCCGTACGTTCGGTCCTGGATGTGTTCGAACTCGCCAGCATCTATGACCAGTACATCGAGCTGCTCATACAGAAGCAGAACCAGAAGAGACTGAACGAACGTTTCGAGAATGACAGCTCGTTCTACAACCTCGGTTTCAGGTATTATGAAGTAGAATCCTCGAGGGAACACAGCGAAACCTCCAAAATGTACCAGACCGCCTACGACACCACTCCCGAAAAGATAATCCTGCAGATGCTTTCCCACAAAGGCACCAAGCTCATCGGGATCTCGGCGACCGCCACCATCTACTCCGTCATATCCAACTTCGATGTGAACTACCTGTATGCACAGGACAGTCCCTGCAGGCCGTACCTCCTCTCAGACGAGGACGTCGCCAAACTGAAGGAGATGTACCAAACCTCCACATGCCATTATGACGAGGTCCTAAACATCGAAGTGGTTCCTGTCGACCAGGCAAACACCGAAAGCAAGGACATCGTCGGCAATGTATGTGCTGCATATGACCTGGACGAACTTGTCAAGAATGCGATTAACCGTTACGAGGCACGGAACAACGGACAGGACGGCACTCATATAGGTGACCGTTACCGCCGTTTCGCCATCGCCTACCGCGGATTCATCGAGAAGTCCGATATTAAAGATGGGGTTTCGCCCATTCTTTCCGAACTGGCACTGTTCACGATCTCTTCGAAAGACGACCCCTCTTTCGAGGAGTCCACACTGAGGGGGATCTGCAAGATCATCCTCGACACTCTCGAAAACAAGGAACCCGACCTCGAAGAGGAACCCCTGATGATTCTTAGAGGGAAGGACTACTTTGACGAGGATTTCAAGAAAATCTCCGAAAGGCTCAGCCATGGAAAGAAGGTATTCATTCTCAGCACCTATCAGACCGTGGGTTCCGGACAGAATCTGCAATATCCCGTACCGGCCGGAATCAAAACGGTCCAGACCAACGACTTCAAACCTTCCGGAATGAAGGATATCGACGCAGTCTACCTCGACGGCCTGACCAACCTGATCCCGTTCGTCAGGAAAGGTCAGTACGACCAGCGCGATGAATTCATCTACGACATCGAGGAACTCGGGGAAAGGGGAGAGCTCACTTCCAGGGAGATCAACAGCTACATCCGCTCCGCCTTCGACAGATGTGCGGGCAATATGGTCAGCACGCCGACCCTGAAGAGTGCCGAGAGCGTAATCCTGACCTGCATCAGGGCGGTGATCCAGGGCGTGGGACGCATCACCCGTACCAACACCAAGAACCCCAACATCTACATCTTCGCAGATATCGCCCTGGCACCGTATTTCAAGCATCCTCTGGAGAAATACGGTTCTCTCAGGAGCATCGAATTCGAGAAGCTGTACGAGACCATGTACGCCATCGACGCGGAATTCAAGCAGCGCAAGGAATCCGAAAAATGCAGGGACATCGCCTCTGCTAAAGCGGCGAAACGTATCGATGCTATGCTGCACGGAATCAGCGAAAGGCGCGAGGAATCTATCATAGAATATGAAACCCTGGGAGAACTCGTCCTCAAGCACCCCACCTGCGAGTCGTTCCTTGACGGGGGTATAATGCCGTCTATCAAGATTCCGACCTTCTACACCAGACTCTCCAAACCGGCTGACCGGATGACCTATGTCGTCGGAGAACACGACAGGGAGAACAGCTATTCCGACGTCATCTGCGGAACGAAAGATGGCAACTGCGAGGTCTCCATGTACGACTGCAACCTCTCGAGGATGATCAGATTCAGGAAGATCCGCGACGGATTTAAGGAGAAGGGCTACGCTACCGGCTTCGATCGCGGCACCTTCATCATGGCCCCTCCGACCTACAACAGGATTTACAAGGGACGTCTCGGCGAAGCGGCGGGTCGCATCCTCCTCGAACACCTTGGAATCCCCTACCGTCGCATGCCTATCGAACACTATGAGATGTTCGACGACCAGCTGACCGACGATACCTATATCGACTACAAGAACTGGAATTCCCGCGAGAGCGAGGAAAAGGACAAGGCGGAACTGGACAAGGCGTTCTCCAAGCTTTCTCAGCTTGGTGGAAAAAGGCTCTATATCATGAACATCATGA
>CAVIXW010000154.1:0-3551 GCA_963646785.1 Acutalibacteraceae bacterium
AGGTGCCTGAACAGGCCCTGAAAGGTCAGCTCTCATTCGATATCATGGCTGTTGCCGATTCAGAGGAGTGATTACCTACACAGCAGAATTTCGGTTTGAATGATATCGACAATATGTTGGACGTTTCGGGGATCGTTAAGGGACCGATTCCGGATCAATTCGTATCAAGCTGCCTTCTCAGATCTGCCAGCCGTTTCTGCAATACAAGGATCTGGCTGTCCCCTTCTTTGCAGTGTACTGTCAATTCGGAGATGTTCCGACACAGCATGGCAATCTGGTCCTTCAATTCCCGGTTCTCGCGTTTCAGTGACTCGTATGCCAGCGATTTCTCACTCAGCCGATTGCGGAGATCGCCCAAAGTTCTGGCTTCCACAGTAACGCGGGCGGTATCGCACTTGATCCCGCGGTCTGGGTTTTCGGCCAGAATCCGATAATGGTCGGCCTCTTTGATGGCATTATCGAGTTTACGACGGAGATCTTCGGAATACTTAACGCTGTTCTGCAGACTGTTCTCCAAAGAACGTATCCTGGCCTCCAGAGGATCTTCTTTTTTGACACGGCCGGTCTTCTCGATGAGAGCGTGGTTGCGTTCCATCTGAAGGAACCTTTTGGAAACCTCGAGATTGTTCCTTGCGATAGGATCGGACTCGTTCTTCAATGCAAGATCGATGTCGTGCAGTTTGGAATCGATATCGGCAATCGGGTCCGGAACGTCTTCGGCGGATGCCGATCCGTCCAACTCGGTCTCGAGCTCGGAGATCTCCGCTTTCAGCATCGATATGATCCCGCGAAGACCTGTCCGCACTTCTTCGTCGGAAACCGCATTCAACTGTTGGACCGCATCTTCGAGACGGCGTTTCCTGTCCTCGATGAGCCACTGTATCTCCGATACTGAACATGCTCTTCTGCCCGGCATATATTCGGTCATGATCTCCCGATATAAGGGGATAGGTCAGAACAGAGTCCTCTGACTGTCGAACGTATTTACGATCTTGTCGGAGATTTCCACCCACATGCGGGCATCCGGATTCTTGGGGATCCTGATGGGAACTGTCAGTCTTCTGATGTTCTCGAGATGATATGCATAGCATGTCTTTCCGTTCGCGTACGGGGCGATCTCGCTGTCGGAAAACGGCCCGGTGCGGTGCCACGCAACGAATTCTCCGTAGGTGATCTCGGTCACTTTCGTCAGGTCGGCCACCCCGTGCACCTTGAACGAAGAGGAATCGACCAATGCGATTCTGCCCCTTTTCGGAGTGGGGTAAAGACGGGCATCGCAGTCCTTCTTGCCGTCGAATATTTCCTCCATGTAGTATCTCATCATCAGAAGTCCGTACATTCAGAGGATACAATCGCTCTGACCGAATAAACCTTGGCCAATCAGGTTTATATTATCGTCGGGGAATAGGTCGGTAATGTGCGCTCTCCCCCGTTTCGTCGAGGATCTCATGGCGTCCTGCCTCGGTTGCAGAAGATGTGAAAAGGTATGTCCTTCGCTGAAATTGGGCGGGTGCAGCCCCTGGCTCTCGATGCTTGAAAGGGAAAATGCCAACACCGAGTTATGCATCGGATGCGGAAAATGCAGTGCCGTCTGCAAGCATACCGATCCCAGGCTCGCTCTGATGTACCTCAAGGCGGAACTGGTACAGGCCAAAGTGCCGGATACGTTTTACCAGACGGGCTTTATCATGCTGCCGGCTTCCGACGAATGGAAGACCCAGGTACCCGAATACCGGGAGGGTGACGAGGTATGTCTCATCCCTGGTTGCAAGGTGCAGTCGGTAGTGCCCTTTCTCAAATACGCGACCTGGAAGGTCTTCGATTCCATCGGTATCGGAATAGGCGAGCTTCCCGGCAATACCTGCTGCATGTATCCCGTACCGTTCAGAGTGATGGAGGAGCCGATCCGCAACGGATACAAGTACAAACTGCGTGTCAACGCGGAAGGCAAGGACATGGTCACGCTCTGTTCCGGGTGCACCAACGAACTCGGCACATCAGGAATCTATGCGCCGCATGTCTCAACCTACCTGACGAAGTATCTCGACAGGATCCGTTCGTTTCCGGGAGTTTCGCTGAAAGTGGCATTGGAACCCGGTTGCAGCGGAGAACGCTTCCTCACCGATACCCGGATGATCGTCGAAGCCACGGGTGCCGAGATCGTCAACAGAACCTTCGGGTGCTGTGGAAAGAACATCGAAGGGATCAATGACAAGCTGATGGCGGAGAGAGAACTCGAATGCAGAGGTGCCGACGTCATCGTCGTCTGCTGCCCCAACTGCATGACGTTCTACGATAAGTACGAGGGCGGACTTCCGGTGATCCATATCGTCGAACTGCTTGCGCTTGCGGCCGGCGATTCGAACACTCTCAAATTCCATAACATCAGACTTTCAGAGGATATCCTGGCAAAAAAGGTGAAATGCGATGGGTGAGAAGATCTACGTAGTGGAATCGATCTCGGACGGTGCGCAGGGTTTTCCGTACGACCAGATCCTGTCAATAGGGGTTTGTGCCGTGGACCTCGATTCGGGAGATTTCGATTCCGTATATCATGCGGTTCTGGCAATTGAGCCCAAGTATTTGGGAAAGGCAAGATTGGATTATGCCGAAGCACACGGACTCGACGTCGCCATGCTCTATGACGGCGTTCCGGTGGACGAGGCGGTCGCGGAATTCAAGAAGGTCATCAAAGATCAGTATGTGACCAGCTACGACATCCGCCAGGAATTCTCGAAGTACCTTATCAACGCACCCTGGGACATAACGTTGGAAGCGCACATCCTCCCTTCGATCATGACCCGTCAGCCCATCAGCTTCAGGTGCAAATATCCCGAGGACGAGCCCGACATAATCGTGAAGGCCTACCGCAAGATGTTCCGCGGAAAAGATCCCGCGAACGTCGGGAAAGGGAGAGGCGCACTGGAACTTGCCCAGATGGCCTCTCAGATAATGATCAATCTGTACGGACGCGACAAATACCGCATGCCTTAATCAGACCCTTCTTCCGAAAAGTGTCACGAATCCCGAATAGGTCAGCAGGAGCGCGAATAGCGCCAGCAGAAGATACATCACGACCAGAACGAAGATCGGAACGATCAGGAGCAATAGGCCGAGACCGCCAGTGCTTATGACCAGACGCACAGTTCCGACCATCAGCAGATACAGGATCAGTCCTCCGACGAGGATCTTCCAGCCGAGGGGGTCGCGATGGTCCTGATAAATCTGTGCGAGACCCAGAAGTCCGATGAGGGCGGGGATCGTTGCGAGTACCAGGGACAAGGTGCGGCTTTTGTGTCTTTTGGAGATCTGGTCGTCATACTGTTCGCGGGTGCGGTCGCGGGTTCCGTAATCCGTTTCTGCCGGAGTACGGGGAACATCGTGATAGCAGTGCGGACAGTTCAGCGATTCCGGGGGAACTATCGCTCCGCAGTTGGGGCAGCGTCTCTTCATATCATTTCCTTCTCAATATCCTGAGTTCCGCATCGGAAAGTTCGGTTCTTCAGGGTTTAGGGTAGAAACGACTGAAGTCGGTGCCGTCAGAACCTGAA
>CAVIXW010000155.1:0-3533 GCA_963646785.1 Acutalibacteraceae bacterium
TTAGGGTCTGTAACGAAATAAATGTATGAATTACTCGGGGAATATGCTGTAATTCCATTCCCCGTGCCAATGGTCCCTGAATAGGTTTAAGCCCTCCACCTCGTCCTTCGAGACCTTGATGCCCTTCTCGTACTTCTTCTCGTCAAGGCCGCAGTTCACCTTGAGTCCCGATCTGTTGGTCGTGGACCCGATTAGATTGACTATGATCTCGTAGCTCTCCAGCGGCCTCCCCTTCCAGTTCATGCTGATGAACGAGAACAGTCTGTGCTCGATCTTGTTCCACTTGGACGTTCCGGGCGGGAAATGGCGCACGCGGATCTCCAGCCCCGAATCGTTGGCGAACCTCTGGAGTTCGACCTTCTACAGACGGTTGCGGCTGCCGTTGCTGCCGCCCCCGTCGGCGGCGATCATCAGCTTGCGGGCGTCCGGATAGCGCTCCTTCCCCATGGTGCTCCACCATGTACGTATGGAATTGACCGCGAATTCAGCCGTATCCGCGCTCATTCCGACGCTCACATAGGCCTCGTTGGCTCCTATGTCGAAGATCCCGTACGGCACCGCCTTTCCGAGTTCCCCCTCGAAGTCGTGGTCGTTCACGAGCCTGGGCTCTCCGACGGGACGGTACTCCGAACCGCCGTTCTTGTAGTTCCCGACCAGCTCCTTCTTCTTGGTGTCCACGGAGATGACGGGACAATCCATGGAATGCATGAGCTCGTATTCGGTCTGAATGTACCTGAACTGCTCGTCGCGGTCTGGCCCGGGGTCGCCCGATTGGATGTATTTCTTGTTCTGCTGGAGGCTGAATCCCTCCGCTTTCAGGACATCGGCCACTATGCGGTGGCTGATGTCGAAACCGTTGGCCTTCAGGGCTTCCGACAATGAGCGGGTGCTCTTCGTGGTCCACGTAAGAGGACTCTCGGGATCCCCTATCGTGTTGCCGTCCAGCATCGACAGGATCTCGGTCTTTATCGCCGGATCCTTCTCGACCTTGGATTTGCGACCGCCGCCTTCCGCGCGCATGCGACGGTCGGCGTCGGAACTCATCCTGGCCTTCGGATCCCTCGGCAGTTTCTCGACCTCGTCCCTTCCGCGTTTCAGCGTCTGGAGGCTGTGTCCGGTGAATTCCGCCAGGTCGGAATAGCTGCCCCATCCGGAGTTCTCGGCGATGACGGACAGGAATATCCTGCGCTGACGCTCATCCAGAATTGGCATCATCGTCCCTATGATATCCTTCATCCCGTCGTCCAGATTGCTTCCTCTAAGTGCTGCCATAGGATGGAATATACATAAGGACTATTTCAACATTTATTTCATTACAGGCCCTTAGTTCACCGCCGCGACCTTGACATCCATTCGAAGGCGGTGCGGACCGAGTCCTCCAGGGACCTTTTCGGACACCATCCAAGCACTTTCCTCGCCTTGGTGTTGTCCGCTACCAGAACGGCGGGGTCGCCGGGACGGCGGCCCTCCTCCCTGACGGGAATGTCGCGGCCGGTCACCTTCCGGCAGACCTCGAACACTTCTTTCACGGTGGACCCTTCATTGGTGCCAAGATTGAAGAAATCGGTGGTGCCGCCGTTCTCCAGGTACCTGAGTGCCAGAAGATGGGCGTCCGCAAGGTCCTCCACGTTCACGTAGTCCCTTATGCAGGTACCGTCCCTGGTGGGATAGTCGGTACCGAACATCCTGAACTCCCTTCCGTTTCCGAACACGGATCCCAGGATGTTCGGTATCAGATGGGTCTCCGGTTCATGTCTCTCCCCGACCCTGAGCCTGCTGTCGGCGCCGGCCACGTTGAAGTATCTGAGTCTGACGGATCTCAGTCCGTATGCGTCGGAATAGCTGTCCATCATCTTCTCGATCGCAAGCTTCGACATCCCGTACGGGTTGATGGGGGCCTGCGGATGCTTTTCGTCGATCGGCGTGTACACCGGTTCGCCGTAGGTGGCAGCAGTGGAGGAGAACACGATCCGCCCGACCCCGTGTTCCCTCATGACGTCCAGCAGATTCATCGTGCCGGCGACGTTGTTCCTCCAGTATTTTCCAGGATCCGACATAGACTCCGCGACCTGCGAAAACGCGGCGAAGTGGATTACCGCGTCGAACCTGTTCTCGGAGAATACCTTCTCCAGGTCTTCCGTGCTGAGCAGGTCCCCCTCGAAGGAACCGGCGAACTTCCCTTTTGCGTCAAGGCCCCTGAAAACGTCCGACGTGTCCCCGTGTCCTGTGGAATGATTGTCGAAGACGGCCACGTCGTAACCCGCTTCCAGCAGTGCGATGACGCAGTGGGATCCGATGTATCCGTCCCCTCCGGTGACCAGTATCATATGCGAATGAAGAGGGTCTGAATATTTTAGGGTTCAGTCGGACCCTTCCCCCAACTCGCGGAGTCTGTCCTCCGCGGGAGGATAGTCGTATTCGGCCGCCAGCCTGAGCCAGCCGACCGCGGCATCCCTGTCGGGTTCTGTGCCTTTCCCCTCGAGATATGCCATTCCGACGATGTACTGGGCCTCCCCGTCCCCTTCCTTTGCGAGGAGGGTGTACCACTTCAGGGATTCGACGGGGTCTTTTCCGACGCCGTCGCCTTCCGCATAGATCTTTCCGAGGTTCCTCATGGCCTCCCTGCTGTGCTTCCCCGTTGCCACGGTGTACCATCTGACCGCCTTCTTCATATCCCTGTGCGGAGCGTCCGAGAGATAGCATGCATTGGCAAGTTTGATCTGCGAATCGGTGTGGTCGTTCTCGGCGGCCTTCTCCCACCAGGATTTGGCCGTCTCGATATCCTTCTCCACTCCGTCGCCGTAATAGTATGCGGCGGCCAGGTTGTCCATGGCGTAGACGTCCCCCTTCTCTGCGGCGCGGGCGAACCATTTCACCGCTTCGGCGCAGCTCTGCGGGACCCCTTCGCCGCTGTTGTACAGAAGGCCGAGTGCGGTTTCGGCGTCGGGATAGCCCTGTTCGGCGGAGAGATGGCACCAGGCCGCGGACTGTTCCGGGTCGACCTCCGTCCCGCGGCCGTAACGATAAATGCTGTACATCGCATACTGCGATTCCGCGTTTCCTGCCTTTGCCTTCAGATATGAGTCCCAGACCGTTTCCGGGACCAGCATCTGAACGATCTCTCTGGGGGCGGGTATCTTCTCCGTCATGTCTTTCACGTAGCCCGAATCCGGTTATTACGTTTGTCCCGTATCCCGCATTTCCGTGACTTCCGTACATTTCGATCTTCGATTTCGTCGGAGGGACAGCCATGATCCGAACGGTGCACCGGAAGCGAACGGCAAAGGAAAGAAACGTAGCGGGATGCTCCGATATTCTTCGCTGTGTCTGTTCGATGTCTTCGTAACGGTATTATACTACGGTTCCGAATCCGAAGTATCAGAGTGGACCCGGATCCACAGGAGAATTGTAAATGCTATCGATAGGATCATTCAGAGGACGTACCGAGGTCAGGTGCGTATTGGCGGCAGCGGTCGTTCTTTTGCTGA
Organism: Acutalibacteraceae bacterium; assembly: GCA_963646785.1. Lineage (GTDB taxonomy): Archaea > Thermoplasmatota > Thermoplasmata > Methanomassiliicoccales > Methanomethylophilaceae > Methanomethylophilus. Next base: position 3,489 of record CAVIXW010000155.1, read on the forward strand.
CGGTCTCCGCCGTCCTTGCCTACGACTATTCCCGGGCGGCCGGGG
>CAVIXW010000156.1:0-3399 GCA_963646785.1 Acutalibacteraceae bacterium
AACTGTTTTCCCCGTCGACCAGAATAGATGTCAGTTTTGTACAGTCGGTGAACGCATTATCTCCGATGGATGTTACGGCCTTACCGAGGGAAACGGTAGTGAGGGAGGCGCAGCCATAGAACGCTTCCTGTCCGATGGTATCGATCAAATCGGGAAGTTTCACGGAAGAGAGCGAAGTGCATTTGAAAAATGTACAGTAACCGATAGTAGTTATCTGGTTACCGATGGTAACGGAGGAAAGCTTCGAACAGTCGGCAAACGAATAATCTCCGAGAGATGTGACCGAATCCGGAATGATTATTTCGGTGAGTTCCGCACAATAACCGAATGCGTTTTCGCCGATGGATTCGAGTTTGTCGCCGAGAATCACGGATCCGAGAACATCACACACCCAGAATGCATAATTGCCTATCGATGTAACCTTGCCGGGAATTTTAACGGATGTAAGGCCCTTGCATTGGGCGAATGAGGAATCGCCGATCGCGGTGAGCTCCTCCGGGAGAGTCACGGACTGGAGACCGTCGCAACCCCTGAACGCATTATCTCCGATAGAGGTAACGGCCTTACCGATATACAAGGTTTCAAGATTTTTACAGGTAAAAAATGCCCTGGCACAAACAGATTCGACTTCGTCGGATATAGTGACCTTGGTCAGAACGTTTCTGCTGAGCTGCCAGGGAGTGAGGGCCCAATCGGAAGGTCCTGGAATGATATCGCCGTATTCGAACCACTTTCCGGAACCCGTGAATTCGAATTCGGTAATGTTGGTACAGCCCTCGAAGGCGGGATATTCGTTAGAACAAACGCTGTCGAGGTGCACCGGGATGGAAAGCTTTGTCAAACCGCTGCAACCGTAGAAGGTATGTTCTCCGAGCGATTCGACCGAATCGGGGATTTTCACGTAGCCGAGCGACGTGCAGCCGCTGAATGCAAAAGACGCGATGCTCGTGACGGAGTCGGGGATCTCGTAAGAGGTATCTTTTTTGCCCACGGGATACAGGATCAGAGTATCATTGCCTCTGAAAAGCACATTATCGGACGCACTGTATGTCTTATTGTTCGAACTCACCGTGATAGAAGAAAGGTTGGTACAGCCGTAGAATGCCGAATCTCCGATTCTTTCAACATTATCACCTAAATACAGGGTCCCGAGCTTGGTACAATCCTTGAACGCATTGTTCTCTATACAGGTGACCTTATCTTTGATCACGACTTCGCCGAGAGAAGTACAGCCGTAGAATGCCGAATCTCCGATTCTTTCGACATTATCACCTAAATACAGGGTCCCGAGCTTGGTACAGCCCTCGAACACATGGTCCCCGATGGTTACGACAGATCCGGAAACGGTCAAAGACGAAATGCCAGTACAGCCCTCGAACGCGTACTTTTCAAGAGTCTTGACGGGGCCGAGGTCCAGGGAAGCAAGCGAAGTGCAACCCCTGAACGCATATTCGCAGACGGTCTCGGTCGAACCCGGATTGATCTTCAAGGCAGTTATCCGGGGGCATTCCTTGAACACGTCGGAAGCTACGGAGGTCACGCCGTCGGAAATGGTTATCGTCAGATCAGAGGTCTTTGTAAGGAACCATGGCGCATATCCGTAATAATAAACCTGGGCACTGCTTGTCCCGTATTCGAACCAGTTTCCGTTGCCTTTGACAAATGTGATGCTGTGGATATTCTCGCACCCGGAAAAAGCAGGGTAGTTATTGTATCCGACGCAATTGAGGTTCGTGGGAACGGTCAACTGCGTCAGGTTGGTACAACCTCCGAATGCATAGTTTTCAAGATGGACCTTAACAGAATCGTCAGCATCCGAAATGGTCACGTTTTTGAGGTTGACACAGCCGCTGAACGCATAGGCCCCTACCGAAGCGACCTTGTTAAGGGTCAGGGTGACGAGTCCGGTACAACCGTAGAACGCGTAGCTGCCGATCGATTCGATGGTATTGTCCACAGACATGGTTATGGCGAACGTAGATCCGTAGAATGCGTAGTTTCCGACGGATTTGATACCGCTCGGGAGTTCGTATGATGAGCCGGCATTACCCATTGGGTACAGGACGAGAGTGTCCATATCCTTGTTGAAAAGCACACCGTCTTCGAATGCGTAAGCACTGTTTTCCGTTACGAACGAAGTGAGGGATGCGCAGCCCACGAAAGCCCCGTCTCCGATGGATGACAGGGACTTGCCGAGTTCGACCGTGGTTAGGGCGGTACAATCCTTGAACGCAAGGGAGCCGATCGACTCTACCTCGTCGGATATCGCGATGGTAAGTCCGGAGACTGAAGTAAGCATCCACGGCGTATTCTTGTAGAGGTCTTCACTGTATTGGTACCAGGTTTCGTTTCCTTTGGTGAATGTGATCTTCGCGATGTTGGTACAACCGTCGAAAGCGGGCGAATCGGCCGAACCCGCGCTGTTGGCACTCGCAGGAATCGTGAGTTCGGTCATTTTGGTACAATTCTCGAACACGGATGTTCCGATCGAGGTCACCTCGTCGGATATGACAATGGACAGGGCAGTAGACTCGGTGATCTGCCAAGGGACGTAGGTAACGGAGGAGTCGTATGCATGCCATTCGCCGGTTCCGATAAAGGTGATCTTGTTGATATTGACACACCCGGAGAACGCGGGATAATCGGTGGATACGACGCAATCGAGATGTACCGGAACGGTGAGTTCTTTCAGTCCGGCACAGTTCTGGAACGCAGCGTCACCCAAGGTAGCTACGGCATTTGGAATCTTCACGGTCCCGAGAAGGCTACAGCCGCTGAACGCATACTTTCCGATCGATGTCAGATTTTCACTGAGCTTTACAGATTCGAGCTTCGTACAACCTTCGAATACATAATCTCCGATCTCCGTGATGCTATCGGGAACAGTTATGGAGGACAATTTCGTACAGTCTTTGAAGGTGTAGTTTTCAAGCTTACCGATGCTGCCTTTGATGATCACGGATTCAAGGGCCATACAACCATCGAACGCAGAACCCCCGATTGACGATACGGTCTCAATGTCTATGGAAGGAAGACTTTTACAATGAGAAAAAGCTCCGTATCCGATCTTGTAAGGTTCGAAATCCGACAGGGTCCTAAGTTCGGTACAGTCCTTGAACGCATAATCTCCGATGGATTCGATCCCATCGCACCACATGGAGCGAATTTTGGATGAACCCAAAAAAGCATAATCTCCGATCTCTCTCCTGGAGTTGCTAAGTGCATCCGACAATCCGGAGTCGTAATCAAAATATACTTCCTGTGCGGCAGTTCCGAAGAAGGCATACTCCCCGATGTAGGAGATATTTTTATCGATCTGGATCTTTTCGATTTGATCCTTGTATCCGTTCCAAGGACATAACGGTGAACTATCGTCGTAATCCCACATATCTCCGGAAC
>CAVIXW010000157.1:0-3329 GCA_963646785.1 Acutalibacteraceae bacterium
CTGACAGGCATCATCCAGACTCCTCACTTGAAGAGATAGGGTTCTGAACAGTTACTCTGAATTTAAGCAAGACTAAACTTTATTTAGTAATTTAGTTATTCCTAAATACACAACAGGAGGAATCAGAATGCAGAAAGCAATCGTATACTCTAGCCAGACCGGAAATACGGAAATGATGGCCGAAGCTGTCAGGGAAGGTGCCGAATCCGCCGGCGCATCGGTAATCTATGCAACCGGCGACAGTGCCGACGTGGATGCCGTTCTCTCGAGCGACGTGCTCATTCTCGGCAGCCCGGCTATGGGCGACGAGGTCCTCGACGATCCCATGGAGGACTTCTTCACCGCCATCGAGGGAAAGATCGCAGGGAAAAAGATCGCTATCTTCGGTTCTTATGACTGGGGAGACGGACAATGGCTTCGCGACTGGGCCGACCGTATAACCGCGGCCGGTGCGACCTGCATCAACGGCGAGGGACTTTTGGTGAATCTCACCCCGGATGCTGCAGGACTCGAACTCTGTCGCGAACTCGGCAGGGCCGCGCAGTGAAACTTCCGGGCCTTCGTGCCCGCTTCTTTTCGTGGGGGGTAGCCAGGGCCGGTGCCCCACTAATTATGTTCAGAAATGCGCGTTCGGATATATGTTGACTGGACGTAATCTGGGTAATTCTAATTGCGGGTATCGGATATCGCACAGCAGCCCCGTGCTCAGAAACCCGAACAAATCAGTAGTTTTGAAATAGTCTATCAAATGTCTACGCACTGTCTACACAAATTACTTATTATCTTGTAAACAAACAGAATTAAATCAGGGTTGTTCGAACAGAAAGAAATCCAAATATCGACTATCATAACCAAGAATGTGTTGATTAAGCACGTTACCCCCTGTCAGCATTCTCCGCCGTTCCGATGCACGTCTGATTCACGGATATCGGCCGAAATGCCGAAAGAATTGCGCCTGTTCCCGACACAGATTATTGAAATCAAGGACCGTAAGAAAGTTTGTTGGAATAACGGGGTTGTAAAATGTGTGGCAATGTCAGAATCGGTAACTCATCGAAGTGCGGTTCGTTCTTGGTGATCCTGGCCGTTTTTGTATCTGCGATGACAGTACTGTTCATACTCCACGCAGAAACGGACGATTCTTCCGCACAGCCCGACGAAAACGGAGACAATGGGATTTCCGATGAACTCATAGGAGAAATTACCTGGGATTTCGATCCCGATTCCGGTACTTTGACGATCGGCGGAAGCGGACCGATGTACGAGGGCATAGGTTATAAAGCTCCCTGGGTCGAGCACCTATCGTTCGTTAAAACGATCATTATCGGAGATTCGGTCACTCGGGTTGCGAGTCATGCATTCGCCGATTGCCCCAATCTGGTTTCTTTGACCCTCAATTGCAGCAATGCAACACTCGGAGCGGGTGCATTTGAAAACTGTACCAGATTGACCGAACTAACCATTCCGATCAGTCTCAACGCAGTCGGTTCCGACGATTCTCCCGCATTTTACGGTTGCTTCAATATTGCCGATATTACGTTCACTGCCGGCACCGGAGAATGGTGCCCCTACAGCCTCCACTCCGCAACAGGATTTTATTACAAGAACACTCCCTGGAACCTCACATTTGCCGACCTGACCGTTAATATAAGCGACGGCATCGACAAGATCGGCCCATATGCGTTCTTTTTTTGCGATACTCTGCATGAGATCAACTTTGAGGGTACAAGCCTCGAATCTATCGAAGAACGCGCGTTCGAACGCTGTCCCTTTCTTACTTCCGTGAACATACCCGATTCTGTTACATCGATAGGACTCTGCGCGTTTGTCTGCTGCCAGTCTCTTTCTGAACTGTGCCTCGGCAACTCTGTTGCTTCGATTGGAAAATCTGCATTCGGCAGTTGTTTCGCTCTGACCTCCGTGGTCATTCCGGATTCCGTCACCGCTATCGACACGCATGCATTCAAAAATTGTACGGGTTTAACCGATCTGACCGTTCCGGTCAGTCTCGATACAGTCGGTTCCGACGAGTCACCCGCGTTTTCCGGTTGTATCAATATTGCTAGTATTACTTTTACCTCCGGATCCGGCGATTGGTACGCTTACAGTCGTGATTCTTCTTCCAGTTCATATTACGGAAATACTCCCTGGAACATCACCGAAGCAGACCTAGCCATAAACATAAGCGACAGCATAGACAAGATCGATCCGTATGCATTCTATGAGTGTACTCCTCTGGCTTCACTGACAGTGTCCGATTCCGTCTTCACGATAGGTAACTTTGCGTTTGCCAACTGTCCGTCCCTTTCCACCGTAACCCTCGGCAGGTCTGTCACCAAACTCGGAGATTCCGCATTTTATAATTGCGATCATCTCGCCTCGGTAATCATCCTCGGACCGATAACCGAAATCGGGGCATTCTCCTTTAACGGATGTTCCTCCCTGACCTCCGCATCTATTCCGGATTCCGTCACAACTATCGGGGGGTATTCGTTCCATATGTGCGTCAATCTCGCTTCGGTAACGATTCCGGATTCCGTCACCACGATCGGATTCGGTGCGTTCCAAGAATGCGTATCACTAACCGATGTGGTCATTCCGGATTCCGTCACATCCATAGGATTCCATGCATTTGCCGGCTGCTCCGATCTGACTTCTTTGACCATCGACAGCAGAAGAGCATCACTCGGGGCGGGCGCATTTAAAAATTGTACCGGGCTGGCCGATCTGACCGTTCCGATCTGCATCGACTGCGTGGCTTCCAACGAACATCCCGCGTTTTCCGGGTGTAGCAATATCAAAGGGATCACCTTCACGGGCCCGGGGTACTGGTATGCATACAGTCGCGGTTCTTCTCCCGGATCATATTACGGAAATACTCCCTGGAACATCACCGAAGCAGACCTAGCCATACACATAAGCGACAGCGTAGACAAAATCGGTCCTTATGCGTTCTATGGGTGTACGTCCATCAGCTCACTGACCATACCAGATTTTGTAACAAATATCGGAACCTGTGCATTTGCCGAATGCTCCGATCTGACTTCTTTGTCCATTAACAACAGTAATGCCATACTGGGGGCTAACGCATTCAGAAATTGTACAGGTTTAACCGATCTGACCGTTCCGACCAGTCTCGATACAGTCGGTTCCAACGATTCTCCCGCTTTTTCCGGTTGTATCAATATTGCTGATATTACATTTACCGCCGGCACCGGAGATTGGTATGCGTACCGTCTCGATTTTTCCGAAGGAATGCATTACAGCCATACTCCCTGGCACCTCACGTCTGCCGACCTGACCGTTAATATACGCGACGGTGTCGACAA
>CAVIXW010000158.1:0-3257 GCA_963646785.1 Acutalibacteraceae bacterium
GCTGTTCCAGCGGACGCTCTAGAAGTGGAGAGTTGACTCCGATTAAAAATCAAAAGGTGTCGAAGTCACGGATTTACTACAGAAAAAGGAACATTATTATATACAGTAATAAGATAGACGTTTTCAAGCGCCTAGTTTGGGAGCATTGTCCTCTATGGAACCTACTCTATCAATCGTTCTCATCGTTATTGTTATTGTATTACTGGCTTTCTCAGCGTTCTTTTCCGGATCCGAAACTGCCTATACAGGCTCAAGTCTTGTTAGACTCAAGAGCATGGACCCAGATTGCAAAGACCGCAAGGTTCAGAGGGCAATTGCCAACTACGAGGAATTCGACAGGCTCCTTACCACGCTTCTAGTGGGCAACAACATCGTCAATATCGCATCTTCCACCATCTGTACCCTTTTGATGACCGAATGGCTGGGGAGCACATGGGGGACCGTCGGTGCCACCGTATTGATGATCACGGTTTTGCTGATTGTCGGCGAGATCACTCCCAAGACCCTTGCCAAGAGGAATCCCGAGAAATACGCGGTATCCTTCTCCGGAGCGATCCATATCTGCATGCGTGTACTGCGTCTGATAACGTCCTTCTTTTTCCATATCACCAGAGGTGTGGCCAAGGTGGCGGGGGTTCCGGAATCCCAGCAGCCCATCACCGAAGGCGAACTGAGCGTTATGATCGACGAAATCCAGCAGGAAGGCACCCTCGAGAAGGACGAATCCGAACTCATCAAGTCTGCCATGGAGTTCGACGACACCATCGTTTCCGAGATCTGCATCCCGCGCGTCGATGTCGTTGCCGTATCAAATGATACAGACCCAGAAGAACTGAAAGACCTCTTTATCAAGACCGAGTTCTCCCGCATACCCGTTTATGACGGAGATATCGACAAGATAATCGGAACCGTGTTCTTCAAGGATTTTTTCATGAAGTATTCCGTCAATCCGCAGTTCAGCATCGCGGATATCATCCGTCCCGTGAAGTTTGTTCCCAAGGAGGCCTCCATCGACCGTGTCATGAGGGAACTTCAGAAGGTCAAACTGCATATGGCGGTCGTTCTCGACGAGTACGGCGGCACCTATGGGCTCGTCACCATGGAGGATATACTCGAAGAGCTGGTCGGAGATATCTGGGACGAATCCGATGTGATAAAGCAGACCTATGTGAAGGAATCCAATGACAAGTACATGGTACTCGGCGATGCGAACATATTCGATATCACGGATACGCTCGGAATAAAATTCGATGCGGGCGATTACGATTCGGTCACCGTGGGCGGGTATATCGGTTACCGTCTGGAGAAGGTTCCCTCAGTCGGCGACAGGGTCGACTGCCCCCACATGTCGCTGATCGTCAGGAGCATCCGCTCCCGTCGCGTGAAAGAGGTGACCCTCCTTATCCGCGAGAACGATATGGACGGACCGGAAGACGAGGTCAAGCCTCAGGAAGAAGCTTTCTGAGGAACCCGGCCATATTGTTTTCGGCGATCTCCTTGCGGGCGGGATTGGAAGCGATCTTGCCCGTTATGGAAATAACGTCTCCGTGGTGTGCGACGGCGTATTCGTCGCAGACCGCTTTCTGCTTATCGAGGCGGGTGTAGAACACGCAGTCGTCATCGATCCTGTCGTCGAGGTTCGACAGGTACTGTTCCAGAAGGTCCGTTCCGAGTCTTGCGAACAGGGCATCCATCTCCTTCTGCTTGGTCATCATGTACTGAAGGACGATCATGGTATTGCCGTGCTCGCTTTCTACGATGTCCTTCTGGAATTCGTCGGTTCCGATAAGGTCGGTGAAGGTTTCCGTGACCAGATCCTCCTTCTCGGTCGCATAGCAGAACGTCTCGATCCTGATCCAATGGAATGTGGCCTGCATCAGTTCTCCCTCCGGTTGGCCATAAGAATATCGTAAAGTTCGTCGGGACGGGCGGTGGTGGCGGTTACGACCATGCGTCCGGTGATCTTTGCCGAGATCGCGCTGTCCACTCCGTGGGAAACATAGTTCTTGAATTTCACTTTCTTGATCCCCCATCCGCTGTAGTTTCTCATTATGTCGATATCTCCTTTTTTCACATCGATGATATTGTCGAGAGGGACGGAGTAGGTGTTCAGCATACGGAACGTGATGTTCTTCTCATCGACAACGATCCTGATCTTGACAAAGTTGCAGAACGCATACAGCACCGCGAATATGCCCGCGAGAACGCCTGCCTGCCACCAGGAAGTGAAGCCGAGGGCACAGCAGATGATGATGAACGCCTCGGTAGCGATCAGAATCGCCGAAAGGAAAAGAAGCGGCATCCTCGGTACAAGATCCTGTGTCTCTTCAAAGATAATCGTCACAGATTCCGAATCCATCTTACGGTTATATTAGTTTGTCTCGGTCGGATTCTGGGTATTGTTAAAATGCTTCGGACAGAACAGTGCGAGTTCGTAAGATTTATATGCATGGTCTTTATTGACGAACTCATTGGGCCCATTGCTTAGACTGGCTAGAGCGTCCGACTGATAATCGGAAGGTCAAGAGTTCAAATCTCTTTGGGCCCACTCATTTCTGCTTTATTTCATCCGGTAAGGATATTCTGATCTTGCTGCATACAAGTTCCGAGTTGGGACATTTAACTTAATACTGTGAACGTATGGAGAGGTTTAGGGGAGGAGAACGGGTTTCACCTGTTAGGCCTCCTCTGTCCTTTGTTATAATCGTTGAATTGCAATAACGCTTTCCCTGCTAGTTGTACTATACTTTTCAGCAGATCTTAATGTAACTTCCCGCAATCTGCGTAATTTTCAACTTTCTTTCAATTTTTAAGTCAGTTTTTTATTAACGTATGCGACCCGCGGGCTGACCTTCCCGTCGAATTTCACCCTTGATAATACGCGGTCGAAATGGGTCTGTGTGTAATCATACTTCTGTGCGCCCGTAGGTTTAAAAAGTGACCAATCGCATATTGTTTGTCAGAATAGTGTAAAGTAAGGAAAGTCACTAGGGAATATATCGTTAATATTTTCAATACATATGCAATGGCTGTAGGTATAACAGATTTGGATTTAGTGTGGGATCGGATCATGGGCGAGGTTAAGTTAAAATGTGTGAAAATTAAGGGTTTCAAATCTCTTAAAGATTCTACTATTGACCTTCATGACATCAATATTTTGATTGGCCCCAACGGTTCTGGTAAGTCTAATTTTATTTCTGCATTGTATTTTCTACAGAATATTATAGATAAAAAGCTTCAAGACATGGTTGGGCGGG
>CAVIXW010000159.1:0-3246 GCA_963646785.1 Acutalibacteraceae bacterium
TTCAGGTTCTGACGGCACCGACTTCAGTCGTTTCTACCCTAAACCCTGAAGAACCCATATATTCAGTTCTTCGATACAGATAGGCAATTTATTCTACGAAGTTGCAAGGCCGATAGTCGCACTTGCTGTGCTAATAGTTGCTATCCCTCCGTCTTCGATTTGAGAAAAGCCCTACTGTAACCGGCTCGGAGACCTTTACCCATCGATGGCGGTTTTCACGCATTCCGCAAACCTGTCTGCATCGAGATCCTCCAGTCTGAAGTACCTGGCCCCCAGTTTCTCCGCCAGTTTCGAGGCATTGTCGAAATGGGGAAATCCCGCACCCGCATCCACCACTATCCATTTCACCGAGGGAATGACCAGCTCTTCCGCCAGATCCAGAACCTCCCCGTTCGCATCCGCCCCTTCCTTCAGGGGAACGTTGGCCCTCCCGTCCGTGACCAGGATGATATGGCAGCTTTCCCCGATATGGCAACGCGCATACGCCGTCATATACTCGCTCACCTCCACCAGAGCTTCGCCCAAGGGGGTTTTTCCGCCGGTAGGCAGATCCTCCAGACGTCTGTAGCTGTATTCCACGGACCTGGTGGGCGGAAGAATCATTTCCGCCGAATCGCGACGGAAGGCCATCAGCCCCACCCTGTCCCTTTTGATATAGCTGTCCCTCAGCATCGACAGGACGGCACCTTTCACGGTCGCCATCCTCTTCCTCACGCCCAGCGAACCGCTGGCATCCACCAGGAACAGCAGGGTGGCGCCGCTGCGTCTTTCCCTCACCTTTTCCCTTATATCGGAAGATTCGATCGAGAAAGACAGTCCGTGCTTCTCCCTGTTACTCTGATATGGCGCGGCCGCACGGATCGTGGCATCGAACGCGATATCCTTCGGACGGTCGGAGGGGATCCTCGACCTGGCGTACCGTCCGGTCCCGTCGGCGCTCACCGCCATGGAACGGAGTCCCTTCCTCGTTTTGGTCCTGGTCGGAGGTCTGCCGTTCTCGTGAAGATAGTCGATGACCCTGAACTGTCTTCCGATCCCGAACAGCATCTCCTCCAGATCGGGGAGGCCCGGTACGTTCTCGGGAGGGGAAGATTCTTCTTTTTGGGATCTGTCGGATCCGTCCATCTGGGTCTTCCCGTTCCGATGATTTTCTTCCTTCTCCGAGGGGGAATCCCCGGACCCATTCGGATCCTCCTGCGGAGGAACCTCCGTAGGGGCCTCCGGAGGAGGAAGATCATAGTTCCTGCGATGGGGAAGGCACAGTACCGCTGCTTCCTCAATGTCCTTTCTGCCGACCTCGTCCCGCCCGTTCAGGGCGGCAAGGGCGCAGGCACAGTTGTAGATCGCCAGATCCCCTCTGAGCCCGGCCGCGCCCACCTTGACGCACAGTTCCGAGATCACCGACACCAGTTCGCCGGATACCGTCACCAGCGGAAGGATCCGCTTCGCACGCTCAATCTTCCCGTATATTTCCGACTCGCTTTTTTCGAACAGTGCCAGGAATCCTTCCGGGTCCTCCGAGAACATACTTTCCCTTCCGAGGATCAATTTTCTCCCGGAGGGTCCGATCTCCGACGGGTAGGCGCACAGATCGAATCTGTCTAGGAAATGTGCCGAGATATCGACATCCTCCGGGTCCATGGTGGCCACCAGAACCGTTCTGCAGGGATATTCCGCGGATATCGGACCTCTCTCCACCCGCACCCTTTCCGAAAGGACCGCATCCAGTATCCCGGCCAACACGGAACGGTCCATAAGGTTCGCGTCGTCGATGAAAAGTATGTTCCCGTCCGCCCGCGACAGCAGTCCCGGTTCGAGGACCGTTTCGCCGGCGGAAACGGCCTTTTCGACATCCAGTCCGCCGTAAAGCTGTTCCTCCGTGACATCCGGCGGGCAGTTGACGATCTTCCTGCCCGCAAGCTTCGCGACCGACCGTGCCAGAACGCTCTTTCCGGTGCCCCTGCCGCCTCTGAGGAGCACGGTACGGATGTGCGGTCCGACAAACGCGCACGCCAGTGCGCGTTTGGCGTCGTCCATACCGACGACGGCAGTAAAAGGAAAGGTCAGAGGTCCCGAAGGCATTTCTCCAGTTCCTCTTGGTCGAGACCGGACTCCTCGAACGGACGTCTTCTGAGACGGTGCGAAAGCACCAGCTCCGCCACGGCCCGGATATCGTTCTTGGTTATCTCCGTCCTGCCTTCCAGTGCGGCGTTGGCCTTGGCCGCTTTCAACAACGTAATATCGGCACGGTGCCCGTCGATCCCGAAATGCAGCGTAACCGAAACGGTCTGTTCGACCGCTTCGTCGCTCACGATCACTTTGCCTAGATTCTCCCTGGCGTCGGCAAGCTTCTTCCTCACGGCCTCGGATTCCTCTCTGCACGCATCGACATATGCCTCGGGATCGGAATCGAATTTCACGCGTCTTTTCACGACCTCCGCCCTTTTGGCCGGGTCCTTCTCCCCTCTGATGTCCACGGAGAGTCCGAATCTGTCGAGAAGCTGCGGACGCAGGTCCCCCTCCTCGGGATTCATGGTACCCACCAGGACGAATCTGGCCGGGTGGGAGAATGATATGCCCTCCCTTTCCACATAGTTGACCCCCATCGCCGCGGAATCTAAAAGCAGGTCGACGAGGTGGTCGTCGAGGAGGTTCACCTCGTCCACGTACAGGATGTTGCCGTTGGCGGCCGCCAGGACGCCCGTTTCGAATTTCTTCCTTCCGGTTTTCAGTACCGCTTCGATATCCAGTGTTCCGGACACCCTGTCCTCGGTCGCGGACAGGGGAAGGTCCACGACCTTCATCGGGGTCGTTTCCGATTCCGGTATCTCCCCGCCGTTCAGTCTTTCGAGACAGTACGGACAGTATCTGCCGATCTTTCCGAATTCGCAGCGGAAGGGGCATCCCTTCACGGTCTTCCGCGAAGGGAGCACCGGTCCGAGGGACCGGACGGTGGTGGATTTGGCGGTACCTTTCTCGCCTTTGATCAGCACGCCTCCGATGGTCGGATCGACCACGTTCAGCATGAGCGCACGTTTCATATCTTCTTGTCCGACGATTCTGACGAAAGGGAACATCGGGGGCTGTCCTGTCATAGGTATCAAACTCGTTGGACCGGATATCCGGATTGCAGTATATTATCTTGTATCGGCGGATACGTCCGGGTATTCCCTCCCGTGGCCGCAGGTCACGACTGTGTTGAATAACTCCGCCTGCCCCCGACTGCGATCTCACGCCATTAGACAT
>CAVIXW010000160.1:0-3197 GCA_963646785.1 Acutalibacteraceae bacterium
CGCGCTTCCCAAGCATCGATTTAAAAGTATAGTGCCTCAAATTGGGAAAGCGTTACTAAAACACAACTTACTAACCTACGCTAATAAGATATAAAGAGACCGAGATACGGCCGTGATGAAGACGGTATCTGTCCTGGACTGCACGCTGAGAGACGGCGGATATTGCAACAGATGGAATTTCGGCCGCGAATCGATATCCGAGATCGTCGGCGCGCTGAGCGACGCGGGCGTCGAGATAGTGGAATGCGGATTCGTGACCGACCGCGTCCGTTTCGACGGGAACAACACGAAATTTCCCGCCGTCGATTCCATAACCGAATATCTGCCCAAAAAACGCCAGAACACGATGTACGTTGCGATGATCAATTACGGCGAATACGATATCTCCGATATCCCCGAATGCCGCGAGGGGTCCGTAAACGGCCTCCGCATAGCGTTCCACAAGAAAAACGCCGAAGGCGGTCTGGAGATGTGCAGACTGGCCAAACTAAAGGGATATCGGGTGTTCGTGCAGGCGATGGTGACGACCGCCTACTCCGACGGGGAGTTCCTGGACCTTATCGGAAAGGTTAACGAACTGGAACCCTATGCGTTCTACATCGTCGACAGCTTCGGGAACATCACCGGCAGGGAGCTGATGAGGTACTTTTTCCTGTGCGACAACAATCTCAAAGACGGGATCCACATAGGATTCCATTCCCACAACAACCTCCAGCTTGCGTATTCCAACGCCAGGATGCTGTCCGAGATGCAGACCGACCGCGATCTGATTATCGATTCGACGATCTACGGGATGGGAAGGGGTGCTGGAAATCTCAACACCGAGCTGTTCCTCGAATACCTGAACGGTTCCCGGGGCAGGAAATACGATACCGTGCCCCTGCTGAAGGTCATGGACGACATCATAAACAACTTCTATCTCGCCAATCCGTGGGGATATTCCCTGCCGAACTATCTTTCCGCGATAAACAACGCCCATCCCAATTACGCGGGATTCCTTGCGGACAAGAACTCCCTGACCGTCGACGCCATGAGCGAGATATTCCGGATGATGGACCCCGGCAGAAAACTCGAGTTCGATCCGCGGTATGCGGAGGAGGTCTATTTCAGGTATATGGAATCCAACCGGCAGTCCGTCGACCATCTGGACGAGCTGCGCGCCAGGATCAGGGATTCCGCCGTACTGATAATCGGGCCGGCCATGAGCTCGAAGACGCAGAAGGACAGGATAACCGCTTATGCGCGGAACGGCGTCCTCTCCGTCAGCGTCAACCACGCGTATCCGTATATGAAGACGGATTTCATCTTTGTAGGAAATATGCGCCGTTTCGAAAAGATGTCACGCGAGAACAGGAAATACTGCATCATAACCTCCAACATAGTTTCCGACGAGGCGTTCGCGCGCGTCGATTACAGGTCTCTTCTCAACGATGAGGAGATGGTGTCCGACAACGCGGGTCTGATGGCGATCTCGCTGTTCCATTTGCTCGGCGCCTCGAAGATCGTTCTTGCGGGATTCGACGGCTATTCTCCGGATTCCACGGAGAACTATGCAGATTCGCATATGATGTTCATCACGAAGAAGGCGATACTGGAAGAGCGCAACCTCGGTATGTCCAAGGTTCTGAGTGCCATGATGAAGAAGATGGACATCGAGTTCCTGACGGAGCCCGTCCATTACGTGATATCGGATCGGGGCTGAAGGATGTTCGGGGACATACGTGCGGTCGCTTTCGATCTGGATGGGACAATATATACGGGAGGTACCCCCATCCCCGGTGCGAAGGAGACCGTATCGGAACTGGAGGAAAGAGGCTACCGGATACTGTTCTGCACGAACAATTCGGGATCTTCCCGTTCGCAGATCGCATCCAAGCTGGGGAACATGGGCATTTCCTGCGGGGAAGAACAGATCTTCTCCTCTGGGTGGGCGACACTCGAATATCTGAGATCGATGAATGCTTCCGGCATCTGGGCGGTCGGAACGGACGCCTTCGTCCGTGAGATCTCCGAAAGGTTCGAGACCGTTGAGGTTCCGGAAGAGGCGGATGTGCTCGTCGTCGGGTTCGATCCCCGCTTCGATTATGGGCGGCTCACGGCTGCGCTGCGGGCCGCGACCGCCTGCAGGACCATGATCTTCTGCAACGAGGACCCGTTCTATACGGGCGATATGGGAAGAAAGTATCCCGGCTGCGGAGGTATGACCCATGCCGTTTCCGGCTGTTCCGGAAGACAGCCGGATTTCGTCGTCGGGAAGCCCGCTCCGTACATGATGTCGCTTATCGGGATGCATACGGGCCTTCGGCCCGAAAGCATCCTGGTGGTCGGGGACAGTTACGATTCCGACGTTTGTTTCGCAAAGAATTCCGGTGCGAAAGCGATTCTGATCTCGGATACCGGGCACGGGGATGTGCATACAGTAGAAGATATCCGCCGGGTGCCCGAGATCCTCGGCACCCTTCCGGAGATGCAAACGATTTCTACGAATACCTATCATAGACAGTGACAGACATGAGAACAGTAGCCGTAATACCGATGAAGCTGAACAACCGCCGTCTTCCCGGAAAGAACACCCTTCCATTCACGAACGGGGAGCCTCTGTGCACGTACATCCAGACCACTCTGAGGCAGGTTTCCGGAATCGACGAGATTTACGTGTACTGCAGCGACGACTCCGTAAAGGAGTATGTTCTTCCGGGGATCAAATATCTGAAACGTTCCGCGGACCTGGACAGGGACGAGACCGGCATCATAGAGGTCCTGACCGCGTTTTCGCGGGACGTGCCGGCAGACGTCTATGTTCTGTGCCATGCCACCGCTCCGTTCGTATCAGCAGGTTCGATACAGGAAGGTCTGGATGCCGTCCTGTCCGGCAGATGGGATTCTTCGTTCTCGGCCACGCTGATGCAGGATTTCCTATGGTCTGACGACAGGCCGATGAATTATTCGCTGACCGATATCCCCAGAACGCAGGACCTTCCGCCGTTCTATGTCGAAACCAGCGGATTCTACATTTATACGAACGCGGTGATCGGCGACATGGGCCGCCGTATCGGGAACAGCCCGAAAATAATTGAAGTAAACAAATACGAAAGCATAGATATCGACGAAAAGGAGGATTTCGAAATGGCCGACGCATGGTATAATTACACAAGACTGAAAAACAGGGGGGGGGAAGACCCCGCTGATATCCTGCC
>CAVIXW010000161.1:0-3182 GCA_963646785.1 Acutalibacteraceae bacterium
GTTTAAGTAGTGGAATTCAGTCTTCTGAGTGTAAGATTATCTTCTTTCTGAAACATCAAGTGTTAAGTTAATTTACGAAGGTGAAACCATTCTTAAGAAATCGGCGATAATGATCGTTACCGTACTGGTCGGCTTGTCCGCATTTGTCGTTTTGGATAATGCGGAAACCAGCTGTTCTTTCGCCCAGATCACAGAGACCGGCCGTTGCGGAAACGATATGACGTATTCTCTCTCCACAGACGGAACATTGGCGATTTCCGGAAGCGGGAGGATGTATGATTACTCCGAAACAAACGCACCGTGGTCGGCTTACTGCAGCGACATCACGAGGATAATCATCGATGACAAGATCATCTCCCTCGGAGAATGGGCATTCCGCGACTGTACCAATCTGAAGATACTTACGATCCCCATCACCCTCAACAGCGTGAGGAGCAACATATATCCTGCCTTCGCGGGTTGTACCGGTATCGTAAAGGTCAACCTCACCTACGGAACAAACGGAAACGGATACGGTTATGACGCATATCCCGTAAATGACCGCTGGTATCAGAACACCCCCTGGTATCTGAGCAGGGATTCTCTCAAAGAAGTCAACTTCGCAGACAGCATCAAAAGTATCGGTTCGGATTCGTTCCGCGAGCTGAACATAACCTCGCTTACGGCCCCCGAGTCCGTCGTGGCTCTCGGAAACCACACATTCTTCAACTGCGAAAAACTGACCGATCTTACCTACCCCGTAAGCCTGAAACCTTTCAACGATGATCAATACCCCGCATTCGAAGGCTGCAAGGCGATCGAAAAGGTCACACTTACACGCGGAAACGGGGTTCCGTTCGATTACGGAGGTAACACCTCTTATATCAGCATCTCTGATTCCTGTTCGAAACTGGCTCCGTGGAACATGAATTCTGACGTGAAGAAAACGATCGTAATTTCCGACAACGTATCCAAACTGGGAAGGTATGCGTTTTGTCACTCCAACATCAAAGAATTATCCATTCCGATAAGTATCGAATATGATAATCTGCAAATATTCAACGGAGTGGAGTGTATCGAAAAGGTGATAATCACCAAAGGTACCGACGGAGGAGCGAATTATGATGAGGGGGTCAAAAGCCATGCTCCTTGGAACGTGCTGAAAAAAATTGACACAATCATCGTTGATGAGGGTGTCACCCGTTTCGGATACACTATGTTTTATAATTGTGATATCGAAAACCTCGTCCTTCCGAATTCACTGGTCTCTTTCGGTAAGGGTAGTACGTTCGAGGAACATACCAGGATTAAGAATTTGACAATTCCGATAACCCTCAACGCTGCGTGGCTTGACTTTTGTGACGATGCAGCATTTAGTATATACACATGTGGACTTGAAAAAATTACATTCACGCCCGGCGATACCGGGATCGGATTCAACTATGCCACATACAAAGGCAGTAACTGTTGGTACCTTAGAACTCCCTGGTATTACTGTAGCGATTCTTTGAAGGAGATCGTGTTCGAGGACGGGATTAAAAGCATCGGATCCAATGCTTTCCGTGATCTGAACATTACCTCGGTCGTTATTCCGGACAGTGTCGAGTCTCTGGGCGAACACGCCTTCCTCAACTGCAAAGAGCTGACCGATCTTACGGTTCCGGCCGATCTCGATACGGTCGGTTCCAACGACCGCCCCGCATTCTTCGGTTGCACCAACATTGCCAACATCACCTTTACGTCCGGAACCGGGGTTTGGCATGAGTCCGGCACCGACCCCGACTGGAGTTCGTGTTACAAAAACACTCCCTGGAACCTTACCGATGCCGACCTGACGGTCACGATCTGCGGAGTAGAGCACATAGGAGAATACGCATTCCGTGACTGGAGCCCGCTCAAACACCTCTATCTTGAAGGGGCCACTTCCATCGATAAGGGTGCATTCTACGGCTGCAAACAGCTACAGTCGGTGTCCGCATCGTCCGATCTGATACGGATCGACCAGCTTGCATTCGCACAGTGTCCGACCCTGCAGTTCGTGCACATCCCCGATTCCGTCACATCGATCGGGCATGCCTCGTTCGCAAACTGCCCGTCGCTTGCCTATCTGTACATCGGCAATTCGGTTACGTCAATAGGCGATTCCGCATTCTACCGCTGCGAGTCCCTTTCCTCGGTGGTCATTCCCGACTCAGTCGAATCGATCGGAACCCACGCATTCGACAACTGCGGGTCCCTTCTCTCGGTGGTCATTCCCGATTCCGTCAAATCGATCGGAACCCACGCATTCGACAACTGCGGGTCCCTGGTTTCCGTGACCATCGGCAATTCCGTAGAATCGATCGGGAATTACGCGTTCAATTACTGCACCACACTAACCTCGGTATCCCTCTCCGATTCGGTCACATCCGTCGGAAGAGCGGCGTTCGCCTACTGTTGGGCCCTTACCGAAGCGAACCTCGGCAATTCGGTCACGGAGATCGGCGATTATGCATTCTATCAGTGCACGAGGCTGACCTCGGTGACCATTCCCGATTCCGTCACATCGATCGGAATCTCCGCATTCGCATATGCTCCGCTTACCGAACTGAATCTCGCATCCGTCGTGACGATTGGCGATTATGCATTCTATCAGTGCACGAAGCTTACCGACGTGACCATTCCGGATTCGGTAGTGACTATCGGAAACTATGCGTTCTGCGATTCACTCGACAGTCTGGAACAGATTTATGTTTCTAAAAATCTCAAAAATCTAGAAAACGAGGCATTCGGATACAGCCACGGTACGGTCAAGGTCGTGAACCGCATATTTGTGTTCGAGTTAGAGGTGGACGTAAGCTGTTCTGATCTTGCCGGACACCAATTCACTGTCGAGCATAGGTCTGATAAGATAGTCTTCAAGCCATGTCCGACTGCCCGATTTTAAACAGAACATGATGGGTCCGAAGGCTCAGGCCTTCGGCCCCTCTTTTCCCTGACCCAGACATGCTTACAATATGTGCGCAAAGGAACAATTTTGAAGTTTATGCAGGGTTGACCCCCCCACGGAAAAGGGTCGAACCCGACCTAGACACATCTATTATATGCGCGCGAAGGGCCCGATTTTTTTGATTCGGGCGGGCAGGGTTGATTTTTGACCCCCTACCTTAGAACGGTTAGGAAAGCAATAACTCGTGAACCAAGCTTTAGCAAAAATCAAAAAG
>CAVIXW010000162.1:0-3178 GCA_963646785.1 Acutalibacteraceae bacterium
CCCGTCAGCCTGTGTCCCTTCAGCGACGAAAAATGCCCCGCATTCAATGAATGCACAGCCGTCGAAAAGGTCACCTTCACATGCGGTAACGGAGCCCCGTACGACTACAAGCACTGGGATTGCGGATGGAAAGCACATAATACGCAGTTGGCCCCCTGGAACAAAAACCCCGACGTTGCAAAAACGATCATCATCAAAGACAACGTCACGAAATTGGGAGAATGCATGTTTTATGGCTGCAACATTAAAGAACTCACCATTCCGAACAGTCTTTATCTTGGTAAACGTACGACCGAGACTCCGTTTCCTCCGGCTACCGGAGACACTTTCAAGAATCTTGAAAAAGTAACACTGACCAAAGGTACAGGGGCCGCTACCAGTTATTCGGAGAAACATTCTACATACTGTCCTTGGAACAATGCATCGAATCTCAAGGTCGTCACCGTTAAAGAAGGGGTCACCAGCATCGGAAAATATATGTTCCAGCATTGCAACATTACGGATCTCTTCCTTCCCAATTCGCTCACTACCCTCAATGACTGTTCGTTCGATAAATGTACGATCAAAAATCTGACCTATCCGATAAGCCTCGATGCATCAGGGGTTGACGATAGTTACGTCTGGCACGATGAGTTTCTCGCATTCGCCTGCGTGTCCGGAATAGAGAAGATTGATATCATTCCCGGTACCGGATACGGATTCGATTACGCCGCCTACAGGGGAGACGACTCCTGGTACCAGCATACGCCTTGGTATATGTGCAGAGACACGCTTAAAGAGATAAATTTCGCAGAGGGGGTCAGATACATCGGTACCGACTCATTCCGCGAGCTGCACGTTTCCTCCATTGCGATTCCGAACAGTGTCGAATCCCTCGGACGTCATGCATTCTACAACACGACCGAACTGACTTCGTTATCTCTTCCGGTCGCTCTCGACTGCGTCGCATCGAACCAATATCCTGCGTTCCACGGCTGTGTCAACATCAAAAATATCACATTTACCGGGTCCGGCAGCTGGTTTGCATACGGCGATTCTGGATCCAAATCCTCTTATTACGGGAATACACCCTGGCAACTCATCAACGATCCCGCTCTCAGTATAATGATTTCCGACGATGTGACCGCTATCTCCCCTTCTGCGCTCCGCGACAGCAGATCGATCATTTCTGTCAGCTTCGGCTCTGTCGGTTCGATCGATCAATCTGCTTTCAAGGGCTGCACCTCACTTACTTCCATTACTTTGCCCGATTCCGTAAAGTCCGTAGGGACATCCGCATTCGAAGGCTGCACCTCCCTTGCTGCTGCCGATCTCGGTTCGGTAGAAACGGTCGGGGAGGATGCGTTCAAAGACTGTACCTCTCTCGTTTCGTTTGCCGTGTCGGAGAAAAACGGAGCCTACAGTACCGAGGGCGGTGTTCTTTTCAGCAGGGATATGACAGCTTTGCACCAGTACCCCCTTGCCAAGAAAGGAACGTCCTATGTCATACCGGATACGGTCCTGTCCGTCTCTCCCTATGCGTTCCGCGGTGCTTCTCTCGTATCCGTCACCGTACCCGATTCCGCCACCTCTCTCGGAGCATCCGCATTCGCCGACTGTAGCGAATTGAAAGAACTTACCGTTCCGGCCAGTCTGGACTGCGTCGGTTCCGACGAGAAACCGAGTTTCTCGGGCTGTGTAAATATCGATACAATAACCTTTACCCGGGGTTCCGGAAAATGGTTTTCATACGGGTCCCCGAACAACACTCCCTGGCAGATTACCGAGGCCAACCGTCTGAACGTTATAATTTCCGATGACGTGACTGCGGTCGGATCTTCCGTTCTCAGTTGCTGCACGTCGATAACCTCCGTCAGTATCGGCAGTTCCGTCGCTTTCATAGCAGACTATGCGTTCAAGGGATGCACCTCCCTTACCTCCATTGCTTTGCCCGATTCCGTAAAAGCCATCGGGGTTTCGGCATTCGAAGGCTGCACCTCCCTTGTTTCAGTCGATATCGGCTCGGTAGAAACTATCGGAGAGGGTGCGTTCAGGGGCTGTACCTCTCTCGCTTCGTTTGCCGTGTCGGCGAATAACCGCACTTTCACCACCGCGAACGGCGTTCTTTTCAACTATAACAGGACGACTTTGTTCCGTTT
Organism: Acutalibacteraceae bacterium; assembly: GCA_963646785.1. Taxonomy (GTDB): domain Archaea; phylum Thermoplasmatota; class Thermoplasmata; order Methanomassiliicoccales; family Methanomethylophilaceae; genus Methanomethylophilus. The sequence continues at coordinate 2,139 of CAVIXW010000162.1, forward strand.
CCCCCTCGGTAAGACATAGCCCTCGTACGAGATACCAGACACCGTCTCTTCCATCGAACCTTATGCGTTCAGCGGCTGCGTCGATCTCACATACATCATAATACCGGATTCCGTAGAGACCATCGGAGCATTCGCATTCGACGAATGTGCCAGCATTGCCTCGATCAAGATCGGCAGTTCCGTCGAGACCATCGGAGAGGGTGCGTTCGCGGGTTGCATCAATATAGCTTCATTTTTCGTATCAAAGGAAAACCGCACCTATGCTTCGGTCGGCGGCGTTCTTTTTTCCAGGGACATGACCGTCCTGATCCAATACCCAGTGGCCACAGCCTATGCTGCCTACACGATACCGGATTCCGTCACTACCATCGGATCATCCGCGTTCACGGGATTCACTTCCCTCAAAACCATAACCATCCCCCTTTCCGTAAAAACCATCGAATCCGGTGCGTTCAACGCAATCTTCTGTGACGCCGACGGTAAAACCGAACTCGTACAGACCGTTGAAAAACTTGCCGGTTTCACTTTCAACAATTTTGACGGCAAATGGTTCAAACAGGGGTACACCCCACCGATACCTACCGACAAATATGCCGGCAAATGCGGACCCCGTGCCGCATATAACTTTAACCAGGACGGCACCCTCGTGATCACCGGTTTCGGCGAAATGTATCCGTATGATACCGAAGATGCGCCATGGCATGAATTTTGTGGCGACATCACCAAAATAGTTATTGGCAGTAGTATCACCAAACTCGGAACATCAGCGTTCGTCGATTGTACCCAGATCACGGAACTTACCATACCGATCGCGCTGAATAGCGTGGTCTCCGACAAGAATCCTGTCTTCTCGGGCTTTTGCAATCTCGAAAGGGTCAACTTCACAGTCGGGAACGGAGGATACGGATTCAACTATGCTGCCTATCCGGTATCGGATGCCTGGTATCAGAACACTCCCTGGTATCAGAGCAGGGAGGCTCTCAAGGAGATCAATTTCGCCGACGGGATCAAAGGGATCGGTTCCGATGCTTTCCGCGAAC
>CAVIXW010000163.1:0-3141 GCA_963646785.1 Acutalibacteraceae bacterium
ATAGTACAGCATTTTGGGAAACCATTATTCAACCCGATAGCTCAAAGGAAACCCAATTCCTTTCCGACATCTTCATGGGAATATGTGACAAGGGTCTTTTCGAATCTTTTCTTTGCTTCTTTGAAGGCCTGTATGTCCATCTCGTCCTCGATCATTTCCATTGTTGCTTTCCTGATGACTTCAGATATTTTCATTCCGTACAGTAATGCATACTGCTCTATTGCCGCCTGTTCATCTTCGGAGAATCTGATTGAATAGACCATAATAATTGTATGGCAATTGTAATACTTAACGATTGTTCGAAGTGGTTGTTGTTCGCTTTCGGTTATTGAATTTTCGATAGAGCCATTAAAACAGCCATTGAAATCAAAAACCGATTGCTGGCTATCTGATATGCGGGTTCCGGCGGGATCGCTCAATTTGTTTGTATACTGTGTTCATGTCTGTTTTCAGACAGAATTTCAATCATCTGCTTAGGTGGACATTTCAGTTCTTGGCGGCATCGATCTCTGCGTTTATCTCGTCAATGGCGGGTTCCTTGTCAAATCTGGAGACACCTGTTTCCCTCATTCTGAGGTAGTTGTCGATGGCGGCAGCACTGGTGATGGGTTCGGCGGATATTTCGAACGGAATTCTTCTTTCGTGTACAACTGCTCTTGCGAACACGTTGATAGCGGTAGTCATGCTCATTCCGAAGGAATTGCACAGCGAGTCGAATTCGCTTTTGAGGTCCTCATCCACCCTGATACTGAATGTTGCCTGAGACAGGTATCAAATAGGTTCTATTTTCAATAAATATGAACTTTATTGTTTTATCTGTTATTTCATTTTACTAATTTGTGGTGTTTTATTTTACTAATTTGTGATAACGAATCGGTTTGAAAATTATTGGTAAACGGTTTGGTCTGTTTTCTAACGGTTCTACAGTCTGATTTAATGCACGTACATTAACAGCTTAACAGACCTTAATGCATTGTAGAATTCCCCTGCCGACTAATGCCTCTTCCGAGTTCCGGCGGGTCCGCTTACTATATAAACTAGATACGTTAAAACGTACGTTTATATTTTATAACGTGATTATACAATCATGGCAATGGTGAATGTAACCTCCGCTCGGAAGGACCTTTATGGCCTGGTATCATTGGTTCAAGATCATGAAACCGTGACTATAACCTCCAAGGACGGGAACGCAGTCCTGATTTCCGAAGAGGATTGGGATGCGATTATGGAGACGCTATATATTATGGGCGATCCAGATTTTCAGAAGAATCTCGAAGATGCCAGAAGCACACCGATAGGTGAACGCGAGGTTTGGAATTGACTTATCTTGTCACATTATCCAAGACCGCATCCAAACATCGTGATGAACTGGTGCGTCAGGGATACGGGGACAAGGTCGAATCTATTTTGAAAACCATTTCGGAGAACCCGTTCCCACCTAACTCCAAAGCTTTGAAGGGTCAGGCTAAAGGATTATATTCGGTCAGGGTGAATCTACAAGACAGGATCGTATTCGAGATTGAGCCGCATCATTGTGATGAATACGAAGGGGTAATCAGCATCATCTCGATGCGTACTCATTATAAAGGAATCCTCCCATTGTTCACTCTTTGATGATAATCGCTGCAAGGTGCGAGTTCAACAATTCAAAAATCAATCGCGCCATTGAAGACGTTATCGAAATCAGAATTTTACTGCTGATTGAAGGGGTTTTCTGAATCAGTATGAACCGATAATTGCGTATATTTATAGATTTTCCGAGTTCTACAAATAGTCTACATATTGTCTACCATTTGATCAGGGTTGCCGGTCAGGTACCGTGCCGGGGACCTCATTGTCGAAAATCAAATGCTGCAATATACAGCAGACGAAGGTGTGAAATGTACGAAAGATCGAGATCGGAGAGTTCGTTGAGACTCGGAACCGTTTTGGTTATTCTGGCCGTTTTCGCGTCAGTGGCGGCCGTATTGTTCGCATTCCAAGCAGAAACCGACGACTCCTCTGCCGCAGACATAGTGGAATACGGAGTCTGCGGGCCGGATACATATTACAAGTACTTTTCAGACGGTACGTTGGAGATATCCGGTTACGGCTGGACCTACAACTACAGCGGTACCATTCGCTCGCCATGGTTTGATTATCGTACCGAGATCACAAAAATTGTCATCGGGGATATGGTCACCGATCTCGGCGCATGGACGTTCGTGGGATGCAAGTATGTAACGGAACTCACCATGCCGATCTCGCTCAACACCGTCGGGAGCGACTTTTCACCCGCATTTGCAGGCTGTTACAGGATCGAAAAGATCAATTTCACCTATGGGTCGGACGGACGCGGACCGGATTATGACACCCATGGCGGAAATAACTGCTGGTACCAGAACACCCCCTGGTACGAGAGCAGGGATTCTCTCAGGGAACTCAACTTCGCCTACGGGATCACGGGGATCGGGTCGGATATGTTCCGCGAACTGAACATAACCTCGCTTACGATTCCCGACTCCGTCGTGGCTCTCGGAAACCACACCTTCTACAACTGCACGAAACTTACCGAACTTACCTATCCCGTCAGCCTGCGGCCCTACTGCGACGAAAACTACCCCGCTTTCGAAGGCTGTATGGCACTCGAAAAGGTGATCTTTACCAACGGAAACGGAGTTCCGTTCGATTACAACTCCCCGGAGGCGGTCCAGGACGACACCACAAGGTTCGCTCCGTGGAATATGAACTCCGATGTTGCAAAAACGATCATCGTTTCAGACGACGTATCTCATTTGGGCGACAGCACGTTCTACGGTTGCAACATCCGCAATCTTACTTTCCCTATGAGCGTCATGCTCGGTGGTGCATTCAGCGCTCAGTACAACAACCTTGAAAAAATAACGCTGACCAAAGGTACCGGAACACCCGGCGAATATGTGCCGAGTATTATCGGTATTTTACCTTGGAGCCATTCCTCGAGCATTAAAACCATTATCGTCGAAGAAGGCGTGACGCATATAGGTTCGTATATGTTTTACAAATGCCACACCGAAAATCTCATCCTCCCGAATACGCTCGACTCTCTCGGATCGTCTGTGTTCAAATAACGCTTTCCCAATTTGAGGCACTATACTTTTAAATCGATGCTTGGGAAGCGCG
>CAVIXW010000164.1:0-3124 GCA_963646785.1 Acutalibacteraceae bacterium
ATTGTCACAGGACCTACTGATTGCCCATGGTTTCCACACACTTTGTAGCAGAACCAAAATAATTCAGATTATAACCTGAAACTATGTCAGACTACATCCTGCGCGATCACTATCTGGGAATATTGAGAGGATTCCGTGACTGCTCCGTGATCAAGGTCATAACGGGGATGAGATGTTGCGGTAAATCAACGATACTGAAGATGTTCCGTGAGGAGATCGTCGCTTCGGGAATTCCCGAAAGGGACACCCTGCTTCTGAATCTGGGCGACGAGCTCGATTCCACAATATCCGATTACAGAGATCTGATCGACGCCGTGAAGGGCCGGTTCGTGCCGACCGGGGGCAAGTATATCTTCCTTGACGAGGTCCAGGATGTGGACGGCTGGGAACGTGCGGTGGAGACGTTTTACGAGCGCGGTGCGGACGTGTATATAACGGGATCCAACTCCTACATGCCTTCCATGGAACTCTCTACTAAATTATCGGGCCGTCATGTGGTGATCGATGTTCTCCCGCTGTCGTTCGAGGAGTTTCTGACCTTCAGGGAGACGTACGGTCCGGATGCCACTCCCGAGGAGAAGTTCTCCGAGTACATCCGCTGGGGAGGGCTGCCGGGAACGGTTCTCATGTCGGGTACGAGGAGGGACCTGGTGTCGATGCTCATATCGGGAACATATAACACGGTGTTACTGAAGGGTGTGATACAGGGGAACGGAATCAGGAACCCGGCGACCGTCACCAACCTAGCGAGGTTCCTGATGAAGAATATCGGAGACAGGACGTCCGTGAGGAACGCTTCCGGATACCTCACGAGCAGGGGTACCAAGGCTTCCGCCGAATCCGTAGAATCGTACATCGATGCTCTGTGCAACGCGAAACTGTTCCATCATACACGGAGGAAGGACTCGAAGAGGAAGGAGTATCTGCAGACATCCGACAAGTTTTACGCCAACGACCTGGGTATGAGGAATGTGGCCATCGGATACGACGACAGGGACATCGACGGGTACTGGAGAACGTTGTGTATATGGAGCTGATGTATCGGTACGGAAATGCATGCGTGATGAACGTGGATGGGATGGAGATCGACTTCGTATCGTACGATATGATCGTAACCCGGCGTACTTCCAGGTCTCTGTGTCGGTCACGGACCCAGAGACGATGAAGAGGGAACTGGCCCCGCTGAGGGCGTTGGCTGACAATCATCCGAAGTATGTGGTCATCATGGACAGGTACCCGTACGACAACGTGGACGGGATACGGATAGTCAACGTGGTGGATTTCCTTACAGGCGAGGCGACGAATTTCCGGTAATGAATGTAACCGCTGGCCTGTGTGGCAGAATGGTCAATAATTCCGGGGGCCCCTCCCCGTAAAGTTCAAGTGATTCACAATACTATAAATATATGGTAAATATAGAGTGTATTAATCTCAGTACCGTATCCATGACGGTTTGAGGATATGGCGTATATCCATGAAGAAAATAGTAATAGCGATTTTTGCACTCCTTGCAATCTCGGCATACCTTGTTGCGGAACATTCGGACGAAACGGCCGCCGCCCCTGCCACCTCCGGCGAGATAAATGACATCTCCTGGAATTTGGATTGCAAATCCGGTACCATGACCATCAGCGGTAACGGGCCGATGGACAATTTCTCCGAGAACGGCGCACCCTGGAGCGAGATGAGGTTGTATATCCGTTCCGTCGTGATCGAAGACTCCGTTACTTCGGTCGGATCCTATGCATTTTACAATTGTTTCAATTTGGAGTCCGTGACCCTGGGCAACTCCGTCAAATCGATCGGGGACTTCTCGTTCTTCGGTTCTTTCCTTGTGACCTCTCTCGACATTCCCGATTCTGTCATTACCGTCGGACAGTATGCGTTCTACGGTTGGGTTTATCTCGAATCCTTAGATCTTGGCAGTTCTCTTTATGCCATTTATCAGGGCGCATTCTCCTGTTGCGAGCGTCTCAAGTCTATCGACATTCCCGATTCCGTCGCCTACATCAGCAGCAGTGCTTTCGATTTCTGCGGTTTCGTCGATGTATGCCTTCCATCCTCTCTCCTGTACCTAGGAAGCTATGCATTTTCAGACTGCACGTCTCTGAAAAGCGTGGATTATTCCCGTGTTTCCTGTACTATCTTGAACATAGAGGATAGAACATTTGCCGGATGTACCGCTCTCGAATCCGTTATCTTTCCGGTCAGAGTTTCCGAACTCGACATCGACGCATATGCATTCTACAACTGCAAATCGCTCAAATCCATCGATTTTTCTGCCACTGTCACTGTAATCGGAGAACACGCATTCGAAAACTGTACCTCTCTAGATTCCCTCGTACTGCCCGATACCATCTCTTCTCTGGGTGCGTATGCGTTTTACGGTTGCACTTCTCTGACTTCGGTTACCGTCGGTGTTTCTGCGATCGGAGATTATGCATTTGCAAAATGTTCCTCTATTAATGAGATCTGCATCAAAGATTCCGTAACTGCTATCGGAAGCCATGCATTCTACGATTCGCTCGGTAATCTGAAACTGATCTATGTATCCAAAAATCTCAAAACCCTCGGAGACGATGCCTTCGGAACCACCAATGGTTTCGTTTCAGTTGAGACATACTTTTGGTTCTTTAATTACTCGGTAAGCCCAGACAGTTACCATCTCGCCGGATACCTGTTCGTTGTTAAGCATTACGGTTCCAAGACGTTCTTCGAGCGGTGACCGACCATTTGATTTAAAAGATTTAAACAACGGGCCCTTTGGGGCCCGGCCATATATTTTGTTTTTAATGCGTATAACCCGTAATGATAGCCGGGTTTGTGGCCTGATGCAACACCGTGATTGCTTTTTCGACGTTAGCAGCTTCGGATACCGGTCTTTCAGAACAGCCTTGCTGTTCGTATTCCGGTTGATGTTTTCCCGCAGATCGAACCGCATGGTGGTGTGTCCGGGAACGAAGACTTCACGATTTATCCGAATCGATCCGATGAATCGAAACGCTCGGCTATAAATTGGTTCTTCAGGATTTAGGGTAGAAACGACTGAAGTCGGTTGATGTCGAAGCAGCAGGATGAGATAAGAACGAGTGTGGGATTACAGACTTTAAACAGGAGTCGAACC
>CAVIXW010000165.1:0-3047 GCA_963646785.1 Acutalibacteraceae bacterium
CCGTCAGCCTGAGACCCTACTGCGACGAAAAATACCCGGCATTCCACGGATGCGGGGCCATTCAGAAGGTAACCTTCACCAACGGAAACGGAGTTCCGTTTGATTATACAAAGAAATCGTGGGGAGCAATTGACACCGACCTGGTCCCCTGGGGTATGAATTCCGGTGTTGCAAAGACTATAATCATCACGGACAACGTCACGAAACTGGGCGCCGGTATGTTCTGCTCCTCCAGTAACATCAAGGAACTTACAATTCCGATAAGTATCAATATATTGGAGCCTCGTGCATTTTTTGGACCCTACGACAATCTGGAAAAAGTGACTATTACAAAAGGAAACGGAACCTCACCCGATTATCCCGACTACTGCTCGGATGGTTCTTTCCGTGTAGCCCCCTGGAATCAGGCACCTACCCTTAAGACCGTCGTCGTGAAAGATGGCGTCACCCGTGTCGGAAATTATGCGTTCACTCATTTCAGTACGGAAAATCTCATTCTTCCGGATACGCTTGCTTCTTTCGGAGAAAATGCGTTCCATTATTGTACGATCAGAAATCTGACCATTCCGATAAGCCTCAATGCAACATGGCTTGACAGGTCATCCGCATTCGAGGGCCTGTCAGGATTGGAGACGGTCCATTTTACTCCCGGTTCGGGATACGGATTCATGTATGCCGCCGACAAAGGTAGCAACTGCTGGTATGAGAAGACGCCGTGGTATCAATGCAAAGACTCTCTCAGAGAAATCATTTTTGACAAAGGGATCGTGCGTATCGGGTCCGACGCTTTCCATGGACTGAACCTCCATTTTATTACGATACCCGACAGCGTGGTAACCCTCAGCAGCCATTCGTTCTACCAATGTATGGGCCTGGGCGAACTCACCGCCCCCATCACTCTCGACTGTGTTGCCTCTGCCCAATACCCGGCATTCGAAAATTGCATTCTGCAGGCCGTGAATTTCACTTCCGGATCGGACGGACACGGTTTCGACTACAGCGAAGGATACTATCCACCGTGGGCGTATGTGAACGGTTCCAAAGTATGTAATCTGAAGTTCGACGGCGACATTACCTATATCGGCCGGGAAACCCTCCATGGCTTCACATTCTACGGAAAATCCGGAGAGGTATTGCCTAACGAATGCAATCTGTGCGGAAAGACATTCAACGGTGAGAACGGGCAATTGATTGAACTCACGTACGGTACCGATTCCGCTCCGCACACGGAATCGCTCAACCGCGGATCAGATCCGTTTTCAGACGGGATCCGGCCGTCCTGACCGGATTCCCGTGAACGGATTTCTGCATAAGATTTATCCCCCGATGATAGTCTGGGAAATCAGATCGGTTTGATTGATGGTTTGTAAACCATAAATCGACCATTTGTCAATGTTTTGTCTACAATATGTTTAAATTATCATTAATCAAGTATTCAGATTAATTTACGAAGGTGAAACTATCCTTAAGAAATCATTTGTATTGATCGTTACTGCGTTGGTCGGCGTGTCCGCATTCGTTGCTTTGAATATCGCGGATACCGACTGTACTTCCGCCCAGATCACTGATTCCGGCCGTTGCGGAGACGATCTGACGTATTCTCTTTCTGCCGACGGAACGTTGCTGATCTCCGGAAACGGGGGAATGTACGATTACTTCGAGAATTCCGCCCCCTGGAACAAACACGGCGGAAGCGTCACGAAGGTCGTCATCGAAGACGGAGTTACTTCGTTGGGAGAATGGGCATTCCACGGATGCGTGAACATCAGGGAGCTCACGATCCCCGGATCGCTCAACAGCGTGAGATCCAATGCACACGCGGCGTTTGCAGGCTGTATCAATATTGAAAAGGTCAACATCACATACGGAACCAATGGATCAGTATGCGATTACGATGCATACCCAGTCAACGATCGCTGGTACCAGAACACCCCCTGGTATCAGAGCAGAGCCACCCTCAAGGAGATCAGCTTCGCAGATGGGATCAAGGGGATAGGATCTGATGCATTCCGCGAACTGAACATAACCTCGGTTGTGATCCCCGACTCCGTTACGGGTCTCGGAAACCACACTTTCTACAACTGCGCAAAACTGACCGATCTTACCTATCCCGTCAGCCTGAGACCCTACTGCGACGAAAAATACCCGGCATTCCACGGATGCGGAGCCATTCAGAAGGTAACCTTCACCAACGGAAACGGAGTTCCGTTTGATTATATAGGGAAGTGGAGTAAATTTGATGCCAACCTGATTCCCTGGAGTATGAATTCCGATGTTCCAAAAACGATCGTCATCACGGACGACGTCACGAGACTGGGACGCAATATGTTCTGCTCCCCATGTAACCTCAAGGAACTTACCATTCCGATAAGTATCAATTTATTGAAGAATCAAGCGTTTTATGGACCATACGGCAATCTGGAAAAGGTGACATTGACAAAAGGGAACGGGACCTCCGGTTATGGCGACTACTATGCGAGCGATACGCTCCATAAGTGCCCCTGGAATGAGGCATCCAACCTCAAGACGGTCGTCGTTGATGACGGCATCACCCGTATCGGACAATATGTGTTTTATAAGTGCAGTATGGAAAATCTCATCCTGCCGGATACGCTTGTCTCTTTCGGACACCTTCCAATCTATAAGTGTACGATCAAAAATCTGACCATTCCGATAAGCCTCAATGCAACATGGCTTGACAGATTATCCGCATTCGAGGGCCTGTCAGGATTGGAGACGGTCCGTTTCACCCCCGGTTCCGGATACGGGTTCATGTATGCCGCCAGCAAAGGAAGCGACTGCTGGTATGAGAAGACGCCGTGGTATCAATGCAGAGGCACTGTCAAGGAGATCACTTTGGACGAAGGGATCGTGCGTATCGGGTCCGACGCTCTCCGGGACTTGAACATAACCTCTTTGGTTATTCCCGACAGTGTGGAATCCCTCGGCAACCATGCGTTCTATAACCTGAAGAACCTGTCTTCGCTGACCATCCCGATCACGCTCGACAGCGTGGGTTCGACCGAATACCCGGCTTTCGACAAGGA
>CAVIXW010000166.1:0-3012 GCA_963646785.1 Acutalibacteraceae bacterium
GAGCACTTGTCAATCCGTCATAATCGGGGCACCAACTCCGTGGTCACCTACCCCATTACTTTTTGATGATTGGTCTCCGATCCCGCTTTCTCCGGGATCGGCCAAGATGATCAAGATATAAGATTGGAAACGAAGATCAGTGCGATGCAGATCGGAGCGATCCACTTGATTATGATCGGATACAGCGATTTTAACCTGAACTCTCCTGACTTTTCCACCTCGTCGATAATGACCTTGCATCCGACGATATGCCCGATCAGGACGGCGGTGACGAAAGCCACGATCGGCATAAGGAACGAATTCGTGACCATATCCAACATATCCAAGATCGTGAGATCTCCCCAACGAATGAAGCTCAGAGGCCCGTAACCTAGACTGATGATTATGCCTGCCACGAGGGTCGGTATGAAAAGCAGGATGACGGCTCTGTGTCTGGAAATTCCCATTTTATCGATCATGGTTGCAATGACAGCCTCCGCAACGGACATTGCGGAGGTCCAGGCGGCAAAGAACAGAAGGGCGAAAAAAACCACGGCGATAATCGACCCGCCGGCCATATGTTCGAAGATCTTGGGAAGCGCGTCGAATACCAGGGTCGCACCTGCCTGCATCGAATCCTTCCCGTACATCGAGAAGGCGAGAGGTACGATCAGCATACCGCAGATTATGGGAACGACGATATCGATGAAACCCACGCTTACGGCACACTTCTGAATATCGTCTTCGGACCTCATATACGATCCGAAAGTGATCATGATGCCCATGGCAAGCGACAAAGAGAAAAAGACCTGTCCGAGAGCGGCGGTTACGGTCTCCGAATTCACATCGGACAGATTGAACGAAAAATAGTATTTGAGTCCGTCCATCATGCCCGGTTGGGCCAGAACATCGATCGTCAGGATGATGATCATGATCAAAAAAACCGGCATGAAGAATTTGGTGATCCTCTCCAGCCCCTTCGTCACACCCAGCCAGATAACCGCCATGGTGGCTACAAAAAAGATCACGAACATGAGCACGGCGGTCCAGGAACCGACAAAATTTCCGAAGAATCCCGGTTCGTTTGCCGTACCTCCGGCCGCGTATGTGAAAAGATACATCAGGATCCATCCGCCGACAACGGAATAGTACGGCATAATCAGGGCAGGGATGATCACCGCCAGCAATCCGATCCATTTCGCATGGGGGTGAAGCGCGGCATATGCGTCGATCGGAGATTTACGGGTCATACGGCCGAGAGCCACCTCGGTCAGCAGAAGCACCACCCCGAACAGCAAAACGATCAGAGTGTACAGTACGAGGAAAGTTCCGCCCCCGTGCTGTGCGGCCAAGGTGGGGAAACGCCAAATGGTCCCCAGTCCGACAGCAGAACCTGCGGCAACAAGGATGAACCCGGCCTTTCCGCCGAAGGTACTACGCTCTGACATATAGGCAGTGAATGCCCCTATTATATATTAGATATCTCAAACAATTTGTGAAATATACTGTACGGAAAACAGCCGGAATGCCGATATAATCACGTTCGGGGCCGAATATTGAACAATTGTTCAGAGTTTCAGTTTCGGATCTTTGAGGTCTATCAGGGCCACTTCGCGGGCATCTATGAAGAACCCGATCTTTTTATGAAGCATGATCGACGGGACGTTGTTCGGTTGGATCATGCTGTGGGCCACATCGGCGCCTGCGGCCTTTCCCGCCCTCAGTGTCTCCCGGAGAAGCCTGTATCCGACCGCATTCCTGCGGACCATGGGGTCCACGCCCATGTTCTCGATCCATACAAGATTGTCGCAGTCGGCGATGTGGTGGAGCATCTGGGCGAAGATGAAACCGTAAATCTCGCCGTCCTCCTCCGCCACAAAACTGAGACCGCTTTCCAGATAAGGTTTGAAGTGCCTGGGACTGCTCGCCCCGAGGTTATCTTTCCAATCCTCGGAGAGTTCCTCCCACTTGGTCTCCATGATCTCGGAGAAATACTCCCTGATGCACGAAAGCTCCAACTCGCGGACCTTGCGCATGTCCTTAAGTTTCATGGGGCGGAACTCCATGTTCACATCTCCTCGGGGGATTCGAGACCGAGACACCACAATGCGTTTTTGAGAACCACGCGGGTGGCCTCCACAAGTGTGATGCGGGCATCCCTGCTCCTGCCGTCCTTCAGAACGGGAACCGTGGCATAGAACTGGTTGAAGATGGCCGCGACCTCGTGTGCATAGGCGGGAAGCATATTGACCCTCTTGGTCTCGTCGATGACCTGAAGCACCTCCTGGAACTTCGCAAGGGTCTTCGCAAGTCTGATCTCGTAGGGGTCGACCAGCAGCGAACCGTCCTTGCACCAGGAATGCTCTCCGGCTTTCCTCAGAATGCTGCAGCACCTTGCATAAACATACTGAAGATAGGGTCCGCTGTTTCCGTCGAAGGCGAGCGCGTCCTCCCATTTGAAGACGAGCTGCTTGTCGGCACCGACGCGGACGATATTGTATCTGACGGCACCCACTCCGACAGCGCGTGCGATGGCGCGCATCCTGTCCTCGGGAATGTCGTTGCGGCGTTTCCTGATCTCCTCGTAGGCACGGTCGACGGCTTCGTCGATGAGATCGTCGAGGTATACGACGACACCTTTGCGGGTCGACATCCTTCCTTCTGGCAGGGACACGAATGCGTAGAAAAGCGCTTCGGGTTTCATATCGTATCCCATGATCTGCAATGCGGAGCAAAGCTGCTGAGAACCGAGCTTCTGGTCCTCCCCGAGAACATCAATGACCCTGTCGGAACGGGAGAACTTGTCGAGGTGATATGCCAGATCCCTGGTCGTGTACAGGGTGGTCCCGTCGGAACGGGTGAACGTGAACTTGGTGTTCTTTCCGTGAATGCCGAAATCCTTCAGGTCCACGAACGATGCTCCGTCATCGGTCTTTCCGGAGTAGGGCGTGTTCTGAAGTTTCTTCACGATCTCCTTTGCGGTGCCGTTGGTGATGAACTGGGACTCCCAGGTATATCTGTCGAGTGTGACAT
>CAVIXW010000167.1:0-2934 GCA_963646785.1 Acutalibacteraceae bacterium
CGGAGCCCCTGACGGATCTGACGGTATCGGGAATGGTCAGCGAAACGATGTTGGTACAACCGCTGAACGCAGATTCGCCGATCGATACGACGGAAGCGTCGAAGTATACGGAAGTGAGGGGGATGCAGTCCTTGAACGCCGAAGAACCGACGAACGTTATGCTGTCGGAGAAAACAACGGTAAGTGCGGTACTGGCAGCGTACCATGGAGTCTTCGGAGTCAGCGCACCGTGATCATACCAATATCCTAACCCTGCCGTAAATGTGATCTTCCCGAGATTGATGCAATCGGCGAATGCCGGATGATCCTCCGATCCGACACAGTTGAGACTGATCGGAACCGTGAGTTCTCTCAGGTTGAGACAATCACTGAATGCATAACCCCCGACCGAGGTGACCGAGTCGCCTAAGACGATCGATTTAATGTTCTCTTTGTACGAATACCAAGGCATTGCACCGTCAGCGTAATCATACATAGACCCTGTTCCGTTTACCGTAAGTAGTCCCGTGACTGCGTTGAATTCGTAAGTGACGTCTTCTCCGCAAATACCGATCCCCAGTTTGATCCATTTGCCGTCAACGTTGCAGAATTTGGAACCTGCCAGATTGGTTACTGTAGGTTCGATTTGCGCTTTACCGTCAACGCCGTAGAATTCTCCGCAGAACGCACGGGTCCCGATAGAAGTGACGGAATCCGGAACGGCCAAAGTCGTAAGACCGGCCGAGGAATCGAACGCATATCCCCCGATGTGTGTGATCGATTTGCCCAGACCAAGAGAGGAAAGTGAGGTACACCCGTGGAAAGCATAGAAACCGATAGAGGTAACCGAATCCGGGAGAGAAACAGAGGCAATAGAGCTACAACCGCTGAATGCGGAAGAACCTATGGAAACGAGAGACTCTGGCAAGGATACCGCGGCAAGTGAGGTACAGCCGTAGAATGCATAGTTTTTGACGGATGTGACGGAACCTGGAATGATCACGGAGGCGAGTCTGGAACAGTTGTAGAAAGTGCCTGCCTCGATAGATGTAAGGGCATCGGATAGGTAGACGGATGTCAAAGAGGTACAGTCCCTGAATGCATATGATCCGATGGATGTGACATTATCGGATATAACGACCCTTGTCAGAGCACGTTTGCTGATCTGCCAAGGAGTATTTACCGAGTCTGCGGCATCATATCCGAACCAGTCTCCGGATCCGGTGAAGGTGATCTTTTTGAAATTCGTGCATCCTTCGAAAACGGGTTTTTCATTGGTTCCGACGCAGTCGAGACCGGCCGGAACGGCGAGTTCCGTCAATCCGGTACAATCATAAAATGCCGAGTCCCCGAGAGAAATTACCGAATCGGGGATGGTGATGGAAGTGAGGGACGTACAATCCCTGAATGCATAAGCTCCGATAGATGTGATATTATCAGATATAATGACCCTTGTTAGAACATTTTTACTGATCTGCCAGGGGGTGTTTGCCGAGTCTGTGGCATCATAAGCGAACCAGTCTCCGGATCCAGTGAAGGTGATCTTTTCGATATTCGTGCATCCTTCGAAAACAGGATTTTCGATGGTTCCGGCACTGTTGAGTTTGGCCGGAACGGTGAGTCCCGACAATCCGGTACAGCCACAAAATGCCGAGTCCCCGAGAGAAATGACCGAATCGGGGATAACGATGGAAGTAAAGGAGGTGCAGCCGCGGAAAGCGGAAGAACCTATAGATGTGAGGGAATCGGGCAAAGAAACACTGGCAAGAGAGGTGCAGCCGCTGAATGCATAATCCCCGATAGATATAACGGAATCGGGAATGTTCACGGAGACAAGTCTGGAACAGTTCTCGAATGTACCGTTACGTATGGAGGTGACGGAATTGGAAATATAGATTGACGTCAGAGAAGTACAGTTTTTAAATGCACAGGTTCCGATAGATTTGACGGAATCGGGGATGGTCAGTGAAGTAAGGGAAGTGGAATCTGTGAATGCATAATCTCCGACAGAAGCCACACCTTCGGATATTGTGATATCGGCCAGTGCGTGTTTACTGATCTGCCAGGGGGTGTTTGCCGAGTCTGCGGCATCATACCCGAACCAGTCTCCGGTTCCAATGAAGGTGATTTTTTCGATATTCATACATCCTTCGAAAATAGAATTTTCGGCACTTCCGACGCAGTTGAGGCCGGCCGGAACGGTGAGTTCCGTCAATCCGGTACAATCATAAAATGCCGAGTCCCCGAGATAAATAACAGAATCGGAGATGGTGAGTGAGGCAAGGGATGTGCAACCTTCGAAGGCATAGTCCCCTATCGATGTGATACCCTCGGATATAATGACGTTTGTCAAGGTGTGTCCGCTGAACTGCCATGGTGTATTTACCGAATCTGCGACATCATACCCGAACCAGTCTCCGGACCCTGTGAAGGTGATCTTTTCGATATTCGTACATCCTTCGAAAACAGGATTTTTATTGGTTACAACACAGTCGATGTCTGCAGGAATAGTAAGTTCTTTCAGACTGTTACAATCCTTGAACGCAGAGATTCCGAGCGATTTAACTGAATCCGGGATGAATAAAAATTTGAGCCTGGCACATCCGGAAAAAGCTGAATTTCCGATGGAGGTCACGCCATCGCCTATGTCGACGTCAATCAGCGCACGTTTGCTGATCTGCCATGGAGTATATTCTGAATCAGTTGTATTGTATTCAAACCAATTTCCAGATCCGGTAATTGTGATCTTTTCAATATTTTTACATTTTTCGAAAATGGGGTTTTTTACAGTTCCGACGCAGTTGAGGTGGACCGGAACGATTAGTTCCGACAGGCCGATACAACCATAAAATGCGGATTCTCCGAGGGATGTGACGGTATCGGGGATTGTTAGGGAGGCGAGAGAAGAACAGCCGTAGAAGGCATTGCTGCCGATGGAGGTGACGGAATCGGGAA
>CAVIXW010000168.1:0-2860 GCA_963646785.1 Acutalibacteraceae bacterium
GTGTCCGGGAAAAATAACGTCTACTGCTCAGTCGACGGAGTTCTTTTCAGTAAAGATATGAAAACCCTGTTGCAGTATCCGACGGCCAAGGCATGTTCCTCTTACGAGATCCCCGCATCCGTCGCAACCGTAGGTTCCTTCGCTTTCGAAGACTGCGCCTTCCTTACGTCGCTGATCATCCCCGATTCCGTTACCTCCGTCAGGAATTATGCGTTCGGTATGATATTCTACGATGCCGAGGGTAATAATGAACTTGATCCGACCGTCGAAAACCTGGCCGGGTGCAGCTTTAAGAACATCGACGGCAAATGGGTCAAACAGCAATCCGGTATGTGCGGAAAAGACATCACATATTCGTTCAGCCCTATCACAGGGATACTTACGGTCGACGGTTCGGGACCGATGAGCGATTATTCCAAAGGCACCGCGCCCTGGCATTCTTTCAAAGATGCCATCTTATCGGTCGTTATCGCCGATTCCGTCACGTCTCTCGGATCCTACTCATTCTACGGATGTAGTGCCCTGCAGTCAATCACCCTTTCTGATTCTCTCACGTCTCTCGGTGCATACTCCCTTTATGGCTGCGTATCCCTCGGTTCCGTCTCCATCCCGGTTTCCGTCACGGGGATTGTCGAAAGTGCGTTCGACGGAAAATTCTACGAGCCCGACGGCAAGACCGAAATCGAACAGGCCGCCGCGAACCTGGCCGGATCTTCGTTCAAGAACATCGAAGGCAAATGGATCAAACAGTTCTCCGATGCCGACATGTGCGGAAAAGATACGGTCTACTATGTGTACGACGAAGCCACCAAAACACTCAAGTTGCACGGATCCGGAACCATATCGGATTTCACCAATACTTCTTCGACCCCCTGGTATTCGTATAAAGATTCGATAGAACACATCAACATAGAAGGTTCGGTCACCTCCATCGGAGATTACACGTTCAGCGGATGCACCTCCGTAACTTCCGTATCCATTCCCGATTCCGTAATCTCCATCGGAGAGCATGCGTTCGAAGGCTGTACTTCTTTAACTTCCATCGCCACCCCCGATTCCGTAACCTCCATCGGAGATCATGCGTTCGAAGGTTGCACTTCCCTAACATCCATAACCCTCTCCGGGTCCGTGACGTCCCTCGAGAATTACGTTTTCTACGGTTGTGCCTCCCTCTCGCAGATTACCATCCCGGCCTCCATAACATCTTTCGAATCCCATGTATTCGAAGGTTGCATTTCCCTTGCATCTGTCGCCATTCCCGATTCTGTAAAGTCTCTCGGATGGTTTACGTTCTATAACTGTACCTCACTTGCCACCCTCAAACTCGGTAGATCCGTTGATTTCATCGGCGAGAGTGCGTTCAGTGGCTGTACGTCTCTTACTGGATTCGATGTTTCCCCCGAAAACCGTGTTTACCGTTCGGCGGACGGTGTTCTTTACAGCAACGATATGGCCGCGCTGATCAAGTACCCCATGGCCAAAGCAGACCCGTCTTACGAGGTCCCCGCATCTGTCACATATATCAGAAATTCTGCTTTCGAGGGCTGCTCTTTCCTTATCTCCCTGACCCTTTCCGAATCCGTCAAATTTATCGAATTCTCTGCGTTCAAGGATTGTACTTCACTGCAGTCGATCCACGTCAGCGAGATCAATACGGTTTTCAGTTCGGTCGACGGGGTCCTCTTCAGCAAGGAAAAGAATACTCTGCTCAGATATCCGGTCGGTAAAACCGACCCCGCCTACGAGATCCCCGACACCGTATTCTCCATAGCTCCCCGCGCATTCGAAGGTTGCCTCTACCTTACCTCGGTGAACCTGGGCAATTCGATTACCTACCTCGCGGAAAGTACGTTCAGGAACTGTATCGCACTGACCTCGATCGCCATCCCCGATTCCGTCACGAACATCGATAATTACGTTTTCGATGGCTGCACGTCCCTGTCCGAAATCTCGATCTCCGATTCGATCAGTTTCCTCGGAAAGTCTGTGTTCGACGGAAAATTCTATGAGATATCCGGTGAAAACGAACTAAGCCCTACGGTTGAAAACCTCATCGGATCCACCTTCGTGAAAGTGGGAGATAAATGGATCAAACAGTTTTCCGGTATGTGCGGTAAAGAAGCCAAGTTCGTATATTACCAGCTTACCGGAACCCTCGTGATCCGCGGTTCCGGACAGATGGACGCGTATTTCCAGGGTGCAGCACCCTGGTATTCTTACAGAGATTCCATCACGTCCATTATCATAGGTGATTCGATCACATCTGTCGGCGGCAACGCATTCCGCGACTGTGTTTCACTTACCGCTGTGACCCTTCCCGATTCCCTCGCGACCATCGGAGCTTCTGCGTTCCACAACTGCTCGAGACTGTCCTCGCTGATCCTCCCGGCTCACGTTACCTCCATCGAAAGCAGCGCATTCCACGGATGTACCTCCCTGACCGCCCTCTTCATTCCCGATTCCGTGGTCTCTCTCGGTAATTCCGCGTTCAACGGATGTACTTCCCTGATGTTCCTCGCAATACCCTGGTCCGTTACATCTCTCGGAGATTCGGTATGCCGCGACTGTACATCGCTCACCACGGTCGTTATGCCCAATTATCTCGTGAAGATCGACTCCTTTGCGTTCTACGGCTGCACATCCCTGACCTCGATCACCATTCCCGATACCGTCATTGTCATCAAACCCCTGGCATTCGGAGAATGTACGTCCCTCGCTTCATTCCTTGTTTCCGATGAGAATAAAGTATACTCCTCGGCCGACGGCGTTCTTTTCAACAAAGAAAAGACCGTTTTGATCCAATACCCCATGGCCAAAGAAGGGGCTTCCTACGAGATCCCCGACACCGTCAGGACCATCG
>CAVIXW010000169.1:0-2667 GCA_963646785.1 Acutalibacteraceae bacterium
GATTCGATGAGAGGAAACTGTACAACCTTTCTGGCGACCGAGATCATTTATGAATTGGTTGTGAACATGGGTCTCGATCTTGTCGAATATCCGAAGTTGGTTAGATTGAATCCTGCCGTTCCTTGGAAAACCCGCGGCAACGGATCTCTCGTAATGTCCTTCGGCAAAGGCACGGGAATCAAAACAAAGATCGGAGAAATCAATAATGATTCGATTTTTGTTTTTAAAAAAAGAGAAGAATGGGAACCTTTGTCTTCTGAGATCAAAGAACACATTATTCCCTTGATCCAAAAATTTCATGATCCGGTAGATTCGGATCCGGGTCTTGTTATTTCGATTGAAAGACCTTCATATTCGTTTTATATTCAAGGAGTGACACGTATAGTAAAACGTGATTCGGTAATGAATGAAATTCAACGTTTAAATGCGGATAAATTCGAATTAGGTTGCGGCAGAGGCCTTATAGGATGTATTTGCGGTATGGCCTGGATACCTAAAGATCACACATTCGAGTTACTTGCATATCGCCCTCAGGAACGGTGGGGTACCGAACGTATTTTTGATATCGAGTCTGTTAAAAATGCTGATAAGCTGATCACAACTTCTTTTAATAATATCGAAGAAAAAACAAATAAAATTGCTATTTTTCCAGGAACTCCGTGTCCCGTACTTTATGGATTCAGGGGTGATGTGCCGTGTGATTTGATCGAAGGACATAAAATCATTAAAACCGAAAATCAGAGCAGGTGGCTGATTTTTCAATCGAATCAGGGTACGGATGATCACATAATAACAGATTTTTCAAAATCCGAATTTGTTCCTAACAGTTCCTATATGGTCAAAGGAATTGTCGAAAGATCCGAACGTGTTAAAGGCGGACATACTTTTCTTACGATTCAGACAGAATTCGGTTCTCTCGATTGTGCTGCATACGAACCTTCCGGAAATTTCAGATATGTTCTTGATTGGTTATTCAAAGGAGATCTTGTAGAGGTTGTAGGAGAATTAAGAGATTCTCCGCGTACTTTGAATATTGAAAAAATTCATGTTTTGAATGTAGTAGATGAATTTACTAAAATTTCCAATCCTATCTGTCCTGTATGCGGAAGGTGTATGACCTCGATCGGTAAAAATAAAGGATATCGCTGCAAACAATGCAATACCAGATCTCAAGAATGTATTATGAAAAAAAATGTTCGTTGGATTGTTCCGGGATGGTATGAGCCTCCTGTTACGGCAAGAAGACATTTATCCAAACCTTTGAAGAGAATGGGTATTGTTCAACCAGTCGAGTTCGTCAATTGTCGTAATTAATAACCGACAATAATATATATGTTTTTGACCAACAAGAAGATAATCTACAGGAGTAGATAACTATGCAGGATGTTGTAATTCTAAGTGCATGCAGAACTCCCATCGGAAAATATGGAAAAGCTTTGAACGGTATTAAATCCACTGAATTAGGAGCTCACTGTGTCAAAGAAGCAGTTAAGAGGGCCGGTATCGAGTCCAACGATATTGAAGAATGTATCATGGGTAATGTTCTTCAGGCAGGACTCGGTCAAAATCCTGCAAGACAGGCTGCCATCGGTGCCGATCTTCCTGTCGAAATCGGTTCGTTTACCGTAAATGCCGTTTGCGGATCTGCAATGAAAGCCGTTATGTGCGGTGCGGATGCCATCAAAGCTGGCGAATATGATGTTATCGCCGCAGGCGGAATGGAAAGTATGTCCAATGCACCTTATCTTTTGAACGGTGCTCGCTGGGGATACAGAATGAACAATCAGACCGTTACCGATTGTATGGTGCACGATGGTCTCTGGGATATATTCAACAATCAGCATATGGGATTTACCGGCGAGATCGTTGCTGAAAGATTCAATGTTACCAGGGAAGACGCCGATCAGCTTTCCATGGAAAGTCATTCTAAGGCATACAAAGCACAGCAAAACGGCAAATTCGATAAGGAAATTGTTCCGTACACTATCTTCACCAAGAAAGGAGATATCGTTTTTGATAAGGATGAGGGAATCCGTCCCGACACCACCATGGAATCGCTTGCCAAATTAAAACCTGTATTCAAGAAGGATGGAATTGTTACCGCAGGAAATTCTTCGCAATTAAGCGATGGTGCATCCGCAATGATCATCGCATCCAGGAAATGGGCCGAGGAACACGGTATCAAGCCACTTGCATCGATCGTTGCTTACGGCGAGCGCGGAGTTCTTCCGGAAAGGATCATGGAAGCACCTATTCCCACTACCAGGCACGTTCTCAAGAAGGCAGGTATGACCATCGACGACATCGATCTTTTCGAACACAACGAAGCTTTTGCATCCGCATCGTGTGCAGTCAAGAAGGATCTCAATGTTCCTGATGAAATCTTCAACGTGAACGGAGGCGCCGTCGCACTCGGTCATCCGATCGGATGTTCCGGAACCCGTGTTCTCACAACGCTTCTTTATGCAATGATGGACAGACAGAAGGATGTAGGTTGCGCTACCCTTTGTCTCGGTGGCGGAAACGCAGTCACCACCATTATCCGCCGCGAGTGAAATTTTTTAATTCTGTGTGCAAACACAGAACTCATTTTTTTAATTTTAAAAAATTAACCTACGTTACCAGCAATTTAAACACTACATGTGCCAGAACCCCATTTGATTTCGG
>CAVIXW010000170.1:0-2605 GCA_963646785.1 Acutalibacteraceae bacterium
TGACCACGGAGGCCAACGAAGTACAGTCGCTGAAGGCGGAGTCTCCGATGACAGCGACCGTATTGCCGAGGGTCAGCGAGTTGATCGCAGTACAGTCTTTAAATGCGGAATCTCCGACCGAGGTCACTCCCTCCGAAATCATGACTGTGGTCAAAGCAGTTCTGCTGAGCTGCCACGGCGTGTATCTGTAATCGGAATGTTCGGATAGGTATTCGAAAACACTGTCGTTGAGTATTCCCAAACCGTTACCCGATGAAACCGTTTGGGAAATGCAGGTCTCGTAGCTGTACCAGTTTCCGTCCCCTTTGGTGAAGGTGAACTTCTCGATATTCACGCATCCCGAGAAACAGGGGTTATCGTTGGAACCGACGCAATTCAGACTTGCCGGAAGAGTAAGTTCTCTGAGTCCGGCACAGCCTACGAATGCGGATGCTCCGATAAATGCGACCGAATCGGGGATGGTGCTCGATGTAAGGGAAGCGCATTCCTGGAACGCTAGGGGTGCGATAACGGTGACAGCGTCAGGTATGGCGTAGGAAGCGTCTGCTTTGGCCTCAGGGTATTTGATCAGAGTGCTCTCGTCCTTGCTGAATAGAACGCCGTCGATCGAGGAGTAGGTGCCGTTATCCTCGGATACGACGTACGAAACAATCGAGGTGCATCCTTTGAACGCGGATTCGCCGATGGAGCGGACGGACTTGCCGATATTGACGGCGACTAGGTTGGAACAGCTTTCGAATGCGGATGCTCCGATGGTTTCGACCGAATCGGGTATATAGATAGATTCGACGGAGGCGATGCCTTCGAATGCGAAATCGCCGATAGATGTGACGGCATCGGCTATTTCGACGGATCTTACGGAAGCTCTGTGTGAGAACCAGGGTGCTTCGCCGTCGGAATAAGAGTTCATCTTTCCGTATCCGCTGAGAGTAAGAGCTCCGGTGGAGAGATCCAATTCGTAAGTTACACTTTCTCCGCAATTGCCGGTAACTTTGTCGAGATCCACCGGAGGAACGGATGCCTGTTTGATCCATTTTCCGTCAACTTTGTTGAATGTGAAACCGGCCAGGTTTTCAATCGTATCATCAAGTTTCGTTTCACGATCCGTGTCAAAGAAGGTTATATCGAAAGCACCGTTTTCGAGGGTTTCTACTGAATCCGGGATTGTCAGGGACGTGAGGAATTTGCATTCCTCGAATGAAGACGGTCCGATGGTCCTGACCGTGACAGGTATTTCGTAGGAAGTGTCCGATTTGGCCACCGGGTATTGGACCAATTCGGTCATGTCCTTGGTGAAAAGAACCCCGTCAGCCGAACAGAAAACACCGTTCCCGTCGGAAACGGAGAAAGAAACGAGCGAGGTACAACCATAGAATGCAAAGTCGTCGATGAAGCTGACGGACCTGCCGAGATATACGGTGGCAAGCTTGGTACAGTTTTCGAATGCGGAGAACCCGATCGTTTCGACAGAATCGGGGATGGAGACGGATCCGATAGAAGATACGCCCCCGAACTCATAATCGCCGATCGATATGACGGAATTGAGAAGGGTCACGGAACAGAGGGAATTGCAGTCTTGGAATGCTCCGGCCCCTATGGTTTCGAGTGAATCCGGAAGAGAGACGGAAGCAAGAGCGGTGCAACCCTTGAAGGCATTATCGCCGATCGCGGTCACGGAGTTGGGAATCGTCACGGAATCGAGATATCCGCAGTCGTAGAATGCATTATTTCCGATCGCTGTGACGGAATCGCCTATGACGATCGATCCGATCGAGTCCCTATAAGAATACCACGGTGCTTCGGACGCAGGGTAGTTCTCGATCGCTCCGGAGCCGCCGATCGTAAGGGTTCCTGAGTAGAGGCCCCATTCGTAAGTGGTTCCTTCGCCGCAATTGCCGGTAATGACCTTGACCCACCTGTTATAGACCTTCTTGAAAGTGATTCCGGCCAGGTTCTGGGCCTCGGGTTCGATCTCGGTTTCTCCGTCGGTATCGTAGAAATCTCCGTAGACTATACTGTGTCCGACGGTGGTGATGGAGTCGGGGATGGTGATATAGGCGAGATTTTTGCAGTAATAGAATGCATATTCCTGAATCTCGGCGACATTGTGCGGGATCGATATCTGGGTGAGAGCGTAGCAGTCGGCAAATGCAAAAGAGCCTATGGATGTGACGGAATCCGGAATCGATACGGACGTGAGGTTGGTACAGTCGTAGAATGCATTATTTCCGATTGCCGTGACGGAATCCCCTATAACAATCGAGGTTATCTGCCCCCTGTACGAATACCAGGGCGTATCATTGTACCTACAAGATTCCATTTCTCCGGAACCGCTGATAGCGAGAGTTCCGGTCGCAGTATCGAATTCGTATGTAACGTTTGCACCGCAACTGCCTGAATAATCGGAAAGCTCCGCGACTGACGGTTCTGCGTTTGTCACAAGGACTATCGCCGATATACCGATCAGCACTGTAACACCCAATATCAATGACCTCTTAAGAATAGTTTCACCAACTTAAACTAATTTTCGGGTTGATTAATAATAATATAAACATTTTGTAGACAAAATATAGACCAAATGTTGATTAACTTTCTATAAACTATA
>CAVIXW010000171.1:0-2515 GCA_963646785.1 Acutalibacteraceae bacterium
TGGTTCTATAACAAATCGAGTGGAAATCCTGCGTGGGAAGGGTTCAATTTCAGTATGTCCGGAAAGCATCTCTGAAGTAGAGTATGCGTCCAAAACGCATCTCTTTATGGTAGCCTCTTGCCAAGCGTTTTGATAGTTGTATTCTTCCGTTCAGCCCTTCCTGATACCCGTTGTTGATGCCGGTCTCGATGGCCTTCAGAATACCTTCCAGGTGATCCCGAATGGTCTTGCCCAGGGCTTTGAATTTCTTCGAACCTTCTTTGATCATCCAGCTGAACGTCAGGTTCAGGTGGATTTCGGCCAGTTTCAGTTCGTCCTTTGTGTATCTGAACAGATCTCTCAGAGCTTCTTTCATCTGATATGATAATGCGGCCTTCTCGTTGTCCTTCGTGAAACTTTCTACGAGTTCACGTTCTTCGGCTGTTAGGGACTCCTGTTTCTTCAGCAGTGCGAATCTTACGGATTTCAGACGTTCCCCGTTCCTTTGACAGGATGCCCTGTCAACGTCAAGCCCCATATTGGCCAATTGGATAAGATGGAACGGATCGAATACTGATTCGGCATTGGGAAAAAATATCCTGGTTCCGCAAATAAACGATCTTCCGAAATCCGAAGCCACGATTTTTATGTCTGCCGGGTCTCCGTTATGGTCGATCAGCCAGTCTCTAAACTCTTTCATTGTGTTGGAATCCTTTCCTTTGGTGATGAAGATGATAGAGTCCGTATCGACATCGGTCACCACGGTGATGTAACGGTGACGTTTCTTGGCAGAGGTCTCATCGACCCGAATTCTTCTGACCCGGGACAGGTCCATCGCACGGAGGTGTTTTTCGACCATGGTTCCGACGATCCCGTCAAGCACTCTCCAGGTTGTCATCAGCAGCCGGGAGGCTGCTAAAATCGACATCTGAGACATATACTCGACGGCGACTTCCATGAACCGTTTTGTGTAGCTTACATTGGGGTCTGCCCAGGGTATATCCACCTGGGAGATCCTGCCACATTTCGGACAGATGCATCTCGGAATTTCTGCATGGAGACAACACACGTTATCATCCATATTCGAATGCCTCCAGGTCCGTTCCTTTTTGTCATGGAATTTGGTGGAAATCCCACAGCTCGGGCATGTGCCAGCAGCTCCGATATACCTGAGAAAGAAATGTGAAACCTTCACATTGTTTTCGACACCGATTTTGGTCTTTTCTAGAACCCATTGGTCGGTATCGACTCCTAGCATGAAGGTCAGACAATGAGTACTGTCGACCTCAACGAAAGTTCCCGAACTCATGTTCGGAGAGGGAATCTTACGGACTCTCTTCGTGGATTTGGGCGATTTCTTAGAGGACATCAAAATGTCATTGCACAGTTAATATTGAACCCTTCCCACGCAGGATTTCCACTCGATTTGTTATAGAACCGAAAATATACAAAAACTATGCTTAGGAAAATTCCGAGGCCCCTCAGTCCTCTCCCTGCATAAACCGTGCCGAGGCCGGGTACGAGAAGCGATAGCAATATTGCAACGGCACCGCTTTTTTCGCCGACAACCGGTTTTCCCCAAGGCGTGTACGGGTTCTTTTTAACGGTGAACTGGGAATCATTTGGAGCAATGGTATCCAGAGGGTTTCCGCACGATGGACAGAATTTGCTGTCTTCATCACACTTCCGGCCACATTTGGGGCAGTAATTCATTGTCATTTTTTTACCTCGTATCTGTCTTCATACTGTTTGATCGGGCGCCGACTATGTGTTCAATATCGGTTCTCTGCCGAAATGTATCCTGCATCCGAATCAAGGTCGATGTTTATGTAAGGGTCGGAAGTCGGGTCTTTCCCCGTACGACAACCCTGATCGAATTTCGTTTGTTTACAATATAATAAGTAAATTATGTAGACAAAATGTAGACCTTTGATAGGTAGTTTCAAAACTACCTCTTTCTGAGAAAATCCCTTGGGGTTCATAAATCGGCCTCTGGACCATGATCGGCTACCGATTTTCCGATATTCTCGGAAGTAAGCGACGGACAGATTGAAAATATCGAGATGCCCATCGATCTGACCGAATCCGGAATTTTGATCGAAGTGAGATTCTTGTATTTGCAGGATGCAAAATCACCGATGGCTGTCGGGGACGTTCCGAAGTCCAACTCGGAAAGAGAGGAACAATCGGAAAATACGGAATTTTCGATCGTCTCGACAGAATCCGGAGCGGGCACCGAGACCAGTTTTCCGCAACCGCCGAATGCGTCTTCGCCGATGGCGGTTAATGAATTGCCGATGTGCACCTCCGTCAGGGACGAACAGAAGTAAAATGCGACATCTCCGATTGTAACGACGGAATCGGGAATGGATACCGACGTCAGTGAGGAACAAAAGGCGAACGCTCCGTCACCGATGGTTGTCACGGACCTGCCGATTGTCACGGACTCCATCCCTATGCATAATCTGAATGCCCGGGGTCCGATACATGTCACGGAATCAGGTATAGTGACCGAGGAGATATTTTCGCACCAATC
>CAVIXW010000172.1:0-2397 GCA_963646785.1 Acutalibacteraceae bacterium
TATGTCATATCGTCTCCGCAACGGCCGGTCTCCGTGATCTGGGCGGAAGAACAGCTGGTTTCCATATTATCCAAAACGACAAATGCGGACAAGCCGACCAGTACGGTAACGATCATTATCGCTGATTTCTTAAGAATGGTTTCACCTTCGTAAATTAACTTAAGACTTGATTGATAATAATATAAATTTGTTGTAGACAAAATAATGACAAACTGTAGATTGTTAGTGTACAAACCCTGCCGGAATTTCCCGGACAAAACACTATGCTTTGGGATTTGGTTCTGTGACCAATCGGGCGGAAACCTTGGTTGACCCAAGCCTCGATAGTACCTGAGGACATTCTCACTTTGCGATGCTCCCTAGACCTGTCTCTAGATCTTCACCCGAAGCAGTCGAAACATGAGGTAGGTGACCACGGAGTTGGTGCCTTCCCCATGACATTCAGACAAGAATTCTGATCGACCCCAGGAATGATTGAGAGAAAGGCTGAGGACCTCGTGTGAGAGCGGTTTCCGAGGCCTCATGCTCGGTCACTCCCCTCTCATGGGGCCTGAAAGTGGGGTTCCGAAGGCGAAGAATGGTATCGCAGAGCCCTCGGAGACGATACGAGCGATCGAGGACCGGTCGGATCGATCCACCCTCATGCGGTCGGACCCGGACTCCCGCGACCCGTTTCCCCGCATCCAGCCCCTAAGGGGCCGTCATCAGCCCGCAAAGGCCTCAGAATCCATCCTACGTGGAGGCCCATACCTGATCCGACGGTCGAAATGAGCACTTGTCAATCCGTCTTAATCGGGGCACCAACTCCGTGGTCACCTACTCCAAATGAATTCAATGCAAATCCATAAAAAAGATAACTTCGATTATCTATTTACAAAAGGGAACGATAGTTATGCCCGAGAAAGCAACAACCGCCAAGACCAGCACCAAGAAGACCGCCGCAAAGGAAGCCCCCGCCAAAAAGGCTCCTGCAAAAAAAGCCGCACCCAAGGAGACCAAAACCTGGCACATCACCAAACGCGAGGAAGATGGCAAATGGGTCGTCAAAGCAGAAGGCGGCGTCAAAGCGACCAAGCTCTTCAAAACCAAAAAAGAGGCCGAAGAATACGTCAAGACCCTTACCGCCAACAACGAAGGGTCCCGTGTCGTCTCCCACAAAAAAGACGGCAAATTCCAGAAGAAGTGAGATTCTCCGGATAAATCACCAATCATAAAATATTGAATCTGCATGAGGGACCATATGAAAGGATCGCCGAGGACGGACTGTGCAATCGACGCAGCGATGTCCGTGATAGAAGGGCGTTGGAAGACAGTGATAATCTGTATTCTGGCCAGACATGGGTCCCCTATGCGGTTCAATCAACTTTTTAGCAGAATAGACGGCATATCTCCGAGGATCTTTTCCATCCAGCTGAAAGAACTCGAAAGCGATGGCATCATCATCCGCAATGTCGTTTCCACATCTCCGAAATTTGTGGAGTACTCTCTTTCGGACAGGGGTATCAGCCTTCTTCCCATCCTGGAACAGCTGGCAAAATGGGGTCTTGAGAATATGTTCCCCAACATGGTATCGTTCAGCGACGACATCGTCACGGAACCGGATAAAGCCGATGTCTGACGCCGAATCCCCGGCCCGTATTATTTCTTACACAGGCAGATTCGGATCGAAAGATCCGGAGCTTACAAAAGCATCTTCAAACCTATGAGGATGAGTATGACCCCTCCGAGAATCTCGGCTTTATTTCCGAAGCGGTCCCCGAAGAGACTTCCCAGTTTGACACCGATCGCGGAAATTACGAACGTCAGGATTCCGATGATAGTTGCCTCATACCAGATGTTTCCGCCTTCCATCGCAAGGGAGATTCCAATCGCGAGTGCGTCGATACTGGTAGCAATGGCCAGCAGCAGCATTATATTGAATCCGAGACCCGGGTCTTTATCTTCTTCCTCGGACGTGACCGCTTCCCGTATCATATTGGCACCGATGATCGCCAACAACAGGAATGCAATCCAATGAGCGAATTCCGATATCAGATCGTAGAATGATCTGCCGACGTAATATCCGATTACAGGCATCAAGAACTGGAAAAATCCAAACCAGATTCCGACGATCACCATCGACCGGATGCGAACTTTACCTATGGCAAGACCTTTGCAAAGCGAGACGGCGAAAGCATCCATCGCCAATGCGATGCCGACAAGGATCACTGCCAATAGCTCCATAACGAACCCATACGCAATAAGTATTTAGTCCCACTGGGAATGTAAAAAAAGCCCCGATTACCCCCGGGGAGGGGAAGAGGTTTGAGAGGACAATCTCAGAGACCGTAGTTCTTAAGGTTGTAGTTGGGAACGTGTCCCGCGTACTCCTTGTGGCACATCTCGGTGAATTTGTCG
>CAVIXW010000173.1:0-2319 GCA_963646785.1 Acutalibacteraceae bacterium
ACCGTGTTCTTCGGTCTTTTTACACTCCGGATCTCCTCTGGTACCCCCATTTTTTTCACCCCTATAAAATAGATAAAATTATTGAAATATTATAGTACGTTGTATGTATAACGTACTAAGTATTTATATTTAATTGTATATTTTAAGATTTAATCAGCAGGGTTTTTCAAGAATAATATCGGCCATCCCTGCCAACGATCAAAAGTGATGAAACAAAAAACACGTTTGAAAAAGCTCTTGACCTATCGGAGACAATACTAATAGGCACAAGCAGTTCAAAAAATCCGATTCCTGTGAACTACCATATAGTACGTTAATTCAGGAACTCATTATTAGAAAGAAGACGACTTTACCGTCCAAAGTCTGAACCCGGGTACTTGAACAGACGAAAGAAATGGTTTGGACAGCAACACGAGAGAAGACTCGTTCGCATGCTTCCGCATGCTCACTCGTCTGCTCTCGTGTGCTTCTGTTGTAAGATTTACTCACACAGGCGATATACTGTGCCCCATCCATCGTAGTTTGCCAGTGTATAGCGACCCCACTTGAGTTCAAAATTCCATACAGTTTCGTCAAGAGTGCCAAAATCACCCCAACCATCCTTCCAACCGAATCTATGATCGAAACAATACCAGTGCCATTCACCACGTAAATAGGCCCCGGTCTCGACATAGATATCGGTGATAGAGCAATTAACGAATGCGTTCCACTCGATGACCGGATCACCAGGGAGCCTCACCGTTTTGAGAGATACACAGCCATAGAACGCATTATGATAAATATGTCTGCACGATTTCGGCAGTTCGACCGCGGTTAATGATGTGCATCCAAAGAAGGCATATAAATCAATATATGCCAGAGGGCCGTCGAAATTGAAAGACTGAAGCGAAGTGCATCCGATGAATGCACTGTCTCCGATCCACTCTATCGAGTTATGGGTGAGGACTGTGGTAAGAGAAGTGCAGTATGCGAATGTGAATTTATTGATGTAATTGATGTGGTGGAGGTCCACCTTCTCGAGCGATGTGCAGTTGCGGAACACATAAGGGCCCATAATCGCCAGCGAACTGGCATCATTGGACTTCACCTCAGTGAGATTCGTACAATACTCGAATGCAAAGTCTCCGATGGTCGTGAGGGAATCAGGTATCGTAACGGAATAGAGAGATGTGCATTTGTAGAATGCCCTGTCCCCGATATATTCGAGGGATTCTGGGAATTCGATAGAAGCGAGCGAGGCGCAATTGGAGAACGCACCGATGCCGATTACTGTGATCCTGCCATCGAACTTCACTGAGGTAAGCGAAGTGCAATCCATGAACAGACCTGGGGCCACTGTGTTGATGCTCGCTGGGAGAATGACGGATTCAAGATAGGGGCATCCGGCGAATGCATTTTGCGCGATAGATGTGACAGAATCCGGCAGGGTCAAGGACCGAAGGCCCGACTTGGAGAAAGCACCGATGCCGATAGACGTTATAGAGCTGCTGAGCTCGACATGGTCAAGGCTTGTGCATCCGGCGAACATGTAGGACCCGATCGTGGTGATGTTCCCGGGGAGCGTGAATGACCTGAGGGAAGTGCACCCGTAGAACAGGTAAACCCCGAGCGACGTAACAGATTCGGGGATACTGACGCTGCGAAGAGAAGTACATCCGTAAAATGCGAAATCGGCAATTGTCGTGACAGTGTCAGGAATCGTGATGGATCTAAGGAACGAACATCCGAAGAATGTGGAATTTCCGATATACTCGACCCCCTCGGGAATGACCATAGAGGAGAGCGAAATACATTTTGTAAACGCGCCATCTCCGATATACGAGACGGTATCGGGAAGCTGCAGAGAGTTCAGGGATGCGCATGCCATGAATGCGTATTTTCCAATGTACTCGACAGAGTTCCCGATGTGCGCAATCGTGAGCGCATAACAGCCGGAGAATGCAAGATCCCCTATCGTGGTGACCGAATCGGGCATGACAATCGAGTACAAACGGGTACAGCCGGTGAACGTATTGTTTCTTATTTCGGTCACGGGCCCGGAAAGATCGATAACGTTGATCGATTCGCAGCCGGAGAATGCATACTGCCCCAGGTGTGCGACCGATCTGAGATTCACGGAGGTCAGAGATCCGCATTTGTAAAAGGCGTAATCCCCGACGGTCAGAACAGAATCGGGAAGGAGCAAGGTATAAAGGGACCTGCAGTTGTAGAAAGCTCCGTACCCGATCGAGGGAACACTGCCCGAAACGGTTAATGAAAGGAGAGAAGTACAGTTGTAAAACGCTTCGTCGCCGATGAACTGTACGGAAGTTCCCAGAT
>CAVIXW010000174.1:0-2306 GCA_963646785.1 Acutalibacteraceae bacterium
CTGACAGGCATCATCCAGACTCCTCACTTGAAGAGATAGGGTTCTGAACAGTTACAAAAATCAAGCGAATTTTTGTCAGACTTAAATAAAAAGTTCAAAATCTTCGAAAAAACACCCCCGATTTTTGCTTGTATTACATTAAAAGTAAACTATTCTAAAAAACATAACAGACAAATGTTATAAATAACTTTGAATATGTAAGAATATGTCCGAAAAGAGATGTATAGTGATTTCCTGCGTATCTTTTGAAACTGCGATGATCGTAGAACCTACGGTAAGTTTCGGCGCGGACGAAGTACATCTTTTTCATTACACGCGCAATCCCGACGACGAAGGCGGACGCATATACCAAGAATTCTATAACGAGGTCGAAACGCAGATCAGGGACAAACTGCCCAAAGTTTCGATCTTCGAACACGCCGAAGATCCCGTGTACGATTTTCAGCTGATGTTCAGGGACCTTCTCTCTCTCATCGCGGACATCAAAAAAAGACATTCCGGATCTTCCGACGATCCTTCCGGGGGGACCGAGATCTACATCAATTCTTCCGCCGGAACCTCCCAGTTCTGCGCTGCGGCGATCGTTGTCGGAATGATGAACGACGGCGCCAAATCGTTCACCGTCGGTACCAGGGAGTTCACCATCAAGACGCAGGACATCAGAAAACTCTACTACAAAGGGGATAAACCGGTCGGACTTACCGAACATACCCACTCGCCCAGGATCCTGCC
Source organism: Acutalibacteraceae bacterium (assembly GCA_963646785.1). Taxonomy (GTDB): domain Archaea; phylum Thermoplasmatota; class Thermoplasmata; order Methanomassiliicoccales; family Methanomethylophilaceae; genus Methanomethylophilus. The sequence goes on from CAVIXW010000174.1 coordinate 733, forward strand.
CAAATTCGATATCGAAAAACCCGACAGGACCCTGATCCTGGCACTCCGCGTGTTCCACCGTCGCTACACCCAGGGACAGTCCACTACCGCGACGGGTGTCATCCAGGAACTGAAGGAAAAGGGCCTGTGGGATTACACTCCGATCCTCAACGAAATGAAAACCGCCGCCAAACAAAAAGAGATAATGTTCTATCAGAGGCATTACCTGAAGGCCTGGATCAATGCCGGCTGGATCGAGAAGCCCAACGGCTATTCCAAATACGCCCTTACCGACAGCGGACTCCTGATGATATCCACTTTCTATGCGGACGATATTGCATCGTAAGTCGTATACTCCCGCCGACAGCCTTCGGCCGAACCGCCGGTACGGTCGTCCCTTTTACGGGTCGCACCTCCGACGATAAATTTTCCTGTCGACGCATATTTCTTCGCACAATCCGCAGACCATAAGATCTGCAATCCGTTTTACAGATGCTCCTCGTCGAATAGAATATTCATCGCATCGCACAGCGAAAGGCACATGGAGTATCTGACGGACCTCATGGATTCTATGATCTCCTTGTAGGATCTGATCTCCTCCTCGTCGCAGAATATGTCGAGGATGACCTTTCCGGAGGTCGTGATCTCCCAACGGTTCTTGGTCCTGCCCTTCGCGAGCCCCCCCCTTTTCCATCAAGGGTTCGACCACGTTCCTCCTGAACGCGTTGGACAGGACTGCATGGACCTGGCCCCCTCTTTCGGGTTGTATTTCCATACGTTGGCTTCGTCCATCATCCTGATGATCGAGATGTTGGAATGCGATTTATCCTCTATCGAGGCGAAGAACGCAAGATACCTCACCGTGTCCTCCTGAGGGGGATCGATGTTGAACGTCTCCACCATCTTCGGAGGATACGCGGACCCGGCATCGCCGAAGGGAAGGCCGTCCTCGATCAGTTCCCTGTATTTGTCGAGGGATACGTTGTGTTCCCTGACCCTCACCGTGAACGTGATGGTGCCGGGGTTCATCATGCATGCGCACATGGCACGGCCGCGTATTCCGAAGAGCCGGACGATATGTTCACGTAAATATCGACGAATCTGCCGAACTGCTCCCGCTCGCTCCTGATAATGTCGTTGACCTTGCGGAGCATATCGCTGTATCTGTATACGCCGGAGTTATTGGCGAATATCTCCGCATCGCCCCTTCTCGAAAGGATCTGCTACCGGATCTCCTCCACGAGGCCCTCGTAGAACCCCTTCCTGTCGTCGTCCTCCGCTCATGAGATGATATGCGCCCTGTCGGCCTCGTAGAAAACGACCGGTCGGAGACCTTGACGTCTCGAATGTGGTGCATGATATGACGGTGGTCGTTTTCTTTCCGAATCGAATGTCATTCAGTATATCCCGCCGGATAGGTGTGCCGGAGAGGTTCTCGGACCTCGTACCCGTAAGTTCCGCAATCGGGACAGGTCCTGTGGTCGAGGTCGTCTCCGACGTACAAGCGGTTGCAGTCCGAAATTCTTCTTCTGTGGTAATTTTTGAACCCCCCGAATGAGGGCTAATTTGTATGCTGGCCAAAGAGATCGGAGACT
>CAVIXW010000175.1:0-2298 GCA_963646785.1 Acutalibacteraceae bacterium
TCCCGCCGCCGAGGAGGTATCGAACGACCTCAGGGACGAGATGGCCTTGGCATACTCGTCGGAATACGTCTTGTAGAGATCCTCCAGGCTGCCGTGGGCCTCCAGCTGCTTCTCCAGCTCGCCCGTGTCCAGCCTGATGACGGGATCCCCCGCTCCGACAAGTGAACCCTCTTCGACCTCGATGGACGATATGATGCCGGCAACGGTCGAGGAATGATATTCCACACCATCCGCTGAGACGATACCTGCCGCGTTCACGACCTCGGTCTTCTCGGTGACGCACGCCCATACCAGTATCCCGGCCACGAGCATGATGATGACAACTGCTGTGATAAGCATCAGAGGCGGAGGATCGCGGTCGTACAGCAGACGGCTGCGGCTCAGTTCTGCGAGCGAGTACTCCTTCATGATGTCACTCCGCGTCAGACAGGGGACAATGGACGTCCGCGGTCAGAATGTCACCGGTCCGATCGAGGAACACGGTGTACGTATCCCCTTCGAGCAGGAGACCGTTCTCGTATGCGAAGACGGCAATCTTGCTGCCGACTATCGCCAGGTCCCGTTCCCTGCCGACGAATCTGACGTACAGTCCCTTTCCCGTATGCAGCTCGGGCATGCTTCTGAGACGTGGCGGCAGATCGGCGGGGATGTCCCCGGTGCATTGGACGACGAGTTCCGATCTCTCGACGAGCTCGCCGTTCTCGATGTCCGGCCGTCTCCGGACGACGAGCGGACCCTTCAGACGGAACCCCATGACATTGGATGCCATCTCGAGATCCTTCGTCTATTCCCGTATGTCCGGGCATCCCGCGGGGATGTCCCTTATGATCACGTTCTTCAGTTTCATCCCCTCGGAGACGACCACGTCCATCTTCCTTTTCATGCGAACCTCCATTGCGATGTAGTACGTAACTAAGAGATTCTACTATTTAAAGATATATATATATATAAATACTAGAACAACATAAAACGAAAATGTAGGGGTATGAGCAGGATAAAGTGCCCCTGCAGGAAGAATAATATGAAAGCAAGAAATCAGGAGATCGTGATGCCTAAGAAGAGCAGAATCATGACCCAGGAAGAAATGGAGTATGAAGGCGGCCTTTTCAATCTAGGAATGGCTGCAGTGCTATCCGGAGTATCACTTTTTTGCGATCTCGCCGTATCTACAGGGTTGATTAAAGGGAATGTTGCAAAAGCTGCGACAGCGATTTCATACGGATGCACGATAGGTGCCACTGTCTGCTCGTTCGGAGGAGCTACTGCATTGGCCGCAGGATCAAAAGCGGTAGCCAAGAGACTTATTGGAAAGACAACCAGTGAAGCGAAAGCAGCATTAGGATTCCACACCAATCTCTGCTTGACCGGGTATCAGACCGGCCTAGTCGCTTCGGGTAAGACCGATTATGGAGCAGGTTCTGCCGTCGGGTTCATGTCGAGCGTAATGTGATCACACCTGTCAGAAACGTGTCATATATGAACAGAGCGGCGTCTGCATACATTTGCTTCGGAGTAGCAATAATTCTGATTGGTGTGGTTTATGCATACTACATTGTCGGACCGTCCAGGTTCCTATTCATATTACTCGGCACGGCCTTAATCATAACAGGGGTCAGATCCAAGGATAAAGACGATAACCCCGCCGAAAGTCGCGATTATTTTACATTGGTTTCTGCCCTGGCTCCAGGTTTGATTCATCTGACGACCATCTACAAAAAAACCCAGGCTCCGAAAGATCTTATGACAGGTATGGCCCTGGCCATGGGATTTTTCGGTAGCCTCATATTTATCGGATTCATAATTGTGGCCTCTGTGACAGAACTTCCCCACATTGGGAATCCCTTACCTATCATTGCTTTATGTTTCGTCTTAATTTTCGGCTGTTGTGATGTGTCAATCACATTGGTCAATGGATATTGTGATCGTGAGGATATGCCGTATACTGATGGGCGTTTCGAGAACCATCATGAAAATCCAGGGAAAGATGCCATCAAGAGTGCGATCGCGACAATAATCCTCGCAATCGTTCTGTCATTTTTTATGAAGATTCTGGTTCAAATAGATCAAGAGAGTTTATCGGAATTTTTAATCCAGTACTGTGTACAACCTTTCGTAGTTATATCCATAACCTGAGATTTGGGAAATCGTTGAATATCTGTTAGATGCAGTCAGTCAGAGAGAGCGATCGACGTCCTTGTTACAGGGGGCTGTCAGCTCAACCTCAGTCATGCGCAATCTGATAACCCAAATCTTCGGGTTTGTGTGGCTACAGATCAGGACAGCTGAATCCTCCCCGCT
>CAVIXW010000176.1:0-2274 GCA_963646785.1 Acutalibacteraceae bacterium
GTCTAGCGAAATCACTGCAGAAGGAACAATATGCTTGAAATGAATTCTTTCGGAAGGCAGATCCAGATCCCATTCAACGAATTCGTCTTGAACCGTGAAGGGGATGGGACCGTCGAGAATGGAAACCATGAATTTTCCCTGTGAATCATTGCAATATACCCTTCTATCGAAACCGTATTTCAAATCCGGAACGAAAAGGAAACGCTTCTCTTTGATTTTCCTTGCGTTCTGCTCGTAAAGTCCGAGAGTTATGAGATGTGGTTCGATACCAAATACTTCCGTAGACACGGAGAACGAACATTCATCCCTGTCGCGGTAGTAGTTTAGTATAGCTCCCGAACATTCCGAATCACGGTTAATCTGTATGTGTTTGGGTTCCTGTCCGTCAATATTTACCCTCAGAACGTAGGAGAAATCGGACGGCTGGAGTATTTCGCACAGAATCCCGTCCCCCTTCAGCAGATCAATAGGGTGACCGGAGGAATCGGTTATCTCCGCATCGGAATCCGTATCGAAGAGGATGTCGGTCTCCGTAACGGATTCTGTCTTGACCTTCATCTTCGTATCGCCGATCGTGAGAACGTTGTTCTTACTCAGCTTGAAAAACGTGGCATGGTCTTGACGGTAGGTGATGCAGTCTTCGGGTTCGAGATGCGTATCATCATCGCAATAAACGGCTATTTCGCCCTCGTACGGTTTGGAAATCTGTTTGCCGTTCCAATCGAATAGAAGGAATCTCCTACGTGGCGAGGATCTCCATATCGTGGTACCGAGCATGAGTTGAAGATCTTCGAACGGGCTCATTCCCGGGAAGAGTTTGTCAAAACGTACGGATGTTGCGTTGATGTATGATTTTCCCGTGTCTCTCAGAGAGTTTTTGGTGGGTTGGAATTCCGTTACGGTTCTTTTACCGTTATGATATATCGCCAGCTCATCGGACTCGTTGCAGATTTTTTTCGGGAGAACAAGGTGTAGTTTCCCGCCCTTCAAATGGAGGTGGCAGACGATTTTTGCCGAAACCTTTCTCCGGGCACGGGGTTCTGTTTTGGAATCGAGATAATCATTGAATGCTTTGTAGTAGCGGTTGTAGTCATATTCGTCTAATTTGTCGTACGAATAGACCGCGTGGACCATCGACAGAATCCTTGTCAGCAACGGTTTGGATATCTCGACTTTGCTTAGTGCGGCACGTGTGCTTTTGTTGAGGGAGGGGTCTGGAAATACGAGCGCGGGTACCAACGGAAGAGATTTGTCCAACCCCTCCAGAGATCCTCCGAGAACGTTGTTATAAAACCCGTCCACGAATTTCATGAACTTTCCGAGCTGTACGTCTGGAACGAACGTGTGAATCAGGATATTATCGACACGGGAGCGTCCCACACCGAAATCCCACTCCATTCCGAGAAGCGATACTCCTTTTTTGAAGCGTTCGAACCAATCTTTATGTTCCGAATCGCTGTAATCGAATTTTCTTCCGAGGGATTCGTTGCATTCCTTTTCGATCCCCGGCCACAGTTCCTTTCCGATGTAGCAACGGGTGCCGATTTCCATCATGGCATAAGCCGAAACTATGCAATAATCCTCGGTGACGGGACCGTACAGGATCTTGGACAGATTCTTGTGGACAAAGTCCAGATATTTATCGGAAACAGCGATTTCCGAAAGCAGAACCGCATCTTTGGAGGCGGATCTGATTTCATCCGCTATTTCGCGGATTACAGGGCCGACTTCAGGACTCATTTTTCCCTCTCACCATGGTCTTGATCGTTTGGAGATTTTGCAGTGCAAGACCCCTGTTCAGTTTATTGTGGTAATGCTGATTATGGTAATCGCAGAGACAGTTGTAACAGCACGAATCCCCTTTGGGGCCGCCGCATTTGCAATCCGACACAATCTTCAGGGCATAATCCACTATGCCCGCTATCGAGTTCTCGTCCAGAGATTTAACATATCCCGAACCGCCGGGAGTATTATCATACAGAATGAAGTCAAACGAGTCGGAGCCGTTGGGTCTGATTATTCCGTCGACTTCGTTCCTTTCGAGATTGAATTGCTCGCACAAGCCTCCGATGAAAGCATAGAGCGTCGACAGGGCCGTTATTTCATTCATCTGGACGTTGAACGACAGGATTGCGCTGTCCGTAAGGAACTTATGTGTCAGGCGGGTAGGTATCATGGTACCATCGCACTTCTTCTGCGTTTTGGATTTTTTGAAGTCGAACGGTCCGTAATGCGACGGTTCCTTATCGAAGGATCCGTAACCGCACAGGGGAC
>CAVIXW010000177.1:0-2256 GCA_963646785.1 Acutalibacteraceae bacterium
CCGACCTTCACTATAACAGATGAATATGAATTGTCGCGACCGTTGCAGGTATATTTTACAGTGCTGGGATCGAATTTGCCGTCACTGTTGGTCTGTATCTGAACAAAGACCGGTTTGGTTCCATCCCCGATAGGCATGAACATAGCATCCCAGTGGGTGGAAACATAAACCGTGCCGTCATAATAAGAGATGAATCCCGCGTTCCAATAAGTGCTCTTGACCTCGGTCATTTCAAAGGCATCCAACTGTTCGCCTGTGGATTTATCGACAGAATAGATGATACGTTGAGTGTTATCGCTTGCACCGATTCCGGGATAATACAACGCCTTGTCGCCGAAAGCAAGGGATACCGACAATATGAAAGAGTCGATGTAGAATGTGAATGTGGCGGACCATACGGGCTCCTGGACATTCGTAGCATCGGCGGCGTCTTCGTCCTCGACGGAGAAGCACTTGCAGGTTTTGTCCCTCTGAACAACGTACCAATGTCCGTCGTTGCAGTAGGCATTGTCGCTTGTGGCATCGATCTGGTATTTCTGATTGAGGTCCAGATCGTAGACGTTACCGGTCAACGGATCCAAGACCATCTCGTCGGTCACACAGGGCCAGGCACTAGCTGTAGCGCCTCTCTCGACTGAGACGGCGATCGAGCCGTCCTCGAGACTGACCTTGTTGAGCATACCGTCTCTGGTAACGACATATGCAAAGTTGCCGGATATGGCATATCCTATAGAATCGTTCAATGTCCAACTTACTTTGTAGTTATCGCTGTCGATCCCCCTGGAATTCGATAAGGATTCCATGATCGAACCGCTGTAGTAATAACCCGAATTGTCGCTCGTTCCGCCGACCGCCGAACCTTCCGCTTTATCGCTGAGAACGATCGAGAATGCCGTAACGACGAGCATCAGGCAAATCAGGGGAGCAATTATGCCGCATTTGCTTTTCAAATACATATTATCAACCTTTGGATGATAAATCCAAATCATATTCATTGCATAAAAAGATAATCGGTTGCATCGGACAGGAATGGTAACAATCCCAATAATTGGGGTTCGTCATACCAGTATGGAGACGGCAATCCACAGCACCGTCGGCAAAAAGCGATCCCCCGAGGGCGGTTGCAGCATGAACAATATGCCCTGCCGACAAACGTTACCGTTCCAAATTTATAGGACCGTTCAATAAGTGGGACCATGGTTCAACAAGTTCGTGCAGCTCACATATTGGTAAAAACCCGTGACGAGGCCCAGGACATTTACAATCAGATCATGAACGGAGCGGATTTCGCCTCCCTCGCAAAGACAAGATCCTCCTGTCCTTCCTCCCGCCAGGGCGGAGATCTCGGCTGGTTCGGAAGAGGACAGATGGTGAAACCGTTCGAAGATTTCTGCTTCCAGTACAATACCGGCGACTTCGGCATGGTCCAGACCCAGTTCGGGTGGCATGTCATCTACATCGTTGCCCAGCGCCGAAACTCATTTCATTCCGGGTCGACCGACCCGTATTTTTCACATTATAGGGCATTGATAGACCGGTTCCGCCGAAAATGATTATATCCTATCGGCCCTAACGGATATATATGGATCAAAGAACGGGCTTGAGTACCGGCGACGCAAACCGGGTATCGGGAGATATGTTCGTAAACGACCAGGATCAGCCTCGGATGCCGATCGACAATCGGACAGCCGGTCCCGAAACTGTCGAGTTCGTTATGCCTGCGCCCCTTAATCTCAAAGGAAAATTCTCGTACTTCGGAATCAAGTGGGACGATCATGATGTTGCCAACGCGCACGAAAACGATGTTGTAAGGATCGATACGGTCAGAGGATCCCATAAACTGGAAATAAGGCAGGTAAACACTTCGCTTTGGGGCCTCGGTTCCATTCAGCGTTTTACATTCAATGTCTCCGTCGACGCTCATTCCAGATTCCAGGTGGAATCGGACGGATCGTCTTTCATTCTGAGAGTATTGTAAACCAAACGACGTCTACTGTATCCGGCGCGAACAATTCAGGCAGCCCGGGTTCGGGCTGTCCTGATCGGGTCCCCGCAAACGAATTTCGGCAATAGTTCAACTCGTCAAGTTCATCTGAAAGATTGGATCGGTTTGATATATAGATTGTATACCAACAATCTACTGTTTGTCATTGTTTTGTCTACAATATGTATATATTGTCAACCAAGCCTAAATTAATTAAGGTTCTGCTACAAAGTGTGTGGAAACCATGGGCAATCAGTAGGTCCTGTGAATAT
>CAVIXW010000178.1:0-2255 GCA_963646785.1 Acutalibacteraceae bacterium
ATGTCTAATGGCGTGAGATCGCAGTCGGGGGCAGGCGGAGTTATTCAACACAGTCTTCGAAGACCGTGAAGGATATATTCTCCCTCTTCGGACTCGAAGAGCCCGTGGCGGGGAGGATAGATTTGCCCTGATGTAACCTTACAATCCCGAAGTTTTAGGTTGGCATCAGACAATCAGACCACCAACTCCGTGGTCACCCACCCCAACTTCCGATGGTTCCACTTATTCTCATCTTTCTTCCGATGAATTGAAAGGATGGTTGGAAGAATATGCATTGAGTACAGTTTGGAAGAAGAACGTATTCGGGGGCCAACAATGAGTATGCTTTACATTTATTATTAGGAAGCACGGAAAGATATTTGTCGATGCCCCTCTCGCACTTTTTCAATTGCAAGGAATTTTCGTCCGGACCATAATGACCCGCGAAGGACGTTCGGGAAAAAGGGCGGAATCGCCGGGTAAGATCAGATATAACATAAGCTCGCCATGATCTGTCATGAGTATTCTCATGATTGTGTTGCTACACTAATAGATCATTCTCCAGTGATCGTTTTATCTATAGGGTATGATGACTCTGGACCGATCTATGGTGCGGTACGATCAAAGAATGTGTGCTACCTTCTCGAGGAAGTACCTGTGTACGGAAAGGTCGCCGGTGAGTTCCGGATGAAAAGCGACGCCGAGCTGACGACCCTGACGTACCGCTACGATGCGTCCGTCAGTCTCGGCCAATATTCTTACGCCGGGTCCGACCTTTTCCACGTACGGTGCACGTATGAACACCATCGGGATCCTGCCGACATCTTCGAACCCGGACTCGGTTTCGAAGCTGCCCAGCTGCCGGCCGTATGCGTTGCGTACCGTGGTGACATCCAACGTGGAAAGGGAGGGAACGCCTCCGATGACGTTTTTCGAAAGAAGAATAAGCCCCGCGCACGTCCCGAACACCGGCATGCCGTCCGCGATCATCCCGCGAAGCGGTCCGAGCATGTTCTGGTCGCGGAGCAGTTTGTTCATGGTTGTGCTCTCGCCCCCCGGGATGATCAATGCATCGTATGAACGGTCCAGATGTTCCTTTTTACGGATCTCCGAATACTCGGCACCCAATCTGTCGAGACACTGCTCATGTTCTGCAAACGCACCCTGGAGAGCGAGAACGCCGATCATTGTCCGCGCTCCGCCATGATCGTTTTGATCTCTTCCGCATTGATCCCGACCATGGCGTTGCCGAGGTCGTAGGACACTTCTGCAAGTTTTTCGGGGTCGTTGTAGTTGGTGACCGCCTGAACGATGGCCGCGGCCCTCTTCTCGGGGTTGCCGGAGGCGAAGATACCGGAACCCACGAACACTCCTTCCGCACCGAGCTGCATCATCAATGCGGCATCCGCGGGTGTGGCCACTCCTCCCGCGGCGAAGTTGACGACAGGGAGCTTTCCGTTATCATGCACGTATCTGACGAGGTCTACCGGGACCGCAAGCTGTTTGGCGGTCTCGTAAAGTTCGTCGGCCCTCTGATTCTGGATGTCGCGGATGGCGGAGTTCATGGCGCGCATGTGGCTTACGGCTTGTACAACGTCTCCGGTACCGGGTTCTCCCTTGGTCCTGATCATCGATGCGCCTTCGGAGATCCTTCTCAGCGCTTCGCCGAGATTTCTGGCACCGCATACGAAAGGTACTTTGAACCGGGTCTTGTCGATGTGGTATACGTCGTCTGCGGGAGTGAGGACCTCGCTTTCGTCGATATAGTCGATTTCGAGCGCCTGCAGTATCTGGGCTTCCACGAAGTGGCCGATACGCACTTTGGCCATGACCGGGATGGAAACCGTTTCCTGGATACCTTTGATCATCTTCGGGTCGCTCATCCTGGAGACCCCTCCGGCCGCGCGGATGTCGGCAGGGATGCGTTCCAATGCCATGACCGCGGCCGCTCCGGCCTTTTCGGCAATGCGTGCCTGTTCGGGTGTCGTGACATCCATGATGACACCGCCTTTCAGCATCTGTGCCAGTTCTTTGTTGAGTCCGTATCTTTCGTTGACCATTATGTCACCTTTTGGCGGTCGATTAGGGTGTTTGTATTTATTTGTTTTCATACCGATTTACAATTAAATTAAATCGGGCGGGATACAACCCCGATCGGGTACTTACGGTGAGTGTTCAGCAATTTAACCTATTGTATTGGAACACCGAATTGTTTTGTTTTAGAAAGAAGATAATCTTACACTCAGAAGACTGAATTCCACTACTTAAACTAAATG
>CAVIXW010000179.1:0-2152 GCA_963646785.1 Acutalibacteraceae bacterium
TGCGGCCCTTGCGGCACCGACGTTGACCATAACTGCGGCAACCTCTCCGGCTGCTGCGTATGCGTTCCAGAGGGGAAGATCGTCGGTGGTGTATACCTTGTATCCGGAAGGAAGGATCTCTTTTACGCGGATGACTCCGTCCTCGATTGCCCTCTCCATGAGGGATTCGACGACGGTTCCGACGGTACCGGTCTTTCCGTTCTTCTTGACGATGGAGTAAACGATGTTGTTGGCGTTGAGTCCCTGGTATGCGAAGGACAGAAGGTGCTGTCTCTCGAAGGGTCCGACAGCGTCTCCCATTTCGTAGGCGGCGCAGGTCTCGAAAAGCGCGGAAAGGGCAACACCCTGCATGGCGTTCCTCTTGACGAGGGCAACGACATGGTTGGACATGATGTTCCTGAGTGCGAATCCGGCACCTTCGTTCATCTGGGGAACTTCAAGGATGGTCTTGATGTTGGAACCGACAAAGTTGACGGTCTGGGGGTACTTACCCCATACAGCGGCCTTGACCATGTTGGCTTTGTACATGGGCACTTTGTACCTGTCGATGATGACCTCGGTGACTGCCGCGGCAACGGTGGTGAATCCGGTAGTGTACTCGACACCGGCGTTGATCCTTGCCTCGGGAACGATGACAACGATCATCTTTCCGCCATCGATAACGTTGACGACAGTGTCGTCACCGTCTACGACCTGGACAGTAGCTTTGATGTCCTTGGCGATCTTCTCTGCGTCTTTGACGAGAGATGCATCGATCTCTTTACCTTTGATGACGTTTCCGGCGATAGCTCCGGTTTTGAGAGCTTTCTCGATTCCGTCAAGGCTAATTCCGATGGTCCTCTTGGTGAGCGAAGCAACCTTCTGGATTGCTTTGTTCCTCAGAGGGCTAATGGCTTCCAGCGGCACATCTTTTACGATGCGTTTGCCGTAGTCATCATACAAGTCAATTTTGTCCTCGTATTTTGGCATTATATACCTCCTTTATTCATTCACGCTGAAAAAATGAATCAACAGCGCTCCTCTTGCAAACGGCAACATGGCTCAAAATAATATAAAACCATTGGGTTTTAAGTAAATTCAATCAAAAAACTGCTTTTGGATACATTGTGTCTGTCGTGGGAAAAAATGAATTTTCCGATTTTCCGAATTTAGGTTTTATTTAATTTTTTTTGAGAGTAACACTATTTCGCAAAATTAAACATAAAAAAAGTGTTTTAAGAGGTTTTATTTGATGCAAAACGCATATTCCGACTCAGTCGCGCCTGGCTTTCGCCACGATCCCGTCCGAATAACGCTTCAGATGCTCGGCGTACGCAGGCATACGGTCGTAGGGGATCCCGACGACCATCTCATCGGCCTTGATGGTCGTCCTTTTCCTGCATCCGAAACATCCGATGGAGATATTCGGCCTTCCGGAGACGATCGGAACGGCCTCGGTATCCTCGCAGCAGCATTGGAACGGTGCCGTGGAGAACTCCGCACGTCCTCCGCCGGATGCTGTTTCCAACGGTACAACCCAGTAGATCCTCTCTGGAATGTCCGCGATTATCACGACATCGGGTACGAAATCGGCATCCTTCAGGGGACAGACCACCTCCCCCTTGGTCCTGAACGGTACGAGGGCCCGTTTGTCGATCATCTCCTTGGCGGCTTCCGGGGAATCGTGGGCGCCGATGTTGAAATGCGCCACGCCCGTTGCGACATTCGATGGAGTATCACACATTCCGAGAACGCATGCCCCGACATGACAGGATTCCTGATCCGCGGCCAGAGCAAGGCATTCGCCTTCGCCCGCCCTGAAAACAGCCTGACAGTGCGAAATGGGGGCATCGACAAACTTGCAGCAGGCGGGAAATTCCTCGTTCTCTCTGATCAGTCTGCATGCGACGGGCTCGTGGCGAAGTCTGAGCACGGTCTTCAGCGTATCGGCATAATGCCGGTTCGATTCCGATGTAGGGGCCATAGGCCCGATATCGGATCAAAGGCATATAATCCATTCCGCGGACAGACATCGAAAGATATGGTGAAGGAACAACAAAACAGGATCTCGTCGCCGGAGAACATAATCAGAGCCCCCACAAGGAGATGTAAAATAACCTCTAATTCCCGCCGATTCTTCTTACCACATCACGGGTGCTCCGAGGGCGCATCG
>CAVIXW010000180.1:0-2140 GCA_963646785.1 Acutalibacteraceae bacterium
GTTCGATCAGACGAAGGTCCACGAGGATTGTTCCGTCATCGGAACCCAATTCATCAATTTCCTGTCGGTACTGATCACATGCAGGCTCAGAAAAGAGTTCGCCAAAGCGGAACGCCTGAACGGTGTTCCGCACAAGACCGTACTGAAACTATTGAAGAGAACGGTCAAATTCAAAGACCCGGACGGTACATGGAGGGTCAGGAAAATGAATGACAAGGAAGTCGAGATATTGGTGGATCTCGGTATCTTCCCGAACCTCCTTACGGTTAAAAATCCCAGAGGCAGACCCAGAACGAAGCCCGTTGAGGTTTAAAAGTATAGTATATCAAATTGGGAAAGTGTTATTGATAGGAAAGGTATTTGACACTAACCCGAATATACATCTGATTCACACGCAGGAGATCATACATTGAAGAGTTGGGAGTTTACCAAAATCGAAGGAAACAAGATCAAGATCGACAATTGGCTTTCTGACACCATGGGTCTGGTCGACGGGGGATGCATCTACAGCACCCTCTTCAAATACCCAGAAGCCGGACCCAAGAGATACGAACTCATCCTTTCGATGTATCCCCAAGAGAACTTCCGTACCCTCGCCCAGGTAACGGTGTTCGCAGACGATGTGCCCGGTTCCACCGTACAGTCCGCGAAATTCCTGACCGATCAGAAGATCAGGATCCTGAACTCCGTATCGCTCACAGGAATCTCCGACACCACGATCATCTGGAATCTGCTCGCTGACCTGAACTTTGCAGGCGAAGGAGACCTTATCGTTGAAAGGTTCGAAGCTCTCAAAGAGGTCAACGACCCCTCCGTCGACAAAATCAGCCACATCAGCATCAAACCGGCAAACATAGGAATGATCTTCCGTGAAAAGAACAGCTTGGGCAACCTCAAGACCGAACTCAGGAAGGGAGCTCCCATCACCTATTCGAACGGATACTTCGACCTGGGAGCAGAATACGGGGACCTCCTGAACGATGTCGACGGCCAGGAGGTCATGATCACCTTGGACCCGGGGTCCTGGCTTGTTTCCATAGTTCTTTTCAAACCTGATACCGACCTGGTAAAGATCGATATGAACATCCCCGACTGCATGGGATCCATCGATTCGGCCCTGTCGCTTCTGGCAAATGAAGGGATCAACCTTATCTCCGTGTTCACCAAGGTCATGATCTCTTATCAGACCATGGATGTCGAAGTTGTCGCCGATCTGAAGGACAGCAAGATCTCCGTGGAAGAACTCAAGAAGAAACTACCCGAACACTTCTCTAAACTGAACGGCGTCTTCGAGCTGAAATGCATATCCTCGCTCTGAACGAACGAAGAGGGTTGGGTCCGAAGGCTCGCCTTCGGACGCCTTCTCACCTCTCCGTACGTGCCGGGCCCGCGACTCCACCACCCCATCTAGGATCCGTTCTCTTGATACTGTTTCAACCTTGGAACGACGCCACCACCCGGACATAATCCTGCCGAGGATATCGGCGGACTGTGGCATCCTTCCCATATATGGTTCAAAAGCACGGTGTCGTGCGCCCGGATAGGTACGCTGTAAATCAATGGACAAGGGGATAACAGTCCAGAGAGGTTTACATTTATCTCAAATTCACAGGGTGCTCGGGGTGACTGACGGACCGCGAGATCAAAGCTTGAAACACCTCAGGACCTCACAATCCAGAAACATCGCTCTATCCCCCATCCGATTCTGAGGCTGGCGAGTCATTCTGGGTTCAGTGAAACGATGTACCATGCCAAAATCGCCATAGCAATCGCGATGAGAATGGTCAGCACAAGTATGATTTTAATGAGTTTGGATGGGTTCTTATACCGACATTCGAACATCTCTTCCGAGCACGGGTACCCCTTCATATCGCAATATTGATTGACCGAAATTACCGAGATTTCATAGCATCCGACGATAATGACCATGCTGGATACCATGACTGAGAAAGGATTGGGAATAAGCTCAATGCCACATACTCCGGGAACGACGGTTAATGCGACCAGCAATATACCCCCAAAGAATCCCGCTGTCAGAAGAATTCCGATCAACCTCAGTCATGCGCAATCTGATAACGAGCTTCTGAACTGATCATGTCTGGCCATTGTCTGGATGGAGAGTTATTTATAAACGAACATC
>CAVIXW010000181.1:0-2133 GCA_963646785.1 Acutalibacteraceae bacterium
AGGTGCCTGAACAGGCCCTGAAAGGTCAGCTCTCATTCGATATCATGGCTGTTGCCGATTCAGAGGAGTGATTACCTACACAGCAGAATTTCGGTTTAGAATGTGAATCATCTTCGAACTTTTCTGAATGACGGTAAGCGCCTAAAAACAGCGGTGTTCGAATCTCTGTGAAAAAGTGACGGGCGGTCCGTTGCAATTCCGCTCCGAGGTGATCATCAGATACGGTCAAGAAAGATGTATGGAAGTTCTGTATGAATAGCCGTTCCTACCTGGAAACCGAAATAGGTATCCGACCCGCAGTTCCCGAACCCCAGTCGGAATTTAAGTGGTTTAATGGGTTTTGAAAACAGATCCCGAGTCTTAAGATCGTGCCTCTTTGGATTCGGATTTGTAAATTATCTCCGGTACGGTCGTCCCCATGAAAGCATAATCACTGATCGTCGTAGTGTTCCACATTCTTATCATGGTCAGAGCTGTGCAGTGCAGGAAGGTCTCCGATTCGATTTCGGTAAGGGATTTTCCCAGATCCACGGTGGCGAGGGAGGTGCAGTATGCGAACGTATGGTGCCCCATCGACGTGACATTATCCGGAATCGTTATGCCGAGAAGGGAAGAACATCCCTGGAACGCATAGTTTCCGATCGTCGTCAGCGAATCCGGCAGGGTCACGGAAGTAAGGGAAGTACAGTACGCGAATGCACGGAACAGGATCTTCTCGACAGATTTTCCGATCTCCACCGTGGGCAGCGAGCTGCACATGTAGAATGCGTACTGTCCGATCGTTTTGACGGATTCGCCGATGCTCAGGGTGCTGAGTTTCGTACAGTATGAGAATGTGGCTTCTCCGATTGTCGTAACGGATTTTCCGATGCTGACGAATTCGAGCGAGGTGCATTGGTAGAATGCATAATCTCCGATGGATTCCGTCGAATCGGGTATTATCGCGGTGGGAAGGGCAGTACACTGATAGAATGCCGAAGTTCCGATGGACCTGACCGATTCGCTCAGGTTCAGATCTTTGAGGGATGTACATTTGTAGAACGCAAAGTCCTCGATGGTTTCGATCGAATCCGTCATGTTCACCGAATAAAGGGACAGGCAGTACGCGAACGCGGATCTTCCGATGGATGCGATACCGTTCTGCGCATAGACCGAACGGAGGGAGGTACAGTTGTAGAACGCATTCTCCGCAATGTTTTCTATTCCGGAGCAGATCGTAATGCCCAGGCTTGCTTCGGTGATGTTCCAGGGGGTGTTTTTGTAATAGAATTCGTCAGCGGACGTAAGGCCGTAGGCAAACCAGGTTCCGGATCCCGTGGTGAAACTGATCTTCTCGATATTGGTACATCCGCTGAACGCCGGGACCTGATCGTACCCGACAGTATTGAGGCTGATCGGGAGCCTGAGCACTTTAAGATTTGTACAGTTTCCGAATGTGTTTGGGCCGAGCATCGTGACCGAATCCGGAAGGGTGAGGCTGACGAGTTCGGTGCACATAAAGAACGCATAATCATCAATCTTTTCGATGGAATTTCCGAGGTTAAGGGTGGCGAGGGCGGAACAGTGTGCAAACGTACTGTCCTGTATCTCTGTTACGTGATTGCCGATCGTAACTGTCCTAAGGGCCGTACAGTAGGTAAACGCGGCGTTTCCGATCGTTGTGACCGAATCGGGAATGACAAGTGTCGTTATGGTAGAGCAATCGTAGAACGCCATACTGCCTATCGAAGTGACCGAATCTCCGAGATCTACGGATATAATGGAGCCGCAGTGGAGGAATGCACAATCACCGATCGTTTTGATCGAATTTCCGAGTTTTACATAGGTGAGGGCACTGCAGTTGCTGAACAGGTTCGCTTCGATCGATTCGATATCGTCCGGCAGGATCACGGTTTTCAGGGCGGATCTGCTGAATTGCCATACGGTGTTACCGTAATAATCCGACTGGGTTTTATCGGTGCTGTAGGGGTACCATGTACCGGACCCCGCAGTGAAAGTGATTTTTTCGAGATTTAAACAATCATAGAACGGAGAACAGCAGTTGAGGCTGATCGGGACCGTCAATTCCCGTAAATTTCGGTTCTGCTACAAAGTGTGTGGAAACCATGGGCAATCAGTAGGTCCTGTGAATAT
>CAVIXW010000182.1:0-2127 GCA_963646785.1 Acutalibacteraceae bacterium
ATATTCACAGGACCTACTGATTGCCCATGGTTTCCACACACTTTGTAGCAGAACCTAAAATTTTGTATGACCGTCTCACCAAATCGCCTGCTGTTTTTGCGATGCCGCAGGTATTTCCGGCTATCGCGGCGATCGTCGGGACGATGGCAGGATAAGCGTTTTTGAACGTAGTATTAATAACGGTGGCGGTTTTCGTCGTAATCATGGTTCAATGTCCGCGCGGCACCAGAGATTTCCTTCCAGACGAACTCGAGAAAAGAAGAAATTACGAAGGAACGTTACGCGACGTGGCCCGCAGATTCGGCTACAGGGAGATCCAGACGCCTATTTTCGAGGAGGCAGAATTATTCATTCTCCGGTCCGGACCCAACGTTCTGAAGGAACTCTACGCATTCAAGGACAAAGGGGACAGGGATCTCGCGCTGCGTCCCGAGATGACCGCCGCCGTGGTAAGGGCGTTCGTCAACGGGATGAGCAACGACCCCAAACCCATCAAACTATTCTACTTCGGACCCTGCTTCAGGTACGAGAGGCCGCAGGCGGGCAGATACAGGGAGTTCTATCAGTTCGGAGCAGAGATCATCGGTTCCGCCACTCCCGAGACCGATGCCGAAGCTATCGCAACCGCATCCTTCATGATCAAGAGTCTGGGTCTTAAGAATTACAAGATGCGTATCGGACACATCGGCGTGCTCAGGCAGAAGATCGCGGACATCGGAGTGCCCAAGGAAAGGACCGCCGAGGTACTTCAGAAACTCGACAAGAAGCTCTATGACGAAGCTCGTCCGCTTCTTGCAGAGATGGGAGTTTCCGCCGAAGACACGGACGAGCTGTTCGAACTGACCGAGACCGTGGGCGGTACCGAGGTACTGTCCCTGGTCCCGGGCGATGCCGGGAACTACCTGTCCCAAGTGGTCGGATATCTGGATCTGATGGGTGTCGGGGATGTCGAGATAGATCTCGGCGTGGTACGCGGACTCGATTATTATACAGGAATGGTCTTCGAGGCGGAAGCACCCGTTCTCGGGGCCGAAAAGCAGATTTGCGGCGGAGGTTCGTATACGCTTTCCGAGCTTTTCGGCGGAGAGAAGGTCTTCTCGACCGGTTTCGCCATCGGATTCGACAGGATCCTGCTTGCAATGGAGAAAGAGGGTATCGTCTATCGGAGAAAAGGCATCGATGCATATGTCGTCGCGGTCTCCGACGAGGTCAGAAAGGATTCCTTCTCCATAGTGACCAAGCTTCGCGATGCAGGGGTTTCGGCCGACATCGACATCATGGGCAGAAAACTTGGAAAGGCCATGAAATCGGCTTCCGTCGAATGTGCCAGATATGCGGTCATCGTCGGTGCCAAAGAATTGGAATCGGGTTCCGTCACGCTCAGGGACATGGATTCCGGGGAACAGAGTACCGTTCCGATATCGGAACTGGCGGATAGAATCGCCTCCTCCCGCTGATCCCGTTACCATGAAGCATATCTGCTCTGCGGGCGAGTGGCCGCTGCAGCTGTGTCCGCACTCCATTGCATTCGTCCGTCACGCCGAGAAAGCAGGTCCCGGATTCTCCGCCGATCTCACCTCCAAGGGATATCGGGATTCGGTATCGGCCGGCAGCATGATCCGTTATCCGGTCGATCTTTTTCTGACAAGTCCCTCTCCGAGGGCAGTATCCACGGCAGACGGAATCCGTTCGGGGAACGGGGTTTCTGCCGATATTCTTGAAATGAACCAACTTGCGGAACCGGGTCTCGGGATGTATCAGGAGCTGGCGCTGGCGATGAAATCCTTTTTTACCGAGATCCTCGAAGTGATCCGCAAGAGAGGTGCGGAAACGGTTGTTGCCACCACCCACAACTATGTTCTCGGATACGTGGTCGAGGTACTCGGGTATCCGAGTTCTGAACCGGAATATCTTTCGGGATTGGTCGTGAATCTGGAAACTCTGAATCAGGTTTCCGAATCGCTCCGATACCGAATCCGGTCTGTTGACCGGGTCCAGATATCGGAGACGAACGGCATGGAAATAAAAATTTGACATTTTAAAAGTCTTGGATCTGAAATGTAAGTTGTTTCAGAAAGAAGATAATCTTACACTCAGAAGACTGAATTCCACTACTTAAACTAAATG
>CAVIXW010000183.1:0-2109 GCA_963646785.1 Acutalibacteraceae bacterium
TTTCGCAGGCTGTTACAGGATCGAAAAGATCGATTTCACCTACGGGGCGGACGGACGCGGACCGGATTTCGGCGCATATCGCGACAACGACCGCTGGTACCAGAACACTCCCTGGTACGAGAGCAGGAATTCGCTCAGGGAACTCAGCTTCGCCGACGGGATCACGGGGATCGGATCGGATATGTTCCGCGAACTGAACATGATCTCGCTTACCATCCCCGAGTCCGTGGTTGCTCTCGGAAACCACACATTCTATAACTGCAAGGAACTGACCGATCTTACATATCCCGTCAGCCTGCGGCCCTACTGCGACGAAAAATATCCCGCTTTCGAAGGCTGCACGGCCGTTAACAAGGTAACCCTCACCCGCGGAAACGGAGTTCCTTTCGATTACTCCGGTGCGGGGTGGTTCTCGAACGGTAATTGTGGTTTGGCCCCCTGGAACATAAGCTCCGATGTTCCGAAGACGATTGTCATCTCGGATAACGTCGACAGATTGGGAGAACACATGTTCGACCCGTGCAATATCAAAGAACTTACTCTCCCGGTAAGTGTCGATCTCTACAAGTCCAATGCATTCAACGCCCCGTACGGCAATCTCGAAAAGGTGACGATCTCCAAAGGTACCAGGTCCGGTTGCGATTATCCCGGCAAATCTCCCTGCAGCTTCCCCTGGTACAAGGCTTCGGATATCAAGACCCTTGAGATCGAAGACGGCGTGACCCGCATCGGGGACAAGACTTTCGAGTACTGCAACATAGAGAACCTTCTCCTCCCGGAGACGCTGTCCTCTTTCGGAAGGATCGTGTTCTACGAGTGCACGATCAAAAATCTGACCATCCCGATAAGCCTCAATGCGGTGTGGCTCGACGAGGCTCCCGCATTCCACTACGTGTCCGGACTCGAGAAGGTCGTTTTCACCCCGGGTTCCGGAAGGGGATTCGATTATGACGCAAGCTGGGGGAACAACCGCGATTACGACTGCACCCCCTGGCAGCAGAGCAGTTCCACTCTGAAGGAGATCGTGTTCACGGACGGAATCAAAAGCATAGGATCTAATGCATTCCGCGAACTGAACATCACTTCCGTCGTTATTCCGGACAGTGTCAAGTCTCTGGGCAACCATACGTTCTATCAATGCCACAAGCTGACCGACCTTACGATTCCGATCTCTCTTGATTGCGTTTGCTCTGATGAATATCCCGCATTCGAACAATGTGATGCGATTTCGACTCTCAGACTTACCTCGGGACAGTCACAGACCGGTTGCGACTATTCGGATGGCCATTTGCCGATTTGGTGCAACTCCTCGCATAAAGCAAGTACGATTGTTATTGACGAAGGATCCCTGCAAATCGGATCGCACACTTTGGACGGATACACGTTCTATAATTCGGACGGTTCCGTCCTGGAGCCGATCGCGGAAAATCTGCGCGGACACACCTTTTCCGGAGTTAAGGGCGATCTGCATCTTGTCGACGTTAAGAGTTCGGACGCGGATATATGATCGGCCTCGGTTCCGTTATGGATTTTGTTTCGACATAAACTGGAAGTTATGACGAAGTACAGTGCTTGCTTCGAACATTTCGGCACCGTACTTCCGATCGATCGCCACAAAAGCGATCCGGGCAATCACCTATAGCTCTTCTTCGGATATCGCCCTGGAGAACGGTTCCGCAACTGGAGTGCCGCAGACATAGTGGTCGGCCCAACCCCTTATTTCCCTATGGTCTGCATCCCACACATTCCGTCAGGAAGTGTTCAAGATCGTATTCGGGCAGCGGGATGACGATCGTACCGAAACGAGATAGAGATAAAAATTCCGATGCGGAAAAGGCCCACGACCGGCAGATGCCATACAAACCTTTATCGAGAATCGACGAGGTCAATGCTGTGAGCGAGACGTTTTGATGAAAAAAAGGCCCTTTCTGGTTTAGAGGAGGTGGGTATATCCCATCGATGATTCCTGAAACGTCTTTTGGAACCACATCGGAAGCATGAATCATCTCCGATAGGATGATTCATAAAAGTGGCAGTCATGTGTTTGATTGATGGTAACTGTTCAGAACCCTATCTCTTCAAGTGAGGAGTCTGGATGATGCCTGTCAG
>CAVIXW010000184.1:0-2023 GCA_963646785.1 Acutalibacteraceae bacterium
CCGTATCGGAACATCCCGGTCAGTATCGGAAAAGGTTTCAAAGTCTTGCCGAGATTGATCTGCGGGTGCTTCGACAATCTGCCCGAGACATATGAACAGGCCATATCGTTATAGGCAATTTTCCGACAGATACAAGGTCGAAGTGTCTGTATCGTATGAAGAGGGATCAGTGCCGCCCACAGCTGTCGGTGTTTATGAAATGGCGGTTGTTATCAAAGTAACGGATGCCGACGGAAACGACGTGACCGGCCATTATGATATTACCGTCGTCTCGGGATTCCTGACCATCTGCCGCGGAAACTTTTCCGCCGTTACCCTCTGAAACGCTTTGTATCCGAGAACCCCGTCCGTTCGCTCCGGCCGACAACGGACGGACGGGGACTATCGGACACCTGCTCCGACAAAATGCATTTTTGATATCGGATATCTTTGGGGAGGCGACCATAGGTCCGGTGCCTGTAATGGATTGACAGGCATCCGTGCCGTCCGCCGTAACGAAGAAAGCATACGCTTCCCTATCAATGAATTTATACCGCGAGGATATCAATCGCCAAATATGAAAGGGAAGCAATGGCTGCCGCTGATAGGCCTTACGATCAGCGTGTTCATGTTCAACATGTCCGAGTTCATGCCCATCGGGGTCCTGACGGATATCTCCACCGATCTTTCGGTGTCCGAGTCGCAGGCGGGTCTGATCATCTCGATGTACGCATGGACGGTCGCCCTGCTGTCCCTTCCCGCGATGCTGCTGCTGAGGAAGATGGAATACCGGAAGATGCTTCTGATGACGGTCTTCCTCTTCATGACCTTCCAGTTCCTTTCCGGATTATCGACCTCGTACTGGATGCTGATGGGGTCCCGTATCGGCGTAGCCATCGCGCATTCCGTCTTCTGGTCCATCGCCGCCCCGCTGGCCGTAAGGGTCGTGGAGGCGAAGTACCAGCGTTTCGCTCTGAGCGTGATGGCCGTGGGAACTTCGGTCGCGATGATCCTGGGGCTGCCCGTGGGGCGCATGATCGGCCTGGGTTTCGGATGGAGGATGTCGTTCTTCACGATCGCCGTCATCGCCGTCCTCGTACTGGCGGTCCTCGTGGCGGTCTTCCCCCGGTTGGAGAATCCGGGAACGTTCACGGTCAGGCGCATGCCGGACATCTACCGCAACAAGGTCCTGGTGGGAATATACATTACAATAGCGGTCTTCGTCACCGGCCATTTCACGGCCTACAGCTACATAGAGCCGTTCCTGCTCCAGACCGCCGGTTTCACCGACAGCGCCGTCACGCAGACGCTGGTCGCATTCGGTATCGCGGGCATCATCGGGAGCATCATATTCACGAAATGCTATGAGAAATGGAGGTTCGTCATGATCCCCACGGTGTTCGTATGCTCCATGGCCATGCTGTTCCTGATGAGGCCCGTGTCCTCCTGCGGACCGGTGCTGGTGCTGGTCTGCTCGGTATGGGGTATGATGTACACCCTGTTCTGCATCATCGGCCAGAACGAGGTCCTGCGGGTCGCACCTTCCGATGCATCGGCCATCGCGATGTCCCTGCAGTCGGGGATCTTCAATATCGGTATCGCTATGGGATCGATCGTGGGCGGCGTGGTCACCGACAACCTTTCCGTTGCGGACATCGGATCGGTAGGAGGATTGTTCGGTGCCGCGGCCGCGGTGTTCGTGATAACGTACCTCGTACGCAGGATAAAGGAGTCCGATTCCGCTCTGAACTCCCAGTAAAACCCGTTTTTTCCCGGTTTATCGGAAGGGTGAAAACAAAGCCGTGTAAAGTTATAAATATCTCTTAGGGATGGAGTGCTTCAGTCGATTCAACCATCGCGATCATTTTCGATTTCGGTGACACTGTCTCGCCGAGTCAGGAAGAAATCTTTCTGGTTCGATATGGTTAAATACTTCCCCTAGATACTGGGGTAGTACCGAAGAGGCAATCGCAAGGTTTCTTCTTCATCATGGAGAGCCAAGATCCCCGCCGGAGACCATCCGGACAATCGTGAACTCTTGGTT